>NZ_JBMKHB010000031.1:0-53342 GCF_049238285.1 Enterobacter cloacae complex sp. IR53041 | reverse complement strand
TCACTGTCGTTCTCAAAATCGGTGGAGCTGCATGACAAAGTCATCGGGCATTATCTGAACATAAAACACTATCAGTAAGTTGGAGTCATTACCAAACAATGCTTATTTAAAAATATTACAACGGTAGATTGATACAGAAATAAAAAAAGCCAGTGATATCACTGGCTTTTTACAAACGGCGCAAGCGGATTTATTTCACAACGCGTAGCGCTGGACGACCACCGCGCGGAGGCGGATCGTCATCAGGGTCATTGTCATCTTGATGATCGGGTTTGTCGCCATCGATAATTGACATCACCGTGTCGCTTTCACGCCCATCAGACGCGTTGTCATCATTCAGGCTGGCAACGTCTTCATCATATGCCGCTTCCGGCTCGAACATGGTACCCGCACCGTTTTCACGCGCGTAGATAGCCAGCACAGCAGCCAGCGGTACGGAAACCTGGCGCGGTACGCCGCCGAAACGCGCGTTGAAGCGCACTTCATCGTTTGCCAGCTCCAGGTTACCCACCGCGCGCGGGGCGATGTTCAGTACAATCTGTCCGTCACGTGCGTATTCCATTGGAACCAGCACGCCCGGCAACGTCACATCCACAACCAGGTGCGGCGTGAGCTGGTTATCCAGCAGCCATTCATAGAAGGCGCGCAGCAGATACGGACGGCGTGGGGTAAGTTGTGACATTTCCACAGTCATTAGCCTCGGCCGAGACGCATTTCACGTTCCGGTTCAGTTAAAGATGCCAGGAAAGAGTCGCGTTCGAATACGCGAGTCATGTAGCCTTTCAGCTCTTTCGCGCCAGGACCGCTGAATTCTACGCCCAGGGTTGGCAGACGCCACAGCAGCGGTGCCAGGTAGCAGTCTACCAGACTGAACTCATCACTCAGGAAGAACGGCTTCTGACCAAACACCGGGGCGATTGCCAGCAGCTCTTCACGCAGTTGCTTACGCGCAGCGTCGGCTTCGGCAGCGGATCCGCTGGTAATCACGTTCATCAGCGAATACCAGTCTTTTTCGATACGCTGCATGTACAGGCGGCTTTCACCACGCGCAACAGGGTAAACAGGCATCAGCGGCGGATGCGGGAAACGCTCATCCAGGTATTCCATAATGATACGGGATTCCCACAGGGTCAGCTCGCGATCCACCAGCGTCGGTACGCTTTGGCTCGGGTTGAGATCGATCAGATCCTGAGGCGGGTTATCCTTTTCCACATGCTCGATCTCAAAACTGACACCCTTCTCGGCCAGCACGATACGAACCTGATGGCTATAAATGTCAGTAGGACCAGAAAACAGCGTCATTACCGAACGTTTGTTGGCAGCGACAGCCATGAAAACCTCCAGGTATATTCAGAATTTTTACTGCTACCAGCCCAACAGGGGCCAGCCAGATGTTGTATCGCCCATCCCAGAGAAGACACATTGTTCAAGAATCGAACAAAAATCGAGTATTCACCGATATTTGGGCAGAAAATTGGATGATAGTTTACCAGATTTTGATGGCTTTGTGGTGAGGGGATTCTGGAAATGTGGAAAAAGAGAAGATATATGCATGGATATTGTGGATAACCTGCGCATTATCCATAAAAAAACCCGCCGAAGCGGGTTTTTCGCCAATCGTTCTGCGTAAGCAGAATGGATTAACGTTTGGAGAACTGTGGACGACGACGTGCTTTACGCAGACCCACTTTCTTACGTTCAACCTGACGCGCGTCACGAGTAACGAAGCCAGCTTTACGCAGTTCAGAACGCAGGGATTCGTCGTACTCCATCAGAGCGCGGGTGATACCGTGACGGATCGCACCTGCCTGACCGGAGATACCACCACCTTTAACGGTGATGTACAGATCCAGTTTTTCTACCATATCAACCAGTTCCAGCGGCTGGCGAACTACCATGCGGGCAGTTTCGCGACCGAAGTACTGTTCCAGAGAACGCTGGTTGATTACGATTTTACCACTGCCCGGTTTGATGAAAACGCGAGCTGCGGAACTTTTGCGGCGACCAGTGCCGTAGTATTGATTTTCAGCCATTGCCTATAATCCCGATTAGATGTCAAGAACTTGCGGTTGCTGTGCCGCGTGGTTGTGCTCGTTGCCTGCGTAAACTTTCAGTTTACGGAACATAGCACGACCCAGCGGGCCTTTTGGCAGCATGCCTTTAACCGCGATTTCAATCACACGCTCAGGACGGCGGGCAATCATCTCTTCAAAGGTCGCTTCTTTGATACCACCGATGTGGCCGGTGTGGTGGTAGTACATTTTGTCAGTACGCTTGTTGCCGGTAACAGCAACTTTGTCAGCGTTCAGAACGATGATGTAATCACCGGTATCAACGTGCGGAGTGTATTCCGCTTTGTGCTTACCGCGCAGGCGACGAGCCAGTTCAGTAGCCAGACGGCCCAGAGTTTTACCGGTCGCGTCAACAACATACCAGTCGCGCTGTACGGTTTCTGGTTTAGCTGTAAAAGTTTTCATTAAAAGCTTACCCAAATAATAAGTTACACGTTGGTGAACACCCAAACGTTTAGTCAGTTGAGGTTCACACGACAAAGTCCGGCAAACCTACCCCTTCGAATAGCACATGCCGACACATAGAAAGTTTCGGGAAAAAAACCTTCTCGTAACGTGGGGTCGCAAGATTATAGAGAAGTTGAGGTCAAAGATCGACCCTTAAATGTGATTCAAATTGGGTTTTTCGAGGCGGTGGAAAATGCCGGGTGGCGGCTGCGCCTTACCCGGCCTACAAGTCCCCCTTCACAGGGAGAGGGTAGCGTTTATGGCATATGCTCCAGCTTCAGGTATTCCTCGCTCTGCATCTCCTGCAGGCGAGACAGGCAGCGCTGGAACTCAAACTTTAGCCGCTCCCCCTGGTAGATCTCATATAAAGGAACCTCGGCGCTAATCACCAGCTTAACGTGGCGCTCGTAAAACTCGTCCACCATCGCGATGAAGCGCCGCGCCTCGCTCTCCATCAGTCGCGTCATCACCGGCACATCCAGCACCATCACGGTGTGGAACAGACGTGAAAGCGCAATGTAGTCGTGCTGGCTGCGGGCATCAACGCACAGCGTCGTAAAGGAGACCGCCAGCGTTTGGTTTTCAACGCCGAGCGTTGGCAGCGGGCGATGGTTAATCTCGAGTTCCGGGGCGTGCTCGCGTTTTGCCCCCGCCAGCGCCAGCCAGAGTTTATCCATCTCGCGGGTGGTCTCTGCATTTAGCGGCGAGAGCCACAGGTGCGCCTGGGTTAAGGTGCGCAGGCGATAATCGACACCGGCATCAACGTTCATAATGTCACAATGCTGCTTAATGGCGTCGATGGCAGGCAGGAAGCGTGCCCGCTGCAGGCCGTTGCGGTAAAGCTCATCCGGCGGAATATTCGACGTGGCCACCAGCGTGATCCCGCGGGCAAAAAGCGCTTTCATCAGGCCGCCTAACAGCATGGCATCGGTGATGTCAGACACAAAAAATTCATCGAAGCAGAGCACGTCCGTTTCCGCCTTGAACCTGTCGGCCACAATCTCCAGCGGATCGCTTTTACCCTGCAGCGCAGTCAGCTCTTCATGCACACGCAGCATAAAGCGGTGGAAGTGCAGACGCTGTTTACGCGCCCCCGGCAGGCTCTGGTAGAACATGTCCATCAGCCAGGTTTTTCCGCGACCGACCCCGCCCCACATATAAAGACCGCGCACCGGCGCGTGGGCCTGTGGCGTTTTTTTTCCGAGCAACCGTCCAAATGCCGCCTTTAGCCCGCCATTCTGTTCGGTTTCAGCGGGTTTGGCCGTGAGTTCCTGATAAATCATCTCCAGACGACTTACCGCCTCACGCTGTACGTCATCCGGCTGATGAGTGCCCTCGTTTAGGGCCAGTTGATATCGCGATGCAGGGGACAGGTTTTGCATAATCTTATTGTTATTCCTTCAATTAACGCTCACCAGCAGACGTGACTGATGAAAAAAAGGCCGTTCTACACTACGCGATGATACGTCAGGATTCCACTTCTACGGAAATAGCGGTTATAGTGGCATTATCAGGCACAGGCAGGAGCCGAGCCAACACCCTACGGAACAACAAGACAACGGGAGAAGTTCATGACCTGGGAATATGCGCTAATCGGTTTAGTCGTCGGCATCGTCATCGGTGCTGTGGCCATGCGTTTCGGTAATCGCAAATTGCGTCAGCAGCAGTCACTGCAGTACGAACTGGAAAAGAACAAAGCCGAGCTGGAAGAGTATCGTGAAGAGCTGGTCAGCCATTTTGCCCGTAGCGCCGAGCTGCTGGACAACATGGCGACCGACTATCGTCAGCTGTATCAGCATATGGCAAAAAGCTCCAGCAGCCTGCTGCCGGAAATGACGGCGGAAACCAATCCGTTCCGCAACCGTCTGGCAGACTCTGAAGCCGGTAACGACCAGGCGCCTGTTCAGATGCCTCGCGACTATTCAGACGGCGCGTCCGGCCTGCTGCGCGGCGGTGTAAAACGCGATTAATCGCACAACCTGAATTTATTTTACGGGCGCAGCGATTGCGCCCGTCCTTTCTTCCTGACCCCAGCTATCATTTAGTTAAACACCTCATTGTTCAGCGGTTTAAAATTCAATAACATCAACGTGTTTTTGGGGCCGTTTTTCCTTTATTCCAGGTTACGAGAGTCAACATCGATGAAGAAAAAAAACCAGCTGTTGAGCGCTATCGCGTTAAGTGTCGGGTTATCTCTCTCGGCGTCCGTCCCTGTATTTGCCGCCCTTCCCTCCCAGGTGCCTGGCCAGGCGGCCATTCCAAGCCTCGCACCCATGCTGGAAAAAGTGTTGCCTGCGGTGGTCAGCGTTCAGGTTGAGGGCACGGCGGTACAAAGCCAACGCGTCCCTGAAGAACTGAAAAAATATTTTGGCGATGAGTCTCCCGACCAGCAGGCCCAGCCTTTTGAAGGCCTGGGTTCCGGCGTCATTATTGATGCGGCAAAAGGCTACATTCTGACTAACAATCATGTCATCAGCCAGGCCGATAAAATCAGCGTCCAGCTAAACGATGGCCGCGAATTTGATGCCAAACTGATTGGCGGTGATGACCAGAGCGACATTGCGCTGTTGCAGGTACAAAACCCGAGTAACCTGACCCAGATTGCCATCGCGGACTCCGACAAACTGCGCGTCGGTGATTTTGCCGTCGCCGTGGGCAACCCCTTTGGCTTAGGGCAAACCGCCACATCCGGGATCGTCTCCGCGCTGGGACGCAGCGGCCTCAATCTGGAAGGGCTGGAAAACTTTATCCAGACCGATGCCTCAATCAACCGTGGGAACTCCGGCGGGGCATTGCTTAACCTTAACGGTGAGCTGATTGGGATCAACACAGCCATTCTGGCCCCGGGTGGCGGAAGCATCGGGATCGGTTTTGCGATTCCCAGCAATATGGCCAAAACCCTGGCGCAGCAGCTCATTCAGTTCGGCGAAATCAAACGCGGGCTGCTGGGTATTAAAGGTATGGAGATGAGCGCCGATATCGCCAAAGCATTCAACATCAACGTACAGCGCGGGGCGTTTGTCAGTGAAGTGCTGCCTAACTCCGGCTCGGCAAAAGCAGGTATCAAATCGGGCGATGTGATCGTCAGCCTCAACGACAAGCCGCTGAGCAGCTTTGCCGAGCTGCGCTCGCGGATAGCGACCACCGAACCCGGCGCCAAAGTGAAGCTGGGTCTGATCCGTGACGGTAAGCCGCTGGACGTTGAAGTGACGCTGGATAAGAGCACCTCCTCCTCTGCCAGTGCGGAGCTGATCGCCCCGGCGCTGCAGGGTGCGACGCTGAGCGATGGACAGCTGAAAGACGGTACGAAAGGCATTCGCATCGACACCGTTGAGAAGAGCAGCCCTGCCGCACAGGCCGGATTGCATCAGGAAGATGTGATCATTGGGGTAAACCGCAATCGCGTGCAGTCCATTGCCGAACTGCGCAAGGTGATGGAGAGTAAACCGGCGGTTATTGCCCTGCAGGTCATGCGCGGCAATGAGTCTATCTATATTCTGTTGCGCTAAGCATTTGCGACCCGGACATCACCGCTGCGTGTGATGTCCGGATAACTCATGTTATGCTGCAAATCGTTCCTTTTTTAACGACACGCGCATCATGCTTTTAAAGCTCTTACGTTCTATTGTCATCGGTTTGATTGTCGCTGGCCTGCTGCTGCTGGCGCTGCCGTCTTTACGTCAGTTCAATAAACTGTCGGCCCCTCAGTTCGATAGCACGGATGAAACGCCGGCTACCTATAACCAGGCCGTTCGCCGTGCCGCACCTGCCGTAGTTAACGTCTATAACCGTGGCCTGAATACCTCAGCCCATAACCAGCTGGAGATCCGCACTCTCGGCTCCGGGGTAATCATGGACGAGCGCGGCTACATTATTACCAACAAGCACGTGATAAACGATGCCGACCAGATCATCGTCGCCCTGCAGGATGGCCGCGTGTTTGAGGCATTACTCGTTGGCTCTGACAGCCTGACTGACCTCGCCGTCCTGAAGATTAACGCCACGGGCGGTTTGCCGGTCATCCCGATCAACCGTAAACGTACCCCGCATATTGGCGACGTCGTCCTGGCGATTGGTAACCCTTACAACCTGGGCCAGACCATCACCCAGGGGATTATCAGCGCGACCGGGCGTATTGGCCTCAACCCATCCGGACGGCAGAACTTCCTGCAAACCGATGCCTCCATCAACCACGGTAACTCCGGCGGTGCGCTGGTCAACTCGCTGGGCGAACTGATGGGCATCAACACCCTCTCGTTCGATAAGAGTAACGACGGCGAGACGCCGGAAGGGATCGGCTTTGCCATTCCGTTCCAGCTGGCGACCAAAATTATGGATAAGCTGATCCGCGACGGACGCGTGATCCGCGGCTATATCGGTATCGGTGGCCGTGAAATTGCGCCGATGCATACCCAGGGTGGCGGGATCGATCAGATCCAGGGCATCGTGGTGAACGAGGTGGCGCCAGGGGGTCCGGCGGCCAACGCGGGGATTCAGGTCAATGACGTCATTGTGTCGGTCAACGGCACGCCGGCGGTTTCTGCGCTGGAGACGATGGATCAGGTGGCAGAAATTCGCCCGGGCTCTATCATCCCTGTTGAAGTCATGCGCAACGATAAGAAACTGACGCTGCAGGTCACCATTCAGGAATACCCGGCAACGAACTGACAGGCATAAAAAAACGGAGCGATAAGCTCCGTTTTTTTGCCGGGAGACGGTTCGTATTACTTGTTAACGAACTCTTCACCAAGGGTGATATCTTTCTTCAGCGTATCCAGCATGCCTTCCATCGCGTGTTGTTCAAACGCGCTCAGCGTACCAATGGATTTACGCTCTTCGATACCATTTTTGCCCAGCAGCAGCGGCTGAGAGAAGAAGCGAGCGTGTTCGCTATCGCCTTCAACGTAAGCGCATTCAACAACGCCTTTCTCGCCCTGCAGAGCGCGAACCAGCGACAGACCGAAACGTGCAGCCGCCTGGCCCATAGACAGGGTTGCAGAACCGCCACCCGCCTTCGCTTCCACCACTTCGGTGCCCGCGTTCTGGATGCGTTTAGTCAGGTCAGCCACTTCCTGCTCGGTGAAGCTCACGCCTGGGATCTGCGACAGCAGAGGCAGGATGGTAACGCCAGAGTGACCGCCGATGACCGGCACTTCCACTTCTGTTGGCTGTTTGCCCTTCAGCTCAGCAACAAAGGTGTTGGAGCGAATAATATCCAGCGTGGTTACGCCGAACAGTTTGTTTTTGTCGTAAACACCTGCTTTCTTCAGCACTTCTGCCGCGATAGCAACGGTGGTGTTCACCGGGTTAGTGATGATACCGATGCACGCTTTCGGGCACACTTCAGCAATCTGCTGCACCAGGTTTTTCACGATGCCCGCGTTGACGTTGAACAGGTCTGAACGATCCATGCCTGGCTTACGCGCCACGCCTGCAGAAATCAGCACCACGTCGGCACCCTGCAGAGCAGGACGCGCATCTTCACCGGAGAAGCCTTTGATTTTTACAGCGGTAGGGATGTGGCTCAGGTCAACCGCCACGCCTGGGGTTACCGGAGCAATATCGTACAGGGAGAGTTCTGAGCCTGAAGGCAGTTGGGTTTTCAGTAGTAGGGCAAGCGCCTGGCCGATACCACCAGCAGCGCCGAGGACTGCGACTTTCATCCTAAACTCCTTATTATGGTTAACTTAAGTATCTGTAAATCCGTTGCGGCGACCATAATTCAGCAAGTGTTTAATTACAATTTTCGTAGCTAAAGAATTTGAGGTCGCGCGACTTTATCTCTCTTCAGAAGGCTATCTGACGACAGACGGCAACGAATTAAGAGGTGGTTACAATACACCCTGCCCCGCCACCAAAACAACATCATTTTGATAACATTTAATTTACTTTTAAGCTTATTTGCGCGGCGTGACCCAGGCATGTTTTCTGATAACGAATTCTGATAAAATCACCCCCTTTCATAACATTATTTCAGCCTGGCGCTGAGTAGATAATTTGCATAAAAATTCATCCACATGCATAATAATGTTGTTTCTATCGTCATATTCCGGGTGACTTATGCGAAGCTCGTCTAAGCAAGAAGAATTAGTAAAGGCGTTTAAAGCGCTACTTAAAGAAGAGAAATTCAGTTCTCAGGGAGAAATTGTTCAGGCGCTGCAGGAACAGGGCTTCGACAACATCAATCAGTCGAAGGTCTCCCGCATGTTAACGAAATTTGGCGCGGTACGTACCCGTAACGCCAAGATGGAGATGGTCTATTGCCTGCCGGCTGAACTTGGCGTGCCGACCACCTCCAGCCCGCTCAAGAATCTGGTTCTGGATATCGACTACAACGATGCCGTTGTGGTGATCCACACAAGCCCAGGTGCCGCACAGCTGATTGCCCGCATGCTGGACTCATTGGGTAAAACGGAAGGTATCCTCGGGACTATCGCCGGTGATGACACCATCTTTACCACGCCAGCCAGCGGTTTCTCCGTTAAAGATCTCCACGAAGCGATTCTGGTTCTGTTCGAACAGGAACTCTAATCCCCTTTCCCCGTGGCGCCGCTGCGGGGATCGTTCTGCCTCCACACCGTTTCCCCCTCTTTTTCACTGCCTCTGCCTTTGACAAATAGTGCTTTTTACCACCCATTAACATTCACCTGGTGAATGCTAAATCAAAAAATCGCACAAAAAATCAAAAGCTGATATCCATATGATTTCATTAGATATAACCAACTAAAATGTGCAAAAAACACCCAATATTATGCAATTTGGTTATAAAAAAAAGACTGGTTAACACGTAATAACAATAGAAACCATTAGTCTGGTATTAATTTTTTCCGTTATTAGTGTATACTTGATTTTGTGATGAGGGTCACGAAACAAGACCCCACTAAAAAATTCGACGAGGTAAGAATCATGAAAATCAAATCAACTGTAGCGGCGCTGAGCGTCCTGTCTGTCCTGTCATTCGGTGCCTTCGCGGCTGACGCTATCAATGCTGACCAGGCGCAATCCCGCCAGGCCATCGGTACGGTTTCTGTCGGCGCGGTCGGCACATCGCCAATGGACATGCATGAGATGCTGAACAAAAAAGCGGAAGAAAAGGGTGCGTCATCCTATCGCATCATCGAAGCGCGCTCTGGTGCACACTGGCACGCCACCGCTGAGCTGTACAAATAAGTTTTAGTAATAACTGAACACGTAAATCTCCACTCAACGGCACCAGGCATAAAAATAGCGGTTCAACCCTTCTCGCCGTTGAGCAAAAACCCTATTCAGGAGTAAAGACTATGAAAACCAAATTGATCATCGCAACCCTCGGTCTGGCATCTGTTCTCTCTTTCGGCGCAAGCGCAGCCGTACAGCAGGTGAATGCCGACCAGGCACAAAATCTGCAGCCTATGGGCAGCATCTCCGTGACGTCTGTTACCGGCTCTCCGATGGATATCCGTCACGAACTGGCTGCCAAAGCTGAAAAAGCAGGTGCCAGCAGCTATCGCGTCACCGAACTGAATCAGGGTGACCACTGGCATGCAACTGCAGAACTGTATAAATAAACCCTCGTCGTATCTCATCATACGACTTGCCCCTGGCCTGATGGTCAGGGGCTTTTTTCATTCAGTGCCGCACGTTAAAACGCAGCTGCCCTTCCAGCTCTTCTTCCGCTTCATCGAACAGTAATATCAGTGCGCCAAAACGTCTGCGCAGCTTATCGGGCAAATGGATGAACTCAATTTCCAGCGGTAGCGGCAGCAGGCTACCGGTCACCACGTCCCACAGCGTATCCAGATTTGTCACGCTTTCCCGTTCAAGATCAAACACCCGGATAAATTCACGGTAGAAGTCTTCCTGACTGTCGATCTCGTCAAAATCAAAGGTATAGGTTTTCATTGCCAGCCACCCAGTCCAGGCGAGCGGCAGATGCCGCCCTGTCTATTATAATCCCCCAATGTGAAGGGTTTTCACTTCCAGATACTCTTCCAGGCCCAGCACGGAGCCCTCACGACCCAGGCCTGACTCTTTTACGCCGCCAAAGGGCCCCAGCTCCGTGGAGACGGCACACTCGTTAATACCAATCATCCCGCTCTCGATCGCCTGCGAAACGCGGAAAACACGTGAGAGATTCTGGGTATAGAAGTAAGCCGCCAGCCCGTAGGGCGTATTGTTGGCACGCTGGATCACTTCATCTTCCGAGGTGAAACGGAAACACGCCGCAACCGGGCCAAACGTCTCTTCCTCTGCCAGCTTCATGCCTTCATGGCAGTCGCCCAGCACGGTTGGCATCCAGAAATTCCCGCCAAGCGGATGGGGCTTACCCCCTGCCAGTACGGTTGCCCCCCGGGAGACGGCATCGTCGACATGCTCACGCACCTTGTCGACCGCAGCAGATTCAATCAGCGGTCCGACAACGACGCCCTCGTCAAGGCCATTCCCCACCTTGAGCGCCTTCACGGCATCGGCAAGTTTATTCACAAACTTGTCGTAGACGGTTTCCTGAATATAAAAACGGTTCACGCTGACGCAGACCTGCCCGGCATTGCGGAACTTGTTGGCAATCGCCCCCTTCACCGCCGCGTCGATATCTGCATCCTCAAAAACGATATACGGGGCATTTCCCCCCAGCTCCATCGAGACTTTTTTCATGGTTTCGGCAGCATTACGCACCAGCGTTTTGCCGACGGAGGTCGAGCCGGTAAAGGAGATTTTACGCACGTCTCGGCTTGCCATAATCGCATCGCTGATTTCATGGGTATTCCCGGCCACGGCGTTGAGCACGCCGTCGGGTACGCCGGCCTGTTTTGCCAGGGTGAGCAGCGCAAAGGCACTGAGCGGCGTGTTATTGGCCGGTTTGATCACTCCGGTGCACCCCGCAGCCAGCGCCGGGCCTAATTTGCGGGTGAGCATGGCCATTGGGAAGTTCCACGGCGTTATCGCCGCCACCACGCCTATGGGTTCGCGGGTCGCCAGAATGCGCGAGCCGGGTTTGATCGGCGGAATAATTTCACCGTTGGCGCGCTTGGCCTCTTCGGCAAACCACTGGATAAAGCTGGCAGCGTACTCCACCTCACCTTCCGCTTCTTTCAGCGGCTTGCCCTGCTCGGTGGTCATTAACTGCCCGAGCCAGCTTTTATTCTCAATAATCAGTTCGTACCAGCGATAAAGAATCGCCGAGCGCTCTTTCGCGGTTTTGGCACGCCAGGCCGGGAAGGCTTTGGTGGCCGCTGCGATAGCCTCTTCGGTTTGTGCTTTACCCGCTTTCGCGACTTTCGCGATGACTTCCCCGGTAGCGGGGTTAAGCACATCGAAGGTCGTGTCCAGCGTTTTCCAGATCCCGTTGACCAGATAACCGGTCTGAAAAAGGATGTGATCCTGAAGCGCCTGGGTCGTCATGTGTCCTCCCTTCCTGAAATGTAAGAACGTGCTGGAATAAGTATAGCCACAAAAAAACCGACGCTTTTGGCGTCGGTTTTTTTACTTCAGTCAGCTATCCGTGAGGGCATTCTGGTAGCGATGCAGCATCAACACCAGCCGTCCTACCGGCTCGGTCACCTGAGGCGGCGCTTCCCAGGTTTTAAGCTTCTCCTGGTAAATATCAAGCTCTGCAAGCAGCTGCGTAAAGTAGCGACGTCGTTTGTCATCACTGCTGGCGGAAAGCACGTGGTCCGCGGTACGACGCAGCTGGCGGTGCCAGGCCGACAGATCGTCGTTGATCGGCACCGGCGCATTGCGCAGACGCTGGTGTGCAATGATCATGGTCAGCGCCAGGCGGAACTTCGCAATGTCGCCCGGGAACTTGTTCAGCAGTAAAAACAGCTGCTGGTAGAGCGCGGGCAGGTGGTTCTCTTTACGGCGCGCGGTGTTGGTTGTCATCGACGACACGGCGGCCGACACAAACTGGTTCAACAGCACGCGGCCCGTTCTTGCCTGCGAATTATCGCGGACCAGCAGAATCACCATCATCGCCAGGAAACAGCCCACCAGCTGACCTAACGCGCTGTCGAGGAACTGGCTGAAATGGAAGGTCATCGGGTTATCCAGCACGATGATGTTAATCGTACTCGCCAACGCCCCCAGCGATCCCAGACGCCGCTTTTGCACTTCTATACCGATAAAGAACGCCATCACCGCCAGGCTAATACAGAGCAGCAGCATGCTCTGCTGCGTCGACGGGATGATGACCAGAAAATAGAGCGCGCCGATCGGCAGGGCGGCAAGGGTGCCGTACAGGAAATCGATGGCGACCATACGCGGGTTAGGCAGACGCATCGCCAGTGCGGTCACGACGGCAATCATCACCATCGCGCCGCTGCCGGACGTCCAGCCCGTCCACAGCCAGAACAGCGTGCCGAGCATACAGGCAAGCGTCGTACGCCAGAAGTTGACCATCGCGTGATGGCGCTCGGCGGATTCCGGCTTGATCACCACTTCGCCCTGCAGTACCTCTTCTTCCGCCGCGCTGATTTTGGTATTCCCGATCACGCCGCGTTTCAGCAGCAGGTAGCGCGTCGCGGCGCCGACCCAGGTGTAGATCGTTACCGGCGTGTCACGTTCCCCTGTCCAGGCAATAACCCTGCGCATACGCTTAAGCTGCTTGTGCACGTCCTGCACCGTTTCCACTGGCTCAGCGAACAGTTCGCGGAACGTATCGGTGACCACTTCCGGGCGCGTGTTCTGAATCAGGTAGGTTTCACATGCCTGGGTAATCAGCGTTAACGAGACCGTATTAAGGGCTTTCAGACGACGGTTAGCGCGAGCCCAGCGTGACGACTCCATATTGAGATTGCTGCGCATCCCTTCCAGCGCCTGCGTGCGGCGAACCAGCCCGCTCCAGGCTTTATCCACCTCTTCGCTATCGCCGTGCTTAATGCAGAGCTGCATCAGCTGGTACTGGGCGACAATCAGCGCATCAAGCTCACGGTCGACTTCCTGCTTGATGGAGCGCGGGGAGAACAGCAGGTCCGCGACAATTGCACTCACGATACCAATGACAATCTCACTGCATCGCTCCACCGCAAACTGCGGAGCCAGCAGCGGCTCGGACTGGATGGTGATGATAATAATCAGCGCGGTATAGCCCGCCAGACCCCAGGCATAGGAGTTCTCCACTTTCACCAGGGATGAGATCCAGGTGCAGAAGCCCGCCCAGATACAGCACACCATCAGCATCAGCAGCGGCGTGCGGATCATCAGGATAATAATGGTGAGCGCCGCGATACAGCCGATGAACGTCCCGATGATACGCAGCATTCCGCGATAGCGGATCGCGCCTGAATAGGGTTCCCCACCCGCGGCAAAGGCGGGACCCGCCGCGACAATCGCGGCCGTCAGCACTGCCCAGCGCGGGGTTTCAAGCTGGAAGTGGAAGCCAACAAACAGCGCCAACACAATGGCACACGCCAGCTTCACGGCGAAGCGAATGTGCTGGCTGGCGATGGAAAAGATGCCCATAGCGATTAACCAAACTCGCGCAGACGGTGGGCGATTTTACGGAAGAACGAGTCCTGGCTGGCATCCCGATCTTTCTCACCGGTAATCACCACCGTCGCCGTGGTACCCGCAGGCCACAGATTGCCCTGCTGTTCATCCAGGTGGATACGGACCGGCACGCGCTGGGCCAGACGCACCCACTCGAGGTTGGAATCCACCGTTGCCATCCCTTTTGCATCACGCGAACTGCTGGAGTTGGTGACCCCTGCGGCGACGCTGTCGACGGTACCTTTAAAGACGCGGTTGCTGCCCAGCGGCGTGATTTCTGCCCGATAGCCGGGACGTACGCCTTCCAGCTTGGTCTCTTCCATATAGGCGAGTACATAGAAAGAGTTCTGTTTCACCAGCGCCACGGCGGTTGAGCCACGGGTAATGAATTCCCCGGCATAGACGTTAAGGTTGGTCACCCAGCCATCAGACGGCGCGCGGATCACGGTACGCTCCAGATCGAGCTTCGCCAGATCGCGCGTTGCTTCTGCTTTCGCCAGCTGGTGCAGCACGGTTTGCAGCACGTTGTTGGACTGGTCAATCTCTTCACGGGACATTGCCTGAACGCCAAGCTGATTACGGCGGCCCGCCTCACGGCGTTTCTCCGCAGCCAGCGCCTGGTAATAGGCCACGTCCGCTTCCGCCTCTTCCAGCGCTTTCTGGTATCGAGGCTGGTCGATGGTGAAGAGAACCTGATCTTTTTTCACCAGCTGGTTATCGTGAACGTTAACCGCCGTGATAAGACCGGCCACGTCAGGGGCGATGGCCACCACATCGGCGCTGAAGCGTGCATCACGCGTCCACGGTGATTCGGTGTAATAGACCCAGGCGCGGAAAATGGCAATGAAGGCGAGGATAACCAGCGCCATGGTGATGGCAGTGCGGGAGATTTTTCTTGTTAGCGTTTTCACATCAACCTCAGACAAACATGCGCGATATCAGGTAAAACAGGCAGCAATACAGCGCGGTATTGAACAATGCAGGGTGCCAGACGAAATCATAGATCCCGGTAGGGACCAGCACCTTGCGCACCAGCCAGAAGATCGCCAGTGATAAAAGAAGCTCGAAAAATATCGGTGGGAACGACAGACCGAACACCACGATAACGGGAAACAGACTCATGTTGACCTTGATAAGAGAGAGTGCAGACTTCAGAATTTTTTAGCGCACGCCACCGCAGGAGAGCAAGAAACGCCGGGCGAGAATGGCGCAGCCGTTATGTAATTAATAATATATTAACGTAACTGTTATGCTGTTATCTATAATATGTGATCTAAATCACTTTTAAGCCAGAGTGAACAATGGAACGTTTAAAACGCATGTCAGTCTTCGCCAAAGTGGTTGAACTGGGCTCCTTTACCGCCGCTGCACGCCAGCTTCAGATGAGCGTCTCCTCTATCAGCCAGACGGTGTCCAAACTGGAAGATGAGCTTCAGGTCAAGCTGCTCAACCGCAGTACCCGCAGCATTGGTCTGACGGAAGCGGGTAAAATTTACTATCAGGGCTGTCGTCGCATGCTTCTGGAAGTGCGGGATGTTCACGAACAGCTCTACGCCTTCAACAACACCCCCATCGGCACGCTGCGCATCGGGTGTTCTTCAACTATGGCACAAAATGTTCTCGCTGCCATGACGGCGGATATGCTGAAAGAGTACCCCGGGCTTACCGTCAATCTGGTGACGGGTATCCCGGCGCCGGATCTGATTGCCGATGGTCTGGACGTGGTGATCCGCGTTGGTGCGCTGCAGGATTCCAGCCTGTTCTCACGTCGGCTGGGGAGCATGCCGATGGTGGTTTGCGCCTCGAAGAGCTATCTGGCCCAGTACGGTGTGCCGGAGAAACCCGCCGATCTCACCAACCACTCGTGGCTGGAGTACAGCGTGCGGCCCGACAATGAATTTGAGCTGATTGCCCCGGAAGGGATCTCCACCAAACTGCTGCCGGAGGGGCGGTTTGTCACTAACGACCCCATGACCATTTCGCGCTGGCTGGTGGCTGGCGCCGGGATCGCCTACGTGCCGCTGATGTGGGTGATCAACGAGATCAACAGCGGCGTGCTGGAGATCCTCTTCCCACGCTATCAATCCGATCCGCGTCCGGTGTACGCCCTGTATACCGAAAAAGACAAGCTTCCGCTGAAAGTCCAGGTGTGTATTAACTATCTGTCCGAGTATTTTGTGGACGTGGCGGAGCTGTTTCAGGGGATGCGGGGAAGACGAAAGGAATAATCCATTTATTCCAGAACGTATAGGATCGATGAATATTCCCAGGATGAATCCCGTATTCAATCAGGAATATTCCTTCGCCACTATCAGGAATAGAGAATTGACACTGCCGCCATCAGCCCATTAGTTTATATGCAGTCTGCTCGTCAGGCTGTTATTAATTTGTTGCTGATATGAATAATAAAATGTATTTCGCAGGATGACGTTAAACAAGGAAAAGAAATGAATCTATTTGAACAAACACCGCCTTCACGCAGGCGCTATGGACTCGCTGCGTTCATCGGTTTAATTGCAGGGATCGTCTCCGCTTTTGTCAAATGGGGAGCCGAAGTGCCGCTTCCGCCACGCAGTCCCGCCGACTTATTCACCGGCGCATGCGGACCTGAGCAATTAATAAGAGCAGCAGGTCAGATTGACTGCTCCCGCAATTTTTTAAATCCTCCCTATGTATTTTTACGCGACTGGCTTGGCGTTGTCGATCCTAACGCAGCAGTTTATACATTTGCCGGACATATATTTAACTGGGTCGGCGTAACGCATATTATTTTCTCCATCGTCTTCGCTGTTGGCTATTGTGTCGTGGCTGAAGTCTTCCCGAAAATTAAACTCTGGCAGGGTTTGCTGGCAGGTGCGTTAGCTCAGCTCTTTGTGCATATGATCTCCTTCCCGCTGATGGGGCTGACGCCACCGCTGTTTGAGCTGCCGTGGTATGAACACGTTTCAGAGATCGTAGGCCATCTGGTCTGGTTCTGGTCGATCGAAATTATTCGTCGTGACTTGCGTAACCGCATCACACACGAGCCGGATCCGGAGATACCGCTGGGTAACTTACGTTAAAAAAAAGGCGCTACATCAGTAGCGCCATTTTTTTATGCCGATTCAGGTCAGGCCGTGCCGCCCACCGTCAGGTTGTCCACTTTCAGCGTTGGCTGGCCCACGCCAACCGGCAGGCTCTGACCCTCTTTACCGCAAACGCCCACGCCGTTATCCAGCTTCAGATCGTTACCGACCATGGAGATCTGCTGCATGGCTTCAATACCGGAGCCGGTCAGCGTTGCACCTTTCACCGCTTTGGTCACTTTGCCCTTCTCGATCAGGTACGCTTCTGAGGTAGAGAAGACAAACTTACCGGAGGTGATATCCACCTGGCCGCCGCCAAAGTTAGGCGCAAAGATACCGTAATCAACGGATTCGATAATCTCCTGCGGCGTGGATTTGCCCGGCAGCATGTAGGTATTGGTCATGCGCGGCATCGGCAGGTGCGCGTAGGATTCACGACGGCCGTTACCCGTTGGCGCAACGCCCATCAGGCGCGCGTTGAGTTTGTCCTGCATGTAGCCTTTCAGCACGCCGTTTTCGATCAGCACGTTGTACTGGCCGGGCGTACCTTCATCGTCGATAGCCACCGAGCCGCGACGATCGCGCATGGTGCCATCATCCACCACGGTGCACAGTTCAGAGGAGACAAGTTGACCAATCTGACCGCTGAATACCGACGTTCCGCGACGGTTAAAGTCGCCTTCCAGACCATGGCCCACCGCCTCATGCAGCAGCACGCCCGGCCAGCCAGCACCCAGCACCACCGGGAATGAACCCGCCGGCGCCGCGACGGCATTCAGATTCACCAGCGCCATGCGCACGGCTTCTTTTGCCCACGCGTCAGCGCGCGCTTCACCGTCAACGTCGCCCAGGAACCAGTCATAGCCAAAACGACCGCCGCCGCCGCTTGAACCGCGCTCGCGTTTGCCGTCCTCATCGACCTGCACGCTGATAGAGAGACGCACCAGCGGACGGACATCTGCCGCCAGGGTACCGTCCGTTGCCGCCACCAGAATCAGTTCATACACACCGCTCAGGCTGGCTGAAACTTCCTGCACGCGTTTATCTGCCGCGCGCGCCACTTTGTCCACGCGGCGCAGGATATCCAGCTTCTCTTCACGGCTCATGCTCTGCAGCGGATCGATGCTGGTATAGAGCGCAGAGTGCTGCACTTCTCCCAGGGTTTTCACGCGACCATCGCCGGTATCACGCACAATGGTGCGCGCGGCCTGCGCGCTCTGCTCAAGTGCGGCGAGGCTAATCTGATCGGCATACGCAAAACCGGTTTTCTCCCCGCTGACGGCGCGGACGCCAACGCCCTGGTCGATGTTATAAGAGCCATCTTTAATGATGCTGTCTTCTAAAACCCAGGATTCGTGATAGCTCGACTGGAAATAAAGGTCGCCGTAGTCGAGACGGCGTTCGGTCAGTTGGCCAAGAATGGAGAACAGGTCCTGATGGTTCAGGCCGTTCGCTGCGAGCAAATGTTCACTTACCAGGTTCAGACTCATCGTATTGCTACTCGTTCGTTGCCGCCCGTGGCGGTATAAAGATCGTATTTATTGAGAGTGAGGCAATTACCTGCCCACGTCAAATCATTGCTGTGCATCTTTGCGCGGCTGGCGCAGCACCTCGTTGATCTGCGGTTTATCGACCGGACCGGTAATGCGGTAGCGCAGAATGGAGACCTTGCTCCACAGCGGCCCCAGCACTTTGCTGGCGGCAAACACCGCCGCACCGACAATCGGGTTCACCACGAAGGCCGCCGCAACGCCCACGCTCGCGGAAATTTCCGGCGCCACCACGGCTTCCATATCCAGCTCGCGGCGCACGAGGTTGACCGAGCCTTTCATGGCGATATCCGCTTCCAGGCCATCCACCAGCGTATCGTCCGTATGCAGAACGCCGTCCTTGATCCACGCCGTACTGCGGATGGAATCGTAGTAGAACCCTTCGCTGAAGGTATCGCTGAAATCGAAGCGCAGCTTGCGCAGCAGCGCATCAAAACTCAGCAGGCGCAGGATCTGCCCGGCGCGCCCCGTGCTCACGTCGGCGATTTCACCTTTGCCGAAGCGGGTTTTCAGAATGCCGTTCAGCGAGGCCTCATCCGGCTTCCACGGGGCGTCGCGCCAGTGAAGATCGTAATCGACGTCAAATGACGAACCGCGCAGCGGCGTGCTGATGCCAAAGAAATTGGCTGCCGCATCCAGTTTGTTGCCTTTAATGTCGCCCTTGAGGGACGTTCGCTGCTCGCCCGGGTTATTCACCCATTCCCCGCCTGCCGTCATGCGGCCAAAGCCGGTGTCGATCAATCCTCCGGTGAGCGTAAGCGTATTTCCCTGAATGGCAAAATCACCGTCGATACGACCATATTTCTGTCCCCACAGCCAGCACTCCGCGCAGCGCAGCTGGAGATCGGGCCAGCCGCTAAAGTCGACGCGGGAGGTTTGACTCAGCGGCGAGGTATCCGCCGGTTTATCTTTACTCGCGGCGGCCGGGTTGTAGTAGAGATAGCGGATCGCCGCCTGCCACGGAGCGTGATTGCGCATGGTCAGCGTGCCGTTGATCTCCCGGCCCTGGGCCTCCACTTTCGTACCGTTAGCAGCAGGCTGCGAGACAATACTCAGGTTGTTCCACTGCTGCCCGCCCAGCATCAGCGACGGCGTGCGTACGGTAATGGTTTGCGGGAACTGGGCGGTTTCATCAACGTTTTGCCCAACGCCTTTCTGGAACAACGCCAGCCACTCTGCACCGTCCATCGGCGGCAGATTCAGCTCAACGCCCGTCTGCTCTGGCAGCGGCGGCGTGGAGCGGCTATCCGTCGTCCAGATGGCCCTGTCGAGAGTGAGCTTGCGGTTAAGCAGCCAGCGGCTGTTGAAGTGGTTCGTCCCGCCCGCGTTTCCAGTCAGCGCGAAGCTGTTCAGGTTGCCCTCGACGTTCAGCTTCACCGGCAGCGGCTGTCCGGCCTGTTTATCCAGCGGCGCAGGCAGCTGGCTTCGAAGATTCTTCAGATCCCCCGTGATGTCGACCTTGTACTGGGCACCCGCGTGATAAGGCAGGTCGATTGCCACTTTACCCTGCCAGGCGACCGCCCCCTCCACCGACGCCTCAATCGGCTTCGGCAGGACATCCATTCGCGCTGGCTGCCAGTTACCGTCCAGATTGACGGCCACCTGATACGCCTTTTCACCCTCTGTGGTCGTGAAGTCGATATTCACGGGCTGATTAAACCAGCTGGCGGTCAGCGGCTCGCTCTTCAGGTTACCGTTCTCAAAGCTGAACTGCCCGCTGAGATTTTTCAGGGTGCTCTCAAGGGGTTTAATGTACAGACTGTTGTTCTTCAGACGGACGTCGCCTTTCGCGGTGGTCATCTCACCGTCCAGCGGGATATCAAGATGTAAGCGAGCATTCACATCGCCATCAAGCTGCAGCTGCTGAAGCGTCGCCGCCAGCGACTCTTTCAGGGGGGTCTCCTCAAAGTACGGTCCCACCGCCTTGCCGGGACCGTTGATGTCGGCATCAATCAGCAGCTTCTCTTCTGAGTAGTCCGGAATGTTGGCCGTCAGGTTGCTGGCCGTTACGCCGCCCAGCGCCACGCTGTCGGACTTCATCCACAGGCCGTCATTGAGGAAGTTAAGTTCGATATCCAGGTTTTTCAGCGCGGGCCAGCCCGGCTGGAACGCGAAGGTGGCGTCGTGCAGCGGCACCAGCACCTGGAACTGACCTTCATTATGTTTGTACGGGAACAGATGGGGGTTACCGCCGTAGACCAGCGTGGCGTTTTCCGCCTGACCGCCCTGAATTGCGCCGCTCAGATAGTCGACCAGCGCTTTACCCATCAGGTTTTCCGGGAAATAGCGCCAGGCCTGCGAGCCATCATCGGTACTGATTCCGGCCAGAATACCCAGCCACGGCTCGTCCCCCTGCGGTTGCAGATAGCGGAAGTCACCCCGCGCGTGTACCGCTTTGGCTTTGACGTCGATATGCCGGCCATCGAGCTGGAAACCCTTGTCGTTACGGAGCCAGTTAAGCACTGCGTTGCCCTGTTCGATTTCCAGCGGCGCGCGGAAGACCGTCTCGTACGGCATTTTGGCGTCGTGCATATCAACCGTCAGCCTGCCGTTCTCCACGCTGCCTTCCAGCTTGCCGCTAAAGTGCTCCGCACCCGGCAGCAGCTTCCACTGCTTCCAGGCAAGATCTTTCCATGTTGCCTGGAAACGGGTTTTTTCCGTCGCCTGAAGCGGGATATCCAGCGCCAGAGAATCGATCTTTCCGCTCGGCTGCGTAGCCAGCCAGATCTCGCCCAGGTCTGGAGAGAGCTTTGCCGCCATTGAGCGCAGCCCTTCAATGGCGGCCAAATCCAGGTTGCTGGCGCGGATGCGCAGCTCGTCGCTGCGTTTACTGGCCGTGCCGCCAACGTCCTGCTCCGGCATCCAGGCCAGCGTCAGCGCACCGCGCGGCCACGGCTTGCCGTCCATCGCGATCCGCGTATCGGGAATGGCAAACTGCCAGCCCTCTTTCTCCTGCGTCACGTGGGCGGTGAGGTTATCGACGGAAAGCTGATGCTGCTGGTTTTCGCCTTTCCAGCTCGCGCCCCCCTGCTTGAGCCAGATATCACCGCTGGCAAATTCGCCTTTCGTCAGGGTCAGCCAGCCTTCAAGGCTGAATCGGGCCGTTTCCAGCTGCATATTCTGCTGGAGCCAGTCGCCCAGCCACGGTTTGACGTCCACATCGTCGGCCTGCAGCCAGACTTTGCCGTTATTTAGCAGACCGTCATCGTCACGCAGATCCATGCGCACCTGCATCACGCCGTGCTGACCGTTCAGGCTGGAGAGACTCACCTGCCCCTCAGCGCGGTGCCGGTTCCTGCCGTTGAGCCAGGTCAGCTGGGGGATCGCCAGTTCCGCGCGCTGGCCGGAAAGGGTAATAAAGCTCACTTCGCTGTCGCGCAGATCGAAATGATCGAACTGGCGCAGGAAAAGATCGCTAAAACGGTTGGCCTCAAGCCCCTGGCTGCTGTCGCCGCCCGAGATGGGCGTATTGGTCAGAAACTGAAGCTGATAAAAGGTGAGATCGCGAAACTGCCAGCGCAGATGCAGCAGGCTTTGCCAGACGTCCAGCGCCAGGGTCACGCGTTTGATTTTGAGGTGGCCGCCATCTTTCAGGCTGGCGTTGATATCCCGCACATCGAGCGTCGGGCCAAAATTCTGCCAGCTGGCGCTTACCTGGCTGACGTTCACCGGCACGCCGGTGGTGGATTCGATTTTTGCCAGCAGCTGCGGACGCCAGCTGTCCAGATGCGGTAAAACGAGGCGTAGCCCGCTCACGAGCAACGCGACAATCACGACCAGCGTTGCCCCTGTAAGCAATAAAATCCCCGGCAATCGCCTCACGCATCTCTCCTTGTCAGCTTTGGTCACGCAGCGTACTGCGCTTACATCATCACGACGTCAAACTGCTCCTGGTTATAGAGCGGTTCAATTTGTACTTTTACCTGTTTGCCGACAAAGATTTCCACTTCCGCCAGCGCGTGTGACTCTTCGCCTTTCAGCGCTTCAGCCACCGCAGGGGAAGCATAGACCAGAAAACGATCGGAGTCGTAGGCATGATGAACACGGACGATTTCACGCATGATCTCGTAGCAGACGGTCTCAACCGTCTTTACCGTTCCGCGTCCATGGCAGGTCGGGCATTCATTACACAGCACATGCTCCACGCTCTCGCGGGTACGCTTACGCGTCATTTCCACCAGCCCCAGCTGTGAGAAGCCGTTGATGCTGGTTTTCACGCGATCTTTACTCAGGGCCTGCTCAAGCGAGTGCAGCACGCGGCGGCGATGGTCTTCATTACTCATATCGATGAAATCGATGATGATAATGCCGCCCAGATTGCGCAGACGAAGCTGGCGCGCAATGGCCTGCGTGGCCTCGATGTTGGTGTTGAAGATGGTGTCGTCCAGGTTGCGATGGCCGACGAACGCGCCGGTGTTGATATCGACGGTGGTCATCGCTTCGGTCTGATCGATGATCAGATAGCCGCCGGACTTCAGTTCAACCTTACGCTCCAGGGCACGCTGGATCTCGTTTTCGACATCATAGAGATCGAAGATCGGCTGACGCCCGGTGTAGTGCTCCAGCAGGCCTGGCATCTCCGGGATATATTCAGCGGTAAACTCCAGCAGCGCTTCATACGTCAGGCGGGAATCCACGCGAATGCGGTCGAGCTGCGCGTCGGCAAAGTCACGCAGCACGCGCTGCGCCAGCGCCAGCTCACCATAGAGCTGATAGCGGGTCTGGTTGCGTTTTTTACGCTCCATCACTTTTGTCCAGACGCGCTTCAGGTAAGCCGCATCTGACGCCAGGTCTTCCTCGCTGATCCCTTCCGCGGCGGTGCGGATGATAAATCCGCCCTGTTCATCGCAGTAGGCGCTGACGACTTTCTTCAGGCGCTCGCGCTCGCTTTCGCTCTCAATACGCTGCGAAACGCCCACGTGCGACGCGCCGGGCATAAAGACCAGATAGCGGGAAGGTAAGGTGATATCGGTGGTCAGACGGGCGCCTTTGGTACCAAGAGGATCTTTCACCACCTGCACCATTAAGTCCTGCCCCTGACGCACCAGTTCAGAAATGTCGCGCACGGCAAACTGCTTTTGCTCTTCGCCCGCGACGCACTCGGTGTGCGGCATGATGTCGGAGGCATGTAAGAATGCCGCCTTATCCAGTCCAATATCTACAAAAGCCGCCTGCATACCCGGCAGTACACGACTGACACGACCTTTGTAGATATTGCCTACTATTCCGCGCCGCGCTTCACGCTCAATATGAATTTCCTGAAGAATGCCACCGTCAATATAGGCCACACGGGTTTCCGATGGCGTTACGTTTACCAACAATTCAGCCGTCATAATTATCCCTTCCCTCACGCAGTGAGTTAAAATTGCTCAGCAACTCATACGTTTCCACCAGCGGTAAGCCGACTACGGCGTGATAGCTGCCATGAATCTTCCTGACAAAACAGCCACCCAGCCCCTGAATACCGTATGCACCTGCTTTATCCATCGGTTCACCGCTGGCAATATAAGCGGCGATCTCGTCGTCGGTAAGTACTCTGAACGTGACATCCGTCACCACCAGGCAATCCAGCACGTGCTGGCGGTCCGCCAGCGCGACGGCCGTCATCACCTGATGCGTTTGCCCGGACATTTTGCGCAGCATGCGCGCCGCGTGTTCGGCGTCATGCGGTTTCTCCAGCACTTCACCCTTAAGGATAACGATGGTATCAGCTCCCAGCACGGGCAGATCGCGCGGCACGCAGGCCACGCCCGCCTGCGCTTTCTCGCGCGCCAGACGTGACACGTACTGTTGAGCACTTTCGCCCTCAGCACGTATTTCTTCAATGCCGGTCACGATGCGTTCAAAAGAGACCCCAAGCTGCGTCAGGAGTTCCTGACGGCGCGGGGAGCCGGAAGCGAGATACAAAGACGTCATAGAAACCTTTTATTGCACAGCAAACTGCTGGCGAACCTTACGCATCAGCAGGAATAGCCACGGCCAGAGCACACCGTTTACTACACTACTCCAGAACACTTCCGGTCGGAAAGAGACGTTGATCACTAAAAACTCTGCCCAGAAAACAACGATATCCGCAGCAAGCGACAACAGCATCACGACCAGGGCCTGTTGCCAGAGCGCGAGGTTACGGAAGAGCTGGAATTTCAGTGCGACGAGGTACGCAATAATGCTCATGGACAAGGCGCGTACGCCCAGCGTAGAGCCACTAATGAGATCCAGTATGGCACCCATCACAAAACCCGTGCCGACATTTACGCGATGCGGCAGGGCAAGGATCCAGTAGAGCAAAATGAGCAAGACCCAGTTTGGCCGGAAAACGAGAATGTTATCCGGCCAGGGCATAATCTGCAGCAACAGTGCAATGAGGAACGAGAGCCAGATGACCCAGCGTCCCTGGCTACGATAGCTTGCCACTACTGCCCTCCCGAAGAGAGTTTAGGCGGTGGCGGCGCATCCGGCAGCGGCTGCGTTAACCCCGTTGCCGGTGCCGGGACTGGCGCAGGCGGCCCCATAGAGTCCGCAGGCGGGAGAACCTGCGGCATCATCTGCATCAGGCGTTCATTTGCCACTCGATGGACCTCTTCAGGCGTCATCGGGTTAGTACCGTTACGATCGGCGCCCCACAGCAGCAGCAGGTAGCGCAGACGCTGTAAACCGGCGGTTGGACGCGCCTGAATCACGGTATAGGCACGCTGCGTATCCAGCTTCACCGAAGAGACCACCGCAACCGGATAGCCTTCAGGGAAGCGGCCACCCAGACCGGAGGTCACCAGCACGTCGCCCACGCGGATATCCGTGTTGGCCGGCAGGTGTTCCAGCTGCAGATCGTCCGTACAGCCGTTCCCGGCCGCAATCACGCGGATGTCGTTGCGCAGCACCTGGATCGGCAGCGCATGCGTGGCGTCGCAAATCAGCAGCACGCGGCTGGTCAGTTTGGCGACGGCAACAACCTGGCCTACTACGCCTTTATCACTGATGACGGGCTGGCCTTCATACACCCCGTTGACGCTCCCTTTGTCGATCACAACCTGATCGCTGTAAGGGTCGTTCACGGTGGAGATCACCTGGGTAACCATCTTCTGCTCATCCTGGCGCAGCGGCGAGCCGAGCAGCTCACGCAGACGCGCGTTTTCCTGCTTGTATTGCCCCAGCATCAGAAGTTCGCTGTTTTTCAGCAGCAGTTCCTGGCGTAATGCACGGTTTTCAAGTTCGAGCTGGTCTCGTGAAGACAGCGTTTGAGAAACGGAGTCGAGCAGTTCACGGGGACCATTTGATATAAAGTAGAAAGGACTGACGGCGGTATCCATGTACGTTCGGATCTGGCTGAACGTACCGAGGCGGCTATCGGCAATAATGACCCCAAGCGCAACCAGAACCGCCAGAATGAGGCGAAACTGTAGCGATGGGCCACGGCTAAAAATTGGCTTCATAGGCTATGCGTATTCTCGCGTCAGAGAGAAAGGGTAGCAAATTGCTACCCTCTCAAACTCGACTACTCTTCGCTGAACAAATCGCCGCCGTGCATGTCGATCATTTCCAGCGCCTTGCCACCACCACGGGCGACGCAAGTCAGTGGATCTTCTGCAACTACGACAGGAATACCTGTCTCTTCCATTAACAGGCGGTCGAGGTTACGCAGCAGCGCACCACCACCGGTCAGAACCATACCGCGCTCGGAGATATCGGACGCCAGCTCTGGTGGGCACTGTTCCAGCGCGACCATTACCGCACTCACGATACCCGTCAGTGGCTCCTGCAGTGCTTCCAGAATTTCGTTGGAGTTCAGGGTGAAACCGCGTGGAACACCTTCAGCCAGGTTGCGGCCACGTACTTCGATCTCGCGCACTTCATCGCCCGGATATGCAGAGCCGATTTCGTGTTTGATACGCTCTGCGGTGGCTTCACCAATCAGAGAGCCGTAGTTACGGCGCACATAATTAATGATGGCTTCGTCGAAGCGGTCACCACCGATACGTACGGAAGAGGAGTACACCACGCCGTTCAGAGAGATAACGGCCACTTCAGTGGTACCACCACCGATATCCACCACCATGGAACCTGTCGCTTCAGACACAGGCAGACCTGCACCGATTGCCGCCGCCATTGGCTCTTCAATCAGGAACACTTCACGCGCACCTGCGCCCTGAGCAGATTCACGGATTGCGCGACGCTCGACCTGGGTTGCGCCAACCGGCACACACACCAGAACACGCGGGCTTGGACGCATGAAGCTGTTGCTGTGAACCTGCTTGATGAAGTGCTGAAGCATTTTTTCAGTCACGAAGAAGTCAGCGATAACGCCGTCTTTCATTGGGCGAATAGCGGCGATGTTGCCAGGGGTACGACCCAGCATCTGCTTCGCGTCATGACCCACAGCGGCTACGCTTTTCGGCGAGCCTGCACGATCCTGACGAATGGCCACAACGGAAGGCTCATTCAATACGATGCCTTGTCCTTTTACATAAATAAGGGTATTCGCAGTACCCAGGTCAATGGACAGGTCATTGGAAAACATGCCACGAAATTTTTTCAACATACTAAGGGATAATCCTGAAAGCTGGGGCGGAAAACAAAATCCGCTTACTTTACCAACCACACGCAGCAGCGACAAGGCGCAAAAATCATCTGCAACGGTGAAAATTTGTGCAGTACGTTTCCTGATGTTACAAAATCATCCCCTGACTCCCTCAGGGCTGAATAAACAGCAGCATTCCTTACTGACCTTTGTAACCCGTTAAAGGTCGTTCACTGGCTTTTTGCTCGACATACTCAAAGCTACAGGCGCGATATTCTACGTGAAAACAGCGTAAACGGCAGGTCAAACCGAGTATCTTTGCAAATATTTTTTCACATTGGTGTCAAGCGGCTGAGAGGCAGCAAAAAAATCCCCCTGACCACCCATTACACCGCGCTCTGTTAACATTTGCCATTCGCCTCTGGCGCGTACGCCCGCGGCAAACACCTGTGTTCGCGTTCCTTTGCACGCCTCAACCAGGCTCTGTACCAGCAGCTGGTTTTCCGTGCGCTTTTCAATATTCCTTACCAGCCCCGGATGTAGCTTTAATAGCTCCACATCCAGCTCCTTGATCCAGTTGGTGCTGACCAGCGTTAAACCTGCCTGCGTCACCGCGACGCGCGCGCCGAGCGCGTTGATCAAACGAACCACCGGACGTAACCGGCTGATGTGTTGACCTACATCCGCCTCAGCAAGTTCAAAAATAATGCGTTTGCGTTGCGATTTTTCGCATTGCATTAATGTATCACGCAGCCAGCGCTGAAAACGCGGGCGTATTAATGACTCCACGGTGACCTGTAACGCCAGGCTCTCTTCAGGCCAGAATGATAAAAACGGAATCAAGCGGCTAATTTGCTGACGGTCATACTCTTCGGACAGCCCAAATTGCAGCACCATTGGCAGATATTCCGCAGAAATAACCTCTTCCGTACCGTCAAAAATACGACACATCAGTTCACGGTGATGAACGTTGCCGTTTTTCATGACCGCGGGTTTTTGATAAATACGCGGTCCGCCGCGACTTAGCATTTGCTCAATCAACGTACGCCAGCGCACGTTACCGCGCCCTTTTTCCGGCAGCGAATCATCATAGACCGCCCATCCGTTCGCGCCCTGCAGCACGGCGTTGCGGGTGGCCGCTTCCGCATGCTCCATCACCTGTTCTGTCGATTGTCCGCCACGCCAGGCGCAGATCCCCATGTGGACCATATCGTCCCTGTCGAGCATTTTGCTCTGCGGCAGCGCATCAACCGCCTTCAGCAGCTGGCTGGCGATGCTTTCCGACTCCTTCAGCGTCCGATGCGGCAGCAACACGGCAAAGTCGCTGCGGTGGTAGCGGGCCAGCAGCGCGCCCGGGTAGCGCATAATAAAGGTGGAGAGCAGGTTGATCAGCGTAAAGAGATTTTCTTCCGCGGCCCGCTGTCCCCAGGTGTCGCGCAGGAGATCGAAATCAGGCAGGCGAATCATCATCACCACCCCGTGCGTCCCCACTTTTTCCGAATCGTCGAGCAGCGTGGCGAGCTGATTATCAAAGAAAAGGCGGTTGTTGAGGCCGGTTTTGTTATCCTGGGCGGCATAGGAGCGGATCAGCGTATCCATTCGGCTGCGCTGGTCGCTGGCAAACTGGATTTCCGAGAGCAGCGTATCCAGGGCGCTGCTGGCGCGTGAAGGCCACTCGTGGACTGAACCACGGACCTGCGGGCCGCGTTCACCGTTAAGGATCCGCACGGAGCGCATCTCCAGCAGCTCCTGGCCGGAGAGCTGGCGGCGCAGCCAGCGGACCGCGAGAAAGATCAGCAGGACGATAAACGCCACCGCGACGGTGAGCGGCGCAGTGGTCATCATGGAACGAAAATAGCTGGCCATCGGATCGAGATAGACCATGCGTATGGTCATCCCCGGATTTTTAAGGGAATGTACGGTCACTTCCCGATACTGGCTCACCACGCCCGCAGGCCGATAGCTTCCCGGGCGTTCGTGGCTTAACACACGATGCTTTCCCTGCTGAATGTCGATCTGAACAATATCAACAGGTACCATCAACTCATCGAGCTCTCTGGAGAGCGCCGGTAGCGGCGTCGTCAGCAGACGCGTATCAATTACCGACGCGACAGACTGTACCCGGTTAACCAGTTTGTCCTGAATGGCGTTGTAAAAGCTCAGAGAGCAGCCCAGAAGGGTGACAAAAATGGTAAGCCCCGTCAGCAAGGTGATAAAAGCTGAGAACTTCGTCGTTAATCGCATCCTTGAGATTACTCCGTGGGTTGATGGGGTAGCGAGTAAGCGCTAACTTGCATTTCAAATGCGGCATACTACCAAATCGGGTGTATCTGGCAATTTATTGCGTTAAATCGGCACTGCGTTTCCCTGAGCGAGTATAGTCTTCAGAAATTATTTTCCAATCAAACGAGTCGAGAGGACCCCGTATGCAGGCTTTGATCTTAGAACAGCAGGACGGCAAAACGCTTGCCTCAGTGCAGGCGGTAGAAGAGAGTCGTCTGCCGGAAGGCGAAGTAACCGTCGACATCGACTGGTCCAGTTTAAATTATAAAGATGCGCTGGCGATTACCGGGAAGGGTAAAATCATCCGAAATTTCCCTATGGTGCCGGGTATTGATTTCGCTGGCCGGGTACATACCAGCGAGGATCCGCGCTTCCATCCGGGCCAGCAGGTCCTGCTCACCGGCTGGGGCGTAGGTGAAAATCACTGGGGCGGGCTGGCCACGCAGGCGCGCGTGAAGGGCGACTGGCTGGTGCCGATGCCGAAAGGTATGGATGGCCGCAAGGCGATGATCGTCGGCACGGCAGGCTTTACCGCGATGCTGTGCGTGATGGCGCTGGAAGATGCAGGCATCCGCCCTGAATCGGGGGAAGTTGTCGTCACCGGTGCCAGCGGGGGCGTGGGCAGCACGGCAGTGACGCTACTGCACAAGCTGGGCTATCAGGTTGCGGCGGTTTCCGGTCGGGAAAGTACCCACGATTACCTGCGCCAGCTCGGTGCAAACCGCATTCTCAGCCGTGACGAATTCGCCGAAACCCGTCCACTGGAAAAACAGGTCTGGGCGGGCGCGGTGGATACCGTCGGTGATAAAGTGCTGGCAAAAGTCCTGGCGCAGATGAACTACGGCGGCTGCGTGGCCGCCTGCGGGCTGGCGGGCGGATTTGCCCTGCCAACCACCGTGATGCCATTCATTCTGCGTAACGTCCGCCTGCAGGGCGTGGATTCCGTGATGACACCTGCGGCTCGTCGTACTGAGGCATGGGAACGTCTGGTGCGCGATTTACCGGAATCTTTCTACACCCAAAGCGCCACGGAGATTACGCTCAGCCAGGCACCGGACTATGCCAGTAAGATCATGGATAACCAGTTCCACGGTCGCGCGCTGGTGAAAATCGCCTAATCTTCAAATTTTCGTGACATATTCGCGCGAATCACTCACCTCCGTCATGCTTAGGAAAACGCATGACGGAGGATGCCATGAAAAACCGAAAACTGACGGAAGCCGACGTAACGTCCGAGTCTGTCTTTATGTTACAGCGCCGCCAGATCCTGAAAATGCTTGGCATCAGCGCCACCGCGCTCTCGCTCTCGCCTTCGGCTCACGCTGACCTGCTCGACTGGTTTAAAGGCAACGATCGGCCGAAGGCCCCTTCCGGCGCCCCGCTCACCTTTACGAAACCCGCCCAATGGCAGAACAAACTGACGCTTACGCCAGAAGATAAAGTGACGGGCTATAACAACTTCTACGAATTTGGCCTCGACAAGGCCGATCCTGCGGCCAACGCCGGTAGTCTCAAAACCGATCCGTGGACGCTGAAAATCGACGGCGAAGTGGCAAAACCCCTGACGCTGGACCACCACGATCTGACCACCCGTTTCCCGCTCGAAGAGCGTATCTACCGCATGCGCTGCGTGGAAGCCTGGTCGATGGTGGTGCCTTGGATCGGCTTCCCGCTGCATAAATTGCTGGCGATGGTGGAGCCCACCAGCAACGCAAAATATGTCGCTTTCCAGACGCGCTATGCGCCGGACGAGATGCCGGGCCAGAAAGACCGGTTCATTGGCGGCGGGCTGGAGTATCCCTACGTTGAAGGGTTACGCCTTGACGAAGCCATGCACCCTCTTACGCTGCTGACCGTCGGCGTTTACGGCAAGGCGCTTCCGCCGCAGAACGGCGCGCCCATCCGTTTAACCGTGCCGTGGAAATACGGTTTCAAAGGAATTAAGTCTATCGTCAGCATTAAGCTCACCCGCGAGCGTCCGCCAACCACCTGGAATCTGGCGGCTCCGGACGAATACGGTTTCTTCGCCAACGTGAATCCGCACGTGGATCATCCGCGCTGGTCGCAGGCGACCGAGCGTTTTATCGGTTCCGGCGGCGCGCTGGACGTGAAGCGCCAGCCAACGCTGCTATTTAACGGTTATGCGGATGAAGTGGCCTCGCTGTACCGTGGCCTCAATTTACGGGAGAACTTCTGAGTGCGTTTAACGGCAAAACAGATTACCTGGCTGAAAGTGCTGCTGCATTTAGCCGGAATACTCCCCTTTCTCTGGCTGTTCTGGGCCGCCAGCCAGGGGCTTTTTAGCGCCGATCCGGCCAAGGATATCCAGCATTTTACCGGTCGGATGGCTCTGAAATTTTTACTGGCCACCTTGCTCGTCTCGCCGCTGGCGCGCTACGCTAAACAGCCACTATTGATACGCACCCGTCGGCTTTTGGGGCTATGGTGTTTTGCCTGGGCCACGCTGCATCTGACCAGCTATGCCCTGCTGGAACTGGGAATTAACAATCTGACACTGCTTGGCCGCGAACTGGTGACGCGCCCTTATCTGACGCTGGGTATTGTGAGCTGGGTGATTTTACTGGCGTTAGCGCTGACATCCACGCAATATGCGCAGCGAAAGCTGGGCCGTCGCTGGCAGTTGCTGCATAACTTCGTCTATCTTGTCGCGATCCTCGCCCCCATTCATTATCTGTGGTCGGTGAAGATCCTCTCTCCGCAGCCGGTCCTTTACGCGCTGGCGGCCGTGGCGCTTTTAGCATGGCGTTACAAGAAGTTCCGCCAGTGGTTGCGATAGTTCGCGAAACTGTGCGTTTTCCCGCAGATTGCCTCTCAACCGCAAATCTTTTTTGGATTGCGGTTGATAATCTTCCCTGATAAGACCAGTATTTAGCTGCCAAATGCTACGAAATCGTTATAATGTGCGACCTTGGTTCGCCTGACAGTGGTTTTTGGCCTCTGAAAAGGTGACATTTGCGCTTCGACGGTATATTTTGTTTTTTACCCGAAAATCGCAGGAGATAGCGGCATAATGACTGATAAGTTCCAGATCTTAGTTTTGAACGGACCGAACCTGAACATGCTCGGCACCCGTGAGCCGGAGAAGTACGGCACGCTGACATTAAGCGAAATTGTTAACCGTTTGAGCACGGAAGCAGCGTCGCTGAATGTGGATTTGGATCATTTTCAGTCAAACGCGGAGTACGCAATCATCGACCGTATTCATCAGGCTAAAGACAATGTGGACTATATCCTGATCAATCCGGCCGCGTTTACGCACACCAGTGTTGCTATCCGCGACGCACTGCTTGCGGTGAGTATCCCGTTTATCGAGATCCACCTGAGTAACGTGCACGCCCGAGAGCCGTTCCGTCACCACTCGTATCTGTCGGATATCGCTGCTGGCGTTATCTGTGGACTGGGCGCAGACGGCTATTCATACGCTTTACAGACAGCGGTAAAACGCTTGTCACAATCACACTAAACAAGAGTACGGAACCCACTCATGGATATTCGTAAGATTAAAAAACTGATCGAGCTGGTTGAAGAATCAGGCATCTCCGAACTGGAAATTTCTGAAGGCGAAGAGTCTGTACGCATCAGCCGTGCAGCCCCAGCCGCTAGCTTCCCGGTAATGCAGCAAGCTTACGCTGCGCCAGTGCAGCAGCCTGCGCTCTCCGCAGCCGTTGCACCAGCAGCAGCTGAAGCCGCACCTGCCGCTGCAGCAGAAATCAGTGGTCACATCGTACGTTCCCCAATGGTTGGTACTTTCTACCGCACCCCGAGCCCGGACGCGAAGGCGTTCATCGAAGTGGGTCAGAAAGTCAACGTAGGCGATACCCTGTGCATCGTTGAAGCGATGAAAATGATGAACCAGATCGAAGCAGACAAATCAGGTACTGTGAAAGCGATTCTGGTCGAAAGTGGTCAGCCGGTTGAATTTGACGAGCCGCTGGTCGTCATCGAGTAACGAGGCGTACATGCTGGATAAAATTGTTATCGCCAACCGCGGCGAGATCGCACTGCGTATTCTTCGTGCCTGTAAAGAACTGGGCATCAAGACTGTCGCTGTGCACTCAAGCGCGGATCGCGATTTAAAACACGTATTGCTGGCGGATGAGACGGTCTGTATTGGCCCGGCTCCGTCCGTAAAAAGCTATCTGAACATCCCGGCTATCATCAGCGCCGCTGAAATCACCGGCGCGGTGGCAATTCATCCGGGTTACGGCTTCCTCTCTGAGAACGCCAACTTTGCTGAGCAGGTTGAACGCTCTGGCTTTATCTTCATCGGCCCGAAAGCCGACACCATCCGCCTGATGGGCGACAAAGTGTCTGCGATCACCGCGATGAAAAAAGCCGGTGTACCAACCGTACCAGGCTCTGACGGCCCTCTGACCGACGACATGGATGCTAACCGTGCTCATGCTAAACGCATTGGCTACCCGGTTATCATCAAGGCGTCCGGCGGCGGCGGCGGTCGCGGTATGCGCGTTGTGCGCAGCGATGCTGAACTGGCGCAGTCCATCTCCATGACCAAAGCAGAAGCGAAAGCCGCTTTCAGCAATGACATGGTGTACATGGAAAAATACCTGGAAAACCCACGCCACATCGAAATTCAGGTGCTGGCTGACGGTCAGGGTAACGCGATCTATCTGGCTGAACGTGACTGCTCCATGCAGCGTCGTCACCAGAAAGTGGTCGAAGAAGCGCCAGCGCCGGGCATTACTCCGGAACTGCGTCGCTACATCGGCGAGCGTTGCGCTAAAGCGTGTGTCGATATCGGCTATCGTGGAGCGGGTACCTTTGAGTTCCTGTTCGAAAACGGCGAGTTCTACTTCATTGAGATGAACACCCGTATTCAGGTTGAACACCCGGTTACCGAAATGATCACCGGCGTTGACCTGATTAAAGAGCAGCTGCGTATCGCAGCCGGTCAGCCGCTGTCCATCAAGCAGGAAGAAGTTGTGGTGAAAGGCCATGCGGTAGAATGCCGTATCAACGCCGAAGACCCGAACACCTTCCTGCCAAGCCCGGGTAAAATCACGCGTTTCCACGCGCCGGGTGGCTTTGGCGTGCGCTGGGAGTCTCATATCTACGCCGGTTACACCGTACCGCCGTACTATGACTCAATGATCGGCAAGCTCATCTGCTACGGCGAAAACCGTGACGTGGCGATTGCCCGCATGAAGAACGCCCTGCAGGAACTGATCATCGACGGAATCAAAACCAACGTTGATCTGCAGATGCGCATCATGAGCGACGAGCACTTCCAGAATGGTGGAACCAACATCCACTATCTGGAGAAAAAACTCGGTCTGAACGAGAAGTAAGAGACCTGTGTTGTGAAAAGGCCGGATTATCCGGCCTTTTTTATTTCTGGGGCCTGGAAAGCCTCATCATGTACAATCCCCGCTTTCTTCATCCACAAGGGACAAAAAATGGACAAACGTTTTGTTCAGGCCCATAAAGAAGCGCGCTGGGCGCTGTGGCTGACCCTTCTCTATCTTGCTGCATGGTTAGTAACCGCTTACTTACCAGACTCTGCTATTGGCATCACCGGCCTGCCGCACTGGTTCGAATTGGCCTGCCTGCTGGTTCCGCTGGTGTTTATCCTGCTGTGCTGGGCAATGGTGAAATTTATCTACCGGGATATTTCGCTGGAGGACGATGATGCAGCTTGAAGTCATTCTGCCGCTTGTCGCTTACCTGCTGGTCGTATTTGGATTGTCCATTTACGCCATGCGCAAAAGAACGACCGGTGCCTTTCTGAACGAGTATTTCCTCGGCAGCCGTTCGATGGGCGGCGTTGTGCTGGCAATGACGCTGACCGCGACCTATATCAGCGCCAGCTCGTTTATTGGCGGCCCCGGTGCGGCCTACAAATACGGGTTAGGCTGGGTTTTGCTGGCGATGATCCAGCTGCCTGCCGTCTGGCTCTCGTTGGGCATACTGGGTAAAAAATTTGCCATTCTGGCGCGCCGTTACAATGCCGTGACGCTCAACGATATGCTCTTTGCCCGTTACCAGAGCCGCTTGCTGGTGTGGCTGGCGAGCTTGAGCCTGCTGGTGGCGTTTATCGGTGCGATGACCGTACAGTTTATCGGCGGTGCGCGTCTGCTGGAAACGGCGGCCGGCATCCCTTACGAGACAGGCCTCATCATCTTCGGGGTAAGCATCGCGCTCTATACTGCGTTTGGCGGATTCCGCGCCAGCGTGCTGAACGATACGCTGCAGGGAATGGTGATGCTCATCGGTACGATCGTTCTGCTGGTGGGGATTGTCCATGCGGCGGGTGGACTCACTCACGCGGTGGAAACCCTGGAAGCGATTGACCCGAAACTGGTCTCGCCGCAGGGCGCAGATGATATCCTCTCTCCGACCTTTATGACCTCATTCTGGGTGTTAGTCTGCTTCGGAGTAATTGGTCTGCCGCATACCGCCGTGCGCTGTATCTCCTATAAAGACAGCAAAGCCGTTCACAAGGGCATCATCATCGGGACGATTGTGGTCGCTGTCCTGATGTTTGGTATGCATCTGGCGGGGGCATTAGGGCGCGCGGTAATCCCCGATCTTACCGTGCCGGATCTGGTTATCCCGACGCTGATGGTCAAAGTACTGCCCCCCTTTGCCGCCGGGATTTTCCTCGCCGCGCCAATGGCCGCCATTATGTCGACCATCAACGCTCAGTTACTGCAAAGTTCCGCTACGATCATTAAAGATCTCTATCTAAACCTGCGCCCTGAGCAGGTTGAAAATGAACGTCGCCTGAAGCATATGTCAGCGGTGATTACGCTGGTGCTAGGCGCGTTGCTGCTGTTAGCCGCATGGCGCCCGCCGGAGATGATCATCTGGCTGAACCTGCTGGCATTTGGTGGGCTTGAGGCGGTATTCCTGTGGCCGCTGGTGTTAGGGCTCTACTGGGAACGCGCAAATGCTGCCGGTGCGCTGAGCGCGATGATTGTTGGCGGCGTGCTGTACGCCGTTCTCGCAACGTTTAAGATTCAGTACCTGGGCTTCCATCCGATTGTGCCTTCGTTACTGCTAAGTTTACTGGCGTTTGTGGTGGGGAACCGTTTCGGTCAGCCCGTCCCACAGCCCGCTATGATTTCTACTGATAAATAAAGAGTTTTGCCATGCCGTGGATCCAACTAAAACTGAATACAACCGGCGCGAACGCCGAAGAGCTGAGCGATGCGCTGATGGAGGCCGGCTCGGTCTCTATCACCTTCCAGGACACGCATGACACGCCGGTCTTTGAACCGCTACCGGGCGAAACCCGCCTGTGGGGCGATACCGACGTGATTGGCCTGTTCGATGCTGAAACCGACATGAAAGAGGTCGTCGCGATTCTGGAAAACCACCCTCTGCTGGGCGCGGGCTTTGCGCACAAAATCGAACAGCTGGAAGACAAAGACTGGGAACGCGAATGGATGGATAACTTCCACCCGATGCAGTTCGGCAAGCGTCTGTGGATCTGCCCAAGCTGGCGCGAGGTTCCTGATGAAAACGCGGTTAACGTCATGCTCGATCCGGGTCTGGCGTTTGGTACCGGCACCCATCCAACGACCTCCCTGTGCCTGCAGTGGCTGGATGGTCTCGATCTGGATGGTAAGACGGTGATCGACTTCGGCTGTGGATCCGGGATCCTTGCGATTGCCGCCCTGAAACTGGGCGCGGCAAAAGCTATCGGGATCGATATCGATCCGCAGGCCATTCAGGCCAGTCGCGACAACGCCGAGCGCAACGGCGTTTCCGATCGACTGGAGCTGTATCTGCCGGATGCGCAGCCAGAAGCCATGAAAGCCGATGTGGTGGTTGCAAACATTCTGGCGGGCCCATTGCGCGAGCTGGCTCCGTTAATCAGCGTGCTGCCCGTTGAGGGCGGTCTGCTGGGACTTTCGGGTATCCTGGCAAGCCAGGCAGACAGCGTGTGTGAAGCCTACGCCGATCTTTTCGCTCTCGACCCGGTGGTGGAGAAAGAAGAATGGTGCCGTATTACCGGTCGTAAAAAATAAGCATTTGGCGTGGTCCTCTGACCACGCCCCTCTTCCTCTGATAATCCTCTCTCCCTCTGCCATTCTTCGGTAAAATAACCCCACAAATCATGTTGATTTGTATTAAAAAATTCACCGGAAGAATATGATGAAACACATTACAGGCAAGGCAGCGCTGTTTGCGCTGAGCATGGTTTCGGCTTCAGCATTCGCATCACACTGGGGCTATGAAGGGGAAGGTTCACCGGAACACTGGGGTGAACTGGACGAGGCCTACAAGACCTGCCAGAGCGGGATGAACCAGTCTCCGATAAATATTGATTCGACCGCTAACGCCCATCTCTCCCCGCTGCAAACACACTACATTGATGGTCCTGTAACGCTGACCAATAATGGCCATACCATTCAGGCTAGCGAACAGGCTGACACCCGTGACACCATCACTCTGGACAAGCAAACCTGGACGCTCCAGCAGTTCCACTTCCATGCACCAAGCGAAAACACCGTGCACGGCAAGAAGTACGCGATGGAGATGCATCTGGTACATAAAAACAGCGCGGGTGAGCTGACTGTGGTAGCCGTCATGTTTGATAAAGGGGCTGCGAATCCGGAGCTGGATAAGCTGTGGAGCGTGATGCCGCAGCAGGCTGAACAGAACGTCTCCATTGAGAAGGATCTCAACCTGAACAAACTGCTGCCGAAGGTGAAAACCTACTGGCGCTTTAGCGGATCTCTGACCACGCCACCGTGTTCTGAAGGGGTCACCTGGATCGTGCTCAAACAGCCGTTAACCGTCTCAGCAGAACAGCTTGAGAAATTTACCCATACCATGCATCACGATAATAACCGCCCGGTACAGTCTCTGCATGGGCGCGTTGTGGTCGAATAACGCCCATTCTGAGGCTTAAGATCATGTTCTAAAATGCGACGTAGATCGCAAAGAAGAGGGAAAATCTGCTGCTAAAAACAGCAGATTATCCCGCTCAGGTAAGCCATTTATTCAGAAATGATGAGAAGTTACGGGAAATTGTAAGCGCTCATAAAATAGCCATTCCTACCTAACACAATGATTTAAATAGTGAATAATTCTTAACGGAAAGATTGAGCGGCGATTCCTTGATCTACAACAGTGGATTGTTCAAAGTTTGGCCTTTCATCTCGTGCAAAAAATGCGTAATATACGCCGCCTTGCAGTCACAGTATGGTCATTTCTTAACTCATGCGCATCGGACACCACCAGCTTAGAAATCGCCTGATCGCAGCCCCTATGGCAGGTATTACCGACCGGCCGTTCAGGACGCTGTGCTATGAGATGGGAGCCGGTTTAACCGTATCCGAGATGATGTCGTCTAACCCGCAGGTTTGGGAAAGCGATAAATCCCGCCTTCGGATGGTGCACATTGATGAACCCGGTATTCGCACCGTGCAAATTGCCGGAAGCGTGCCTGAAGAGATGGCAGATGCCGCGCGTATCAACGTGGAAAGTGGTGCCCAGATTATTGATATCAATATGGGGTGCCCGGCCAAAAAAGTGAATCGCAAGCTTGCAGGTTCAGCCCTTCTGCAATACCCCGACCAGGTGAAAGCTATCCTGACGGCGGTTGTCAGCGCAGTGGACGTTCCTGTTACGTTAAAGATTCGCACGGGTTGGTCGCCGGAACACCGTAACTGTGTAGAGATTGCCCAACTGGCCGAAGACTGTGGCATTCAGGCCCTGACCATTCATGGACGCACGCGCGCCTGTTTGTTCAACGGTGAAGCTGAATACGACAGCATTCGGGCAGTTAAGCAGAAAGTTTCCATTCCGATTATCGCGAATGGCGACATAACTGACCCGCTTAAAGCCAGAGCGGTGCTCGACTATACGGGAGCTGATGCTCTGATGATAGGACGTGCCGCTCAGGGAAGACCCTGGATCTTTCGGGAAATCCAGCATTATCTGGACACTGGAGAGCTGCTTGCTCCCCTGCCTCTGGCAGAGGTTAAGCGCTTGCTTTGTTCGCATGTTCGGGAACTGCATGACCACTACGGTCAGGCGAAAGGGTACCGAATTGCGCGTAAACACGTTTCCTGGTATCTCCAGGAGCACGCTCCAGATGACCAGTTTCGGCGCACATTCAACGCCATTGAGGATGCCAGCGAACAGCTGGAGGCGTTGGAGGCATACTTCGAAAATCTTGCGTAATGAAATAAAGAGCTGACAGAACTATGTTCGAACAACGCGTAAATTCTGACGTACTGACCGTTTCTACCGTTAACTCTCAGGATCAGGTAACTCAAAAGCCCCTGCGTGACTCGGTTAAACAGGCACTGAAGAACTATTTTGCTCAACTGAACGGTCAGGATGTTAATGACCTGTATGAGCTGGTACTGGCTGAAGTTGAACAGCCACTGTTGGACATGGTGATGCAATACACCCGCGGTAACCAAACCCGCGCTGCGCTGATGATGGGTATCAACCGTGGTACTCTGCGTAAGAAACTGAAAAAATACGGCATGAACTGATACTAATCAGTTAAATGCTTGTTTAAAAAGGCGCTCTTCGGCATGGGGAAGCGCCTTTTTTATTCCCTGCTTCACTCCGTCAACGCTTTGTAAACCTTCACTTATCCCGCTTTAAAACCGCCGCTTTTGGTGTATATTTCCCCCACTTTACTGGCGCTCTTCTCGCGGAATGACACAATGATTCGTAAATACTGGTGGCTGGTTGTTTTTGCAATCTCCGTTTTGATTTTCGATGCACTTCTGATGCAGTGGATTGAACTGATGAGCACCGAAACCGATAAGTGTCGCAATATGAACTCCGTGAATCCCCTGAAACTCGTAAACTGTTCAGAGCTCGACTAGCCGCCTGATTGCGCAAACTCCCCGTGATTACCCACTAAAAACGGGGATTTAAATCCCTTTGAGCCATTACCCGACGGTGATAATGTCTCGCCCTTCTCAACCGCTCTAGCGTAACCCCACACTCGAGTAGAACCGTCCATGCTGGTCAGCCAATACAACCCTATCCTTGTTGTCCTCTCCTTTGTTGTTGCCATCCTTGCGGCGTATACCGCACTGAATATGGCGGCACGTGTCGCCGGGAGTGAGGGTGTCGCTGCCCGCGTCTGGCTGGCTGGCGGCGGTATTGCAATGGGCATCGGCGTGTGGGCCATGCATTTTATCGGCATGCTGGCGATGGATCTCTCCATGAGCATGAGCTACAACGCTAGCCTGACGGTGTTATCCATGGTCATCGCCGTCGGATCGTCACTGTTCGCGCTCTGGCTCGTGAGCTGCGATCAATTACGCTTGCGCCGTCTGCTGCCCGGTGCGCTGGTGATGGGAAGCGGTATTGTTGCCATGCATTACACCGGCATGGCTGCGCTGGAAGTGATGCCCGGGATTATCTGGGATAAGGTCTGGGTGGCCATTTCGGTCGCCATTGCGCTTGCCGCTTCACTCGCGGCATTATGGCTGACCTTCCGCCTGCGTCACGACGCCGCGCAGGTCGTGCTGATGCGCACGGGTGCCGCCATCACCATGGGCATAGCCATTGCCGGGATGCACTACGCCGGGATGAAAGCCGCACAGTTTCCGATGTCCACAATGGTTCACCATGAGGGTATTAACGGGAGCTGGCTGGCGGTGCTGGTGAGCGTTGTCGCGCTCTCTATTCTTGGGATTACCCTGTTGGTATCAATGCTGGACGCCCGCCTTCAGGCGCGTACCGCCCTTCTGGCCTCGTCCCTTGCAGAAGCTAACCGGGAACTCGCACAGCTGGCCCTGCACGATACCCTGACGCGTCTGCCCAACCGTATCCTGCTGGAAGACCGACTCGATCAGGCCATCAGCAAAGCCGATCGCGAGGGAACCCATTTTGCCCTGATGTTCATGGATCTCGACGGCTTTAAAGCCATCAATGACGCTTACGGCCATGATGTCGGTGACAAGCTGCTGATTGCCGTAACGGAGCGCCTGCTGCATCTCCTGAAGGGCCAGTTCACCCTGGCACGTATCGGCGGTGATGAGTTTGTTCTGCTGGCTGAGGGGGAAGGCCCGGACGATGCGGCATCGCTGGCGAATTCGCTGGTGCGCGCGATCGATAGCCCGTTCAACCTCGAGCACTATGAACTGATGGTCACCCTCAGCATTGGGATCGCGCTGTATCCTCACGACGGCAAAACCGAACGTGAGCTCATGTTTAACGCCGATGCGGCGATGTACCATACTAAGCATATGGGCCGGAACGGTTACCACTTTTTCCAGCCCTCGATGAATACGCTGGCGCAGACCCACCTTCAGTTAATGAACGATCTGTGGATGGCGATCGATCGCAATGAGCTCCGCCTGCTGTATCAACCAAAATTTCACGCCCCCGCCGGCCCTCTCCTTGGATTTGAGGCGTTATTGCGCTGGCAGCATCCTAAGCAGGGGTTACTGACCCCGGACCTTTTCCTGCCGCTGGCGGAAAAAACGGGGCTGATTATCCCTATCGGCAACTGGGTAATTAATGAAGCCTGTCGCCAGCTGCGTGAATGGCATCTTCAGGGACATCAAAGCTGGTCAATGGCGGTAAACCTGTCGACGCTGCAGTTTGAACAGCCTTCGCTGGTCAACACGGTTCTCAACTGCCTGGCACTTCATCATGTGCCACCAGAAATGTTGATCCTGGAGGTGACGGAAACCACGGCCATGAGCAACCCGGATGAAAGTGTACGGGTGCTGACAGAGCTGACGAAAGCGGGCGTAAAGGCCTCCATTGATGATTTTGGCACCGGCTATTCAAGCCTGCTGTACCTCAAGCGCTTACCCGCCTGTGAATTGAAAATCGACAGGGCGTTCGTGAAAGAGCTCAGTGGAGAAAGCGAGGATGCCACCATTGTCTCCGCGATTGTGGCCCTCGCCAAAACACTCAATCTGAAAGTCGTGGCTGAAGGCGTAGAAACCGAAGCACAGCAGGCCTTTTTGACCGAGTTGGGCTGCAACACCCTTCAGGGTTATCTGTTAGGTAAACCCGTCAGCGCGCAAACCATAGAGGCGCTTTGTGCGCGAGGGGAGATGCTACCTGGCGCAGGGCTGTAAGCATCATCAGGCGATACGCGAATGACAGGGAGTGTCGCCAGAATGCTATCGACCAAGGCGGGCGCCTGCTGATAAAGATTGAAACTTTCGTTATTCATTAACCAGTTTTTAATTATTCCGCTAAAAAAGCCGTGGAATACGATCAAGGTCAGATCAACATTTACCTTTGGCGAAATGATGTTCCGTGAAATACAGGCCTCCAGCGAGGCACGCAGCGTGTCATAATTGAATCCAATCCGTTTTCTGATGTCTCTCTCTGAAATCATGTCACTGCTAAATTCACATTTATGATACAAAATTTGTAAAAGTGCGCATTGTCGAGGCTCACGCGCAATATACTGCAACGCAGTAATAAATTGCTCACGAAGTATTAACAATGGATCATCACCTTCGGAAAGGGAAAGCCTGTCGCGAATAATGTCGCGAAGCGGTAATTGCTGCTCCCAGATGGCATTAAATATTTCAGCTTTACTGGTGAAGTGCCAATAGATTGCACCGCGCGTCACATTTGCAGCATCCGCGATGTCCGTCAGCGTGGTGTTGGCTACGCCACGCGTCGCAAACTGCCCGATAGCCGCCTCAATCAACTGCTGCCGGGTTTGTTGAGCTTCTTCTTTCTTTTTCCGCGCCATAGACAACGACTCGCTACTCACAAAGTTTATACGTAACACAGGTCAGGAGAACGAAAGTATTCACCAATTCCCGTTTTAGTTTTGCACAAAAAAAGTCAATCTTCTTAATTTATAGTTTAGCTAAATACATATTTAAGTTTAAATTCATGCCATGAATAAATGAGGTACATTAAGCGCTATTTAACTGATTAGCTTGCAGGAAGAAGACAGAGAAATAAACCGAGTCTGATTCTGATTTTTCTGCTCAGACCTTGCCATTCGCACTTATAAATTAAAAAACATTAAATACCCTCATTATTATACGCAGCTACATTTTATTTTTTTATCCCGCTGCCCCTGCTACCGATTCATGCTAAATATCGGTTACCGGGTATTTAAAGGAACAGTAATGACGAATCATTTCAGACGCTTACCCTTAGCCGGTTTCATTGTCTGCGCTGTGCTGCTCTCAGGATGCGATGGCCAGGAAAACCAACAACAACATCCGCAGGCTCCCCAGGTCACTGTGCATATTGTGAAAAGCGCACCGCTGGCTGTCACCACTGAACTCCCGGGCAGAACAGATGCGTTCCGCGTTGCAGAGGTTCGTCCGCAGGTTAGCGGTATTATCCTGCGTCGCAACTTCACCGAGGGCAGCGATGTAAAAGCTGGAGATTCGCTTTACCAGATTGATCCTGCAACCTATCAGGCGGCTTACGACAACGCCAAAGGCGAGCTGGCGAAGGCCCAGGCGGCAGCCAATATTGCTCACCTGACGGTGAAACGTTATCTCCCGCTGGTCGGTACACAGTATGTCAGCAAGCAGGAGTATGACCAGGCCGTGGCCACGGCCCAGCAGGCAGACGCCAGCGTCGTCGCCGCCAAAGCGGGCGTTGAAAGCGCGCGCATCAACCTTGCCTATACCAAAGTGACATCGCCCGTTGATGGTCGCATCGGTAAATCCAGCGTAACGGAAGGGGCGCTGGTCACCAACGGGCAGGCAGCGGCGCTGGCAACGGTTCAGCAGCTTGATCCGATGTATGTCGATGTCACCCAGTCCAGTAATGATTTTTTGCGCCTGAAGCAGACGAGCCTGCAAAAAGGCGATACCGCCAGCAGCGTTGAGCTACTGATGGAGAACGGGCAGCCCTATCCGCTGAAAGGCACATTGCAATTCTCAGACGTCACGGTGGATCAAAGTACCGGCTCGATTACCCTGCGCGCCATTTTCCCGAATCCTCAACATCTGCTGTTACCGGGTATGTTCGTTCGCGCCCGGATTGATGAAGGTACGCAGCCGGATGCGATTCTGGTTCCCCAGCAAGGCGTGACTCGTACGCCACGAGGCGATGCCACCGTGATGGTGGTGAACGATAAAAATCAGGTTGAGTCTCGCACCGTCGTTGCGCCTCAGGCGATTGGCGACCGCTGGCTGGTGACGGAAGGGCTGAAAAACGGTGACCGCGTGATTGTTAGCGGGCTACAAAAGGTCAGACCGGGCGTAACCGTCGTCGCTACGCCTGATACCACCACCGCTCCAGCCAGTTAAGGGACGACGACATGGCTAATTTCTTTATTCAGAGACCGGTTTTCGCCTGGGTACTTGCCATCATTTTGATGATTGCTGGTGGGCTGGCCATTCTCAAACTTCCCGTCGCACAGTATCCGACCATTGCGCCTCCCGCCGTGGCGATATCCGCGACCTACCCGGGAGCAGATGCTCAAACGGTGCAGGATACCGTAACCCAGGTTATCGAGCAGAACATGAACGGTATCGATAACCTGATGTATATGTCCTCCACCAGCGATTCAGCGGGTAACGTCACCATCACCCTGACCTTCGAGTCCGGAACCGATCCGGACATCGCCCAGGTGCAGGTGCAGAACAAGCTGCAGCTCGCCATGCCGCTGCTGCCGCAAGAGGTGCAGCAGCAAGGGATTGGCGTTGAGAAGTCCAGCAGTAGCTTCCTGCTGGTCGCCGGTTTTGTTTCAGACAACAAAAACCTCACGCAGAATGACATCTCCGACTATGTTGCCTCGAACGTCAAAGATGCAATCAGCCGAACGTCTGGTGTCGGTGACGTGCAGCTGTTCGGCGCCCAATATGCGATGCGTATCTGGCTCGACAGCAATGCGATGAACAAATACCAGCTGACGCCGCTGGATATTATCAACCAGCTGAAAACGCAGAACGACCAGATAGCGGCAGGCCAGTTGGGCGGGACGCCATCCATCCCAGGACAGCAGCTGAATGCCTCGATCATCGCGCAAACCCGCCTGAAATCACCGGAAGAGTTTGGCCGCGTGACGCTCAAGGTGAACCAGGACGGCTCAATGGTGCATCTGAAGGATGTGGCTCGCATTGAGCTGGGTGGCGAAAACTACAACATGGTGACAAAAATCAACGGGCAGGCGGCAACCGGCCTGGGGATTAAGCTGGCAACAGGGGCAAATGCGCTGGATACAGCGGCAGCCATCAAGAGCAAGCTGGCACAACTGCAGCCGTTCTTCCCGCAGGGGCTAAAAGTCGTCTACCCCTATGACACCACACCGTTTGTGAAAATCTCCATCCACGAAGTGGTGAAGACCCTGTTTGAAGCGATTATTCTCGTCTTCCTGGTTATGTACCTGTTCCTGCAAAACCTGCGGGCAACGCTCATCCCGACTATCGCGGTTCCGGTCGTTCTGCTGGGTACCTTCGCGGTTCTGGCGGCGTTCGGTTTCTCCATCAATACCCTGACAATGTTCGGCATGGTGCTGGCGATAGGTCTGCTGGTTGATGACGCTATCGTGGTCGTTGAGAACGTTGAACGCGTCATGGTCGAGGACAAGCTGCCGCCGAAAGAGGCTACGCAGAAATCGATGGGACAGATCCAGGGAGCACTGGTGGGGATCGCCATGGTGCTCTCGGCGGTCTTTATCCCGATGGCCTTTTTTGGCGGCTCGACGGGGGCGATCTATCGCCAGTTCTCGCTGACCATCGTTTCCGCTATGGCATTGTCAGTACTGGTTGCGCTAATCCTGACGCCAGCGCTCTGTGCAACGTTGCTTAAGCCTGTTTCAGCCGATCATCATGAGAAAAAAGGGGGCTTCTTCGGCTGGTTTAATGCGCTCTTTGATAAGAGTGTTGAGCACTACAGTAACAGCGTGAGCGGTATCTTGCGCAAGACCGGACGCTATCTGTTGGTGTACGTCATTATTGTCGGTGGAATGGCGGTGCTCTTCCTGCGCTTACCGACCTCCTTCCTCCCCGAAGAGGATCAGGGGGTGTTTATGACAATGGTTCAACTCCCCGCAGGTGCAACCCAGACGCGTACTCAGCAGGTTCTCGACCAGGTTCAGGACTACTACCTGAACAAAGAGAAAGCAAATGTTGAATCCGTCTTTACCGTAAACGGCTTTAGCTTTAGCGGCCAGGGTCAGAACTCCGGTATTGCCTTCATCAGCCTGAAGCCCTGGGAAGAGCGTCCTGGGGCGGAAAATGGCGTTGAAGCCATTGTGGGTCGCGCGACAAAAGCTTTCAGTCAGATTAAAGACGGCCTTGTATTCCCGTTTAACCTGCCCGCTATTATTGAGTTAGGTACCGCAACGGGCTTCGACTTTGAACTTATCGATCAGGCTAACCTGGGGCATACCCAGCTGACGCAGGCGCGTAACCAGCTGCTCGGCATGGTGAAAGAGCATCCTGACCTGCTGGTGCGCGTACGTCCAAACGGTCTTGAAGATACGCCTCAGTTCAAACTGGATGTCGATCAGGAGAAAGCACAGGCGCTGGGCGTCAGTCTTTCTGACGTCAACCAGACGATTTCGACGGCCTTAGGGGGCACCTATGTGAATGACTTTATCGATCATGGCCGCGTGAAAAAAGTCTATGTACAGGCCGACGCGAAATTCCGTATGTTGCCAGGGGATATTAACAACCTTTATGTGCGCAGCGCGAACGGGGAAATGGTGCCGTTCTCAGCCTTTAGCAACGCTCACTGGGTTTATGGTTCACCTCGTCTGGAGCGCTACAACGGAATGCCTTCGATGGAGATCCTCGGCGAATCAGCCCCGGGTAAAAGTACCGGTGAGGCCATGGCTATGATGGAAAGCCTCGCGGCAAAATTGCCTTCCGGCATCGGTTATGACTGGACAGGAATGTCTTACCGAGAGCGACTTTCGGGTAACCAGGCGCCTGCACTGTACGCCATTTCACTGATCGTGGTGTTCCTGTGTCTGGCAGCGCTGTATGAAAGCTGGTCCATTCCGTTCTCCGTTATGCTGGTTGTGCCGTTGGGGGTCATCGGGGCCCTTCTCGCAGCCTCGCTGCGCGGGTTAAACAATGACGTCTATTTCCAGGTCGGCCTGCTGACCACAATTGGTCTGTCGGCGAAAAACGCCATCCTGATCGTCGAATTTGCTAAAGACCTGATGGAGAAAGAAGGTAAAGGCATCATTGAAGCTACGCTTGAAGCGTCAAGGATGCGCCTTCGACCGATCCTGATGACCTCCCTGGCCTTTATCCTTGGCGTCATGCCGCTGGTGATCAGTACCGGAGCCGGGAGCGGTGCGCAAAACGCCGTCGGTACGGGTGTGATGGGGGGAATGCTTTCCGCAACGCTTCTGGCGATTTTCTTCGTGCCCGTCTTCTTTGTGGTTGTTCGTCGACGCTTTACCCGCCATAAAGATTAACATTTCCCTAAAAAGGCACCTCTGGTGCCTTTTTTATTTTTAACATAAACAATGAATTAGGCATTAAGCAAAAGCCATGTTAAAAAATACAGTGATTTGCATTAAGTAAAAACACTCTCTTACCCCTTCATAATGTCTCCATTAATTCGTCCGGAAATCGATTTTTCTCCACGATTTTTACAAACTACATAATTTGAGATTATTCCTCGTGTAACGCGGACTTACCCCGGTGGTAAAATAACCTCCAGTTCGTTAATTGCCCTCCTGGCTTTATAGCGGACGAGAAATAATACTGAGGTAACATCATGAAAAGATTCATTTCCGTTGCACTACTCGCTGCGCTGCTTGCTGGTTGCGCGCACGACTCTCCATGTGTACCGGTTTACGACGACCAGGGCCGACTGGTTCATACCAATACCTGTATGAAAGGCACCACCCAGGACAACTGGGAAACAGCAGGTGCTATCGCTGGCGGCGCTGCCGCAGTGGCGGGCTTGACGCTGGGTATTGTTGCCCTGACGAAGTAACATCAGTTAAGAAAGCGCGGCTCTGGCCGCGCTTTTGCTTTTAATCAGTGCACTATTTTCAAAGAAGTAAAAAAATAGCCCCGTATTTATTCGTGCCTTTCATTTCAGCCTGAAGCCAGTCACATCTTTTTCGTACACTTTTTTAAATTACCTGTTCTATTGTGATGATTTTCACACATTAATATTATTGACTACCCTGCCAATATTCACTCTGGAAACTATCTCTTCTTTTCTCTGGCGCGACTCAAAACTTTTGCTCCAATTTGTGGCACAGGTTGTAATTTCGCACCGTTCCAGGGCGCTCGTTTTATTTAAGCCTGTCTACACTCAGCATTAAGCGTTCACTCATCTCTTATTTTGCCGAACGCAAAACTGGCATTACGTTTGCTTTATAAACGTTGGCCAAAGCCACAGACAGGTAAAGCGTTTAAAAACGCCTCTATAACGATAAATTTCGCCACACAGGAAGCATTATGAAAAAGACGATGATAGCCAGCCTGGCCGCTGCAGGTATGATGTTTGCCGTAGCCGGTCAAGCCCATGCGGGAACGACACTGGATGCCGTTAAAAAGAAAGGTTTTGTTCAATGTGGTATCAGTGACGGTTTGCCTGGCTTCTCTTATGCCGATGCGAACGGTAAATTTACCGGTATTGATGTAGATGTCTGCCGCGGTGTTGCCGCCGCCGTTTTTGGCGATGACAGCAAGGTAAAATATACCCCGCTGACGGCAAAAGAACGCTTTACGGCACTGCAGTCCGGCGAGGTTGACATGCTCTCCCGTAATACCACCTGGACCTCCTCCCGCGACGCGGGTATGGGGATGTCATTTACGGGCGTGACCTATTATGACGGGATCGGCTTCCTGACCCACAATAAAGCAGGCCTGAAAAGCGCCAAAGAGCTGGATGGTGCCACCGTTTGTATTCAGGCGGGCACCGATACCGAGCTGAACGTCGCCGATTATTTCAAAGCAAATAACATGAAATACACGCCAGTGACATTCGACCGCTCGGATGAGTCGGCTAAAGCGCTGGAATCCGGCCGTTGCGACACGCTGGCTTCTGACCAGTCACAGCTGTATGCCTTACGCATTAAGCTGAGCAATCCGGCAGAGTGGATTGTCCTGCCTGAAGTGATCTCCAAAGAACCTCTCGGCCCTGTCGTTCGTCGCGGCGATGAAGACTGGTTCTCTATTGTTCGCTGGACGCTGTTTGCCATGCTGAACGCAGAAGAGATGGGCATCAACTCGAAAAACGTGGATGAGAAAGCGGCTAATCCATCTAACCCGGATATGGCGCACCTGCTGGGTAAAGAAGGCGATTTCGGCAAGGATCTGAAGCTGGATAACAAGTGGGCCTACAACATCATCAAACAGGTGGGCAACTACTCTGAGATCTTTGAACGCAACGTGGGATCGGAAAGCCCGCTGAAGATCAAACGCGGCCAGAACAATCTCTGGAACAACGGCGGTATTCAGTACGCGCCACCAGTACGTTAAGTCATAGCTGTAACGGGCACTGCTCATGCAGTGCCCACTCCAGAGTCATGGTTACTGAGGTTTCTTTATGTCCCATCGCCGCTCAGCCGTAAAAGGATCGCTATCCTTTTCTCATCCCGCGGTCCGCGCCTGGCTATTCCAGATTATTGCTATTGTTGCGGTTGTTCTCATCGCCGTGTATCTCATCCACAACACCATCACCAACCTGAACAATCGCGGCATTACCTCCGGTTTTGCGTTTTTGGATCGCAGCGCGGGCTTTGGCATTGTTCAGCATCTTATTGATTACCAGGAAGGTGACACGTACGGACGCGTATTCGTGGTCGGTTTACTGAATACGCTGTTGGTATCGGCGCTTTGTATCGTCTTCGCGTCGATACTGGGCTTCTTTATTGGCCTGGCACGTCTTTCAGATAACTGGCTCCTGCGGAAACTGTCGACTGTTTATATCGAGACGTTCCGCAATATCCCCCCGCTGCTGCAGATCTTCTTCTGGTATTTCGCCGTACTGCGTAACCTTCCTGGTCCCCGTCAGGCCGTCGACGCGTTTGAGCTGTTTTTCCTGAGTAACCGTGGGTTGTCCATTCCTTCTCCTCAGCCGGGCGAAGGACTGTACGCTTTCATCGGCGCGATTGTGATAGCGCTTGCCCTCTCCGCTGGGGTATTCCGTTTTAACCGCAAGCATCAGATCAAAACCGGTCAGCTTCGTAGAACCTGGCCCACCGCAGTCATCCTGATCGTTAGCCTGCCGCTAGTGGCACACTGGCTGTTTGGCGCCGCGTTGCACTGGGATGTTCCCCATCTGCGAGGCTTTAACTTCCAGGGTGGAATGGTGTTAATTCCTGAACTGGCGGCCCTGACATTGGCGCTATCGATTTATACCTCAGCCTTTATCGCTGAGATTATTCGTGCCGGGATCCAGGCCGTCCCGCACGGGCAACACGAAGCGGCACGCTCACTAGGATTACCGCATACGGTGACGCTTCGTCAGGTCATCATTCCACAGGCATTACGGGTCATCATTCCGCCGCTGACCAGCCAGTATCTCAACATTGTCAAAAACTCGTCGCTGGCCGCCGCTATTGGTTACCCGGATATGGTGTCCCTCTTCGCCGGAACCGTGCTTAACCAGACCGGACAAGCCATTGAAACCATCGCCATCACCATGTCTGTCTATCTCATCATCAGCCTGGTAATTTCACTGCTGATGAACCTCTATAACCGTCGTATAGCACTGGTCGAGCGCTAAGGATCTATGATGACAAAAGCGATACTGTCGCACGCCTCGCGCCCTGCCAACTCGACAGGTGGACGTTTCATTCTCTGGGCGCGAAAGAATCTGTTCTCCAGCTGGAGTAACAGCCTGCTGACGATTGTCTGCCTGTGGCTCATGTGGGAATTGATTCCTCCCCTGCTGAACTGGGCGTTTTTACAGGCCAACTGGGTCGGTTCAACCCGAGCTGACTGTACAAAAGCCGGTGCCTGCTGGGTGTTTATTCATGAACGTTTCGGTCAGTTCATGTATGGATTGTATCCGCATGAACAGCGCTGGCGGATTAATCTGGCGCTGGTTATCGGCCTGCTCTCTGTTGCGGTCATGTTCTGGAAAAAGTTACCTCATCGTGGACGCTATATTGCCGTCTGGGCAGTGGTTTATCCAATTATTGTCTGGGTGCTCTTGTATGGCGGTTTTCTGGGGCTGGAACGCGTTGAAACACGCCAATGGGGTGGGCTGACGCTGACGTTGATTATCGCGTCAGTGGGGATAGCCGGTGCTCTGCCGTGGGGGATTTTACTTGCCCTCGGACGGCGTTCAAAAATGCCGATCGTTCGCGTGCTCTCCGTTATCTTCATTGAGTTCTGGCGCGGCGTACCGCTTATCACCGTTCTGTTTATGTCATCGGTCATGCTGCCGCTATTTATGGCAGAAGGAACAACGATCGACAAACTGATTCGTGCCCTGGTCGGGGTAATTCTCTTCCAGTCCGCCTATGTCGCTGAAGTTGTGCGCGGTGGTCTGCAGGCGTTGCCTAAAGGCCAGTACGAAGCGGCGGAATCACTGGCTCTCGGTTACTGGAAAACGCAGGGACTGGTGATTCTTCCACAAGCACTCAAGCTGGTCATCCCGGGCCTGGTCAACACGATCATTGCCCTCTTCAAGGATACCAGCCTGGTGATCATCATCGGGTTGTTCGATCTCTTTAGCAGCGTACAACAGGCAACCGTTGACCCTGTCTGGCTGGGCATGTCCACCGAAGGATATGTCTTTGCTGCCCTGATCTACTGGATCTTTTGTTTTAGCATGTCGCGCTACAGCCAGCATCTGGAAAAGCGCTTTAACACCGGGCGTACACCGCACTGAGGAAAATATGAGCCAAATAACTATGACACCCGCCGACGCGATGATTACGCTGGAAGACGTGAACAAATGGTACGGACAGTTTCATGTCCTGAAGGATATTAATCTTAAGGTCAAGCAGGGAGAGCGCATCGTCCTGTGCGGCCCGTCCGGCTCCGGGAAATCCACAACCATTCGCTGTATTAACCACCTTGAAGAGCATCAGCAAGGACGCATCGTGGTTGATGGTATCGAGCTGAATGAAGATATCCGCAATATCGAACGCGTGCGTCAGGAAGTGGGAATGGTATTTCAGCACTTTAATCTTTTTCCGCACCTGACCGTTCTGCAGAACTGTACGCTCGCACCGATTTGGGTACGAAAGATGCCGAAAAAGGAAGCCGAGGCGTTGGCAATGCACTATCTGGAGCGTGTACGTATCGCAGAGCATGCCAATAAGTTTCCTGGTCAGATATCGGGTGGACAGCAGCAGCGTGTGGCTATCGCCCGTTCGCTGTGCATGAAACCCAAAATCATGCTGTTTGACGAACCGACATCTGCGCTGGATCCGGAAATGGTGAAGGAGGTTCTGGATACCATGATTGGGCTGGCCCAATCCGGCATGACCATGCTGTGCGTCACGCATGAGATGGGATTCGCGAGAACCGTGGCCGACCGGGTGATCTTTATGGATCGTGGGGAGATTGTTGAGCAGGCGCCGCCGGATGAGTTCTTTGCGCATCCGAAGTCAGAACGTACGCGAGCATTCCTGTCGCAGGTGATTCATTAATCAGATCTTTTTGCCCGGTGACGCTGCGCTTGCCGGGCCTACCGTTTTCACGAGAATCATAACGCAAAAAGGCCATCCTTTCGGATGGCCTTCTCACTTATTTGATGTCTGGCAGTTCCCTACTCTCACATGGGGAGACCCCACACTACCATCGGCGCTACGGCGTTTCACTTCTGAGTTCGGCATGGGGTCAGGTGGGACCACCGCGCTAAAGCCGCCAGACAAATTCTTTTACTTCTTGCCGAACTTTAACCTAAGTATAAAGTGGTGCTGATACCCAGAGTCGAACTGGGGACCTCACCCTTACCAAGGGTGCGCTCTACCAACTGAGCCATATCAGCACGCTAAATTTGATGCCTGGCAGTTCCCTACTCTCACATGGGGAGACCCCACACTACCATCGGCGCTACGGCGTTTCACTTCTGAGTTCGGCATGGGATCAGG
>NZ_JBMKHB010000030.1:0-54489 GCF_049238285.1 Enterobacter cloacae complex sp. IR53041 | reverse complement strand
TTTATGAATCACGCCTGAAGGGAGAACTGCACGTTATCAGCAAGCGATATACGCAGCGCATTGAGCGGCATAACCTGAATCTGAGGCAGCATCTGTCAAGGCTGGGCAGGAAGTCACTGTCGTTCTCAAAATCGGTGGAGCTGCATGACAAAGTCATTGGGCATTATCTGAACATAAAACACTATCAATAAGTTGGAGTCATTACCCTTTTTTCAACTTCTGATGGATGCGAGTGATTGAACTCATACATTAATGTTTTCCCACGAAGTCTTTTTTCAGGTAAGCCTTCGCACATATCGGTAAATAGCTTGCCTGCTTTTATTTTTTCTGTCATCGGGTAATGATACCAACGTGTTGATTTCGTATTTTCACTGACACCAGGATCATCCTGATGTTACAAGGATTGAATGACTACAGATTAAAATAGTCATCAACAGGTTGACAGCATTACCGTAATCGGTATCTTGTGGTTTGGCATTCTCGATCTGTTTGGGTGAAAGCTCGTTTATAGCCATAAGTGGCACCCCTCAAGAGGTAATTGATGGTATCTGGGTATCGAACTACCGGGTACCATCACTTATACCATCAGAGTGCTGTAATGTCATGAAGGTAATTGAAAGCTGTGTAAGAGGGGGAGTTGCTGAAAGTCTTGGTATTACTGAGTTTTAGAAATGAACTGAAATGTTGTGAAATGACTCAATGGTGTCCCCTGCAGGAATCGAACCTGCAACTAGCCCTTAGGAGGGGCTCGTTATATCCATTTAACTAAGGGGACGAGGCGGCACGAGTATAGCCTTATTTACACTATGCGTTAAGCGCATCGCCGCCTGACTGCTCAAAGAGTCACCATTCAGGACGATTTTTTTGTCGATTTATCATCATTTTCCCGTGCCTTAAGCTCAGCTTTGCGTTTGTTCGACATGTCGTTACGGATTTGGGCATGGCTTAACAGCGCGAAGATAAACGTTCCGCCGCAGATGTTTCCTGCTAGTGTCGGCAGGGCGAACGGCCAGAAAAAGTCGCTCCAGTGAAGCGTACCGTTAAAGACCAGATACAGTATTTCTACGGTACCGACCACAATATGCGTGGTGTCAGCCAGCGCAATCAGCCAGGTCATCAATATGATCACGACAATTTTGGCGCTCCCTGCTGAAGGAAACATCCAGACCATCGTGGCGATGATCCAGCCGGAGATGATGGCATTCGAGAACATCTCGATCGGGGTGTTTTTCATCACATCCATGCCGATTTTTACAAATGCATCCCGTGTAGGTTCATCAAAAATCGGCATATATTCGAACGCCCAGGCCGCGATGCCCGTGCCGATGATATTTCCCAGCAGAACCACGCTCCAGAGCCGCATCAATAAACCGAAATTGCCGAGGGTAGGGTTTTGCATCACCGGCAGAACGGCGGTCACCGTGTTTTCGGTAAACAGCTGCTGGCGGGCCATGATGACAATCACAAAGCCGAAGGTATAGCCGAGATTCTCGAGTAAAAAACCGCCCGGCACACCTTCCAGCTGAACATGAAATATCCCTTTGGCGAGAAGAGATGCGCCCATTGAGAGCCCTGCGGCGATAGCTGACCAGAAGAGGGCCATGGCATCGCGCTCCATCTCTTTTTCACCGTCCTGGCGTATATGCTCATGGATGGCCATCGCGCGGGAAGGGAGGCGATCTTCATCAATTTCTATTTTCTCGCCACGCGCTTTCTCCTCGCTTTCAATTTCAAGTTCCTCATCGCTCTCGCCAATTTTTTCTTCGCCCACTTCTTTCATATCTGCTCCCGGAGGTTGATCTTTCTGTTAAGCGTAGCGGCTTTTATCGGGATGCCTGTGGGGATGCTCTTAAATTGGCGGCAATGACAACAAAGGTGATACATCTCTTTCAAAGACATTATAAAATTGCCAGCGAAACGAATTCCAAAAGCCAGGCTATGCTGAGATCAGAGTCACGGTGATTACTGCCCGTAATTGTGCTCATAGACATCGGTAAACGTGCTGTTACAATCGCTTGCACGTTTACAGACGGAGCATCAACGGCTCCGTTACGGATGGCAATCAACGATAGCCATACTGAACAGGGAGATATTTATGAAACTTCGGCTGTCGGCGCTTGCGCTTGGCGCGACGATGCTTGTGGGCTGCGCCAGCTCCGGGGAGCAAACGGGACGCTCCGATCCTCTCGAAGGATTTAACCGCTCCATGTATAACTTCAACTACAACGTGCTGGACCCGTATGTGGTTCGCCCGGTGGCAGTAGCATGGCGCGATTATGTTCCCCAGCCCGCGCGTAACGGGTTAAGTAATTTTACCAGCAACCTCGAAGAGCCTGCGGTAATGGTGAACTACTTCCTGCAGGGCGACCCGTATCAAGGGATGGTGCACTTTACCCGCTTCTTCCTGAACTCCATTCTGGGGATGGGCGGCTTTATTGACGTGGCAGGCATGGCGAACCCGAAACTGCAGCGTGAGCAGCCGCACCGTTTCGGCAGCACAATGGGACATTATGGCGTCGGGTACGGTCCGTACATGCAATTACCGTTCTACGGTAGTTTCACCCTTCGTGATGACGGCGGCGATATGGTTGATACGCTGTATCCGGTTCTGTCGTGGCTGACCTGGCCGCTGTCGGTGGGTAAATGGACGGTGGAAGGGATTGAAACCCGTGCGCAACTGCTCGACTCTGATGGCTTACTGCGCCAGTCTTCTGACCCGTATATTATGGTGCGAGAAGCGTACTTCCAGAATCATGACTTTATTGCTAACGGCGGTAAGCTGAAACCGGAAGAGAATCCAAACGCGAAGGCGATCGAGAACGAACTAAAAGATATCGATTCGGAGTAAATAAAAAAGGTGAGCAATGCTCACCTTTTTCAATTCCTGCGCGATTAGAACGCGTAGTTGAAGTTCATACCATACAGCCAGGCTTTACCTTCGGAAGAGAACTCATACGGGCCTTCTTTGAAGGAAACTTTTTGACCGTGCATATAAGAGATACCGGCGTCAATTGAGGCATCCTTGTTGAAGGCATAAGTAGCACCTGCGCTCAGCCAGAAACGGTCCTGATCCGGAATAGAGATGGAGCGCTTGTCGGCAGGAACCGGGCTGTCATCGAAGGCAATACCGGTACGGAACGTCCAGTTATCATCCATATAGTAGGTTGTCCCCAGCGCGATGCGGTAAGCGTCGCGGAAGCTTTCATCTTTATAGAAGAGCGTGTCGCCTTTGCTGTTGGTTGCTTTCAGCTCCTGGAACTGACTCCAGCTGGTATAGGTTAGGCTATAATGAATTGCCCACTGTGGCGCCACTTTATTATAACCTGACAGTTCCCACATTTCCGGCAGGTGCAGGCTCAGAGAACCGCCAGTGGTACTACCGTTGGTACCCATCGGCAGGCCGAAGTTGCCGAGGATCTGGTTATAGGCAGAAGGCAGGCTGCTCTTATAATCGCCATCGAAATCGATTTTAACTTCGGAACGGTAGGTAAAGCCGTAACGGTTGTTTTTATCAAGTTCATACAGGATACCGGCGTTCCAGCCAAAGCCCCACTCATCGCCCTTCAGATAAGCGATCTGAGTGTCTGCTGGGATACCCGCAACTTGACGCGCCAGGGCAGGCGGCAGTGCACCTGAGCCAGCAACGACTTTGCCCAGGTCGCCCGCGTAACGTTCGATTTTCGCTTTGGCATACACTGCATCAAAGCCAACGCCGAAGCTCCAGTGGCTATCCAGACGGTAAGCACCGCTGAGGTTTAGGTTCAGGGTTTCCAGATCGGTTTTACCGCCAAATGCCCCTGCGGCATAGTTATCACCAAACTCGGTCGCTAAACCGTAGTTAGAGGTCACGGAGGCACCCCAACCAAACTGGTCGTTAATAGGCGCCACGAAATGCATGTTTGGCACCCACGCCGTTGGCGCGATGTTATCTGAATTCAGACTGGCACCGGTAGGTGAACGGCCCGTAATATCAACGCCCGGATCAACGAAAATCGCACCGGCAGAGAAGGTCGGACGATCAAACATCATGATCAATGCGGGGTTACGACTTGCGTTACCCGCATCATCAGCAATAGCGCCTTCCCCTGAATACGCGCGGCCAAGGCCAGAGGAAGAAAATTCGTTTAACTGAAAGCCCGCTGACCATGCGGAAGTGGAGACGAGTGCCACTGCGACTGCCAGCGCAGTCTTGTTGAACAGGGTTTTCTGGCTCATGACCATAACCTCATTGAGTTATTTTTATTCAATAATTGTTACATACCGTAACAGGAGCGCGAAGTGTAGGGTCTGAGGTATGACAGACAAATCAGACCAGTGGCCAGAGTATAGGTCCGACCAGCCTGAATGTTGCAAGTTTGTTTATTAATATTTTCAAACATGTTTCGTGAAACGAGATCTGGTTGGCAAAATTGTGACCATCGCGACTCACCCAAAAGGGTGGTTTTTGTTTTAGATCATTTTTTAGTGTGATATTGGTCACTTATCCGATTTTGCGCCATTAACGGCTGGAGAGAGCCCGCGCCGGGGCGTAAAATATCAGCATCGTGTTTATCTCGCGCGCTGCGCGAATACAGAGGAAATTGAGCTATGAGTAAATGCAGTGCTGATGAAACCCCGGTTTGCTGCTGTATGGATGTTGGCACCATCATGGACAACTCCGATTGCACCGCGTCTTACAGCCGTGTGTTCACCAACCGCGCCGAAGCGGAAGAGACCTTGGCCGCGCTGAGCAAGCGTGCGCGTGATGTTGAATCCGAGCCGTGTGAAATCAAGTCGACCTTTACCGAAGTGGAAGGCGGCGTAAAGCTGGATATCGACTTTGTTTTTGCCTGCGAAGCTGAAACGCTGATTTTCCAGCTGGGTCTGCGTTAATTTCAGCGGCCTGATGCCCTCACTCCGCCCCTCTCCCACGGGAGAGGGCGCAAGCATTAAAAACGGTAACCTACGGGTTACCGTTTTGCTTTTCCTTGCGCACCCGGCAACATACCGCACAAATGCCCCTGCCATGCAGGGGCATTTTCTTTTTCTTCTCTGTGTTTTAGCTCGCACTTTTTTGTTTCCCCGATTGGCTGAATGTAAAAAAATGGTTAAGACTATTATCAGGTCAGACCACTTGGTGTTTGCGAATATGTTTTTACAGGGGAGTGTTATGAGTCAGGCATTACCGCTTATTACCCGTCAGGGCGATCGCATTGCCATAGTCAGTGGATTGCGCACGCCATTTGCGCGTCAGGCAACGGCGTTTCATGGCATACCGGCCGTCGACCTGGGGAAAATGGTAGTGGGGGAGATGCTGGCTCGCAGCGAAATTCCGCCGGAGGTCATCGAACAGCTGGTCTTCGGCCAGGTCGTGCAAATGCCCGAAGCCCCCAACATTGCGCGGGAAATCGTCCTCGGTACCGGGATGAATGTTCATACCGACGCCTACAGCGTCAGCCGCGCCTGCGCAACCAGTTTCCAGGCCGTGGCTAACGTCGCCGAAAGCCTGATGGCGGGCACCATTCGCGCCGGGATAGCGGGTGGAGCGGACTCCTCTTCGGTACTGCCGATTGGGGTCAGTAAAAAGCTGGCGCGTATCCTGGTCGATGCCAACAAAGCCCGCACGACGGGTCAGAAGCTCAAACTCTTCTCGCGTTTACGTCTGCGCGATCTGATGCCTGTTCCCCCTGCCGTCGCGGAATATTCCACCGGCCTGCGCATGGGCGACACCGCCGAGCAGATGGCCAAAACCTACGGCATTACTCGTGAACAGCAGGATGCGCTGGCGCATCGTTCACATCAGCTTGCGGCAAAAGCCTGGTCGGAAGGCAAGCTGACCGATGAGGTCATGACCGCCTATATTCCGCCCTATCGCGAACCGCTTGCGGAAGATAACAATATTCGTGGCACGTCAACGCTGGCGGATTACGCCAAACTGCGCCCGGCGTTTGACCGCAAGCACGGCACCGTGACGGCGGCGAACAGTACGCCGCTGACGGACGGGGCTGCCGCCGTGATCCTGATGACCGAATCCCGTGCGAAAGAGCTGGGCATTACTCCCCTGGGCTATTTACGCAGCTACGCTTTCACCGCCATTGACGTCTGGCAGGACATGCTGTTAGGTCCGGCATGGTCCACGCCGCTGGCGCTGGATCGCGCGGGACTGACGCTGGCTGATTTAACCCTGATTGATATGCACGAAGCGTTTGCCGCGCAAACCCTGGCAAACGTCCAGCTGCTGGCAAGCGAGCGTTTCGCACGTGATGTGCTGGGCCGCGCGCATGTCACGGGTGAAGTGGATCAGAGTAAATTCAACGTGCTGGGTGGCTCTATCGCCTACGGTCATCCGTTTGCCGCTACAGGGGCGAGGATGATCACGCAAACATTACATGAACTCCGTCGCCGTGGCGGTGGGTTTGGCCTTGTTACCGCCTGTGCGGCGGGCGGCCTTGGCGCAGCAATGGTTCTGGAGGCTGAATAATGGATATGCCATCTGCATTTAATCTGATGGTTCGCCTCGATAACGTGGCCGTTATCACTATTGATGTGCCTGATGAAAAGATGAATACCCTGAAGGCCGAATTTGGCGTTCAGGTGCGCGCGATGCTAAAGCAGATCCGCGAGAACAAAGCCATTCGCGGCCTGGTGTTTATCTCTGCCAAACCCGACAACTTTATCGCCGGGGCGGATATCAACATGATTGCCCGGGCGCAAAGCGCGCTGGAAGCCGAAGAGCTGGCGCGTCAGGGCCAGCAGGTGATGTCGGAGATCAACGGTCTCCCAATCCCGGTCATCGCAGCGATCCACGGTGCGTGTCTGGGCGGTGGGCTGGAGCTGGCGCTGGCCTGCCACAGCCGCATCTGTACTGACGATGCGAAAACCATTCTGGGCCTGCCGGAAGTGCAGCTGGGCCTGCTGCCAGGTTCTGGCGGAACGCAGCGTCTGCCGCGGCTGGTGGGCGTCAGCACGGCGCTGGAGATGATCTTAACCGGTAAACAGCTGCGTGCCCGTCAGGCGCTGAAAGCCGGTCTGGTCGATGACGTCGTGCCGCAGTCCATTTTGCTGGAGGCCGCCGTTGAGCTTGCGCTGAAAGGGCGTCAGGCAAAACGTCCTCTGCCGGTTCGCGAGCGCGTGCTGGCCGGTCCGCTGGGGAGAACGCTCCTGTTCAATATGGTGGGCAAAAAGACCGAACAAAAAACCAAAGGCAATTACCCGGCGGCAAAGCGGATCCTGGACGTGATCGAAACCGGGCTGTCGCAGGGCAGCAGCAGCGGCTATGCCGCGGAGGCCAAAGCCTTTGGTGAACTGGCGATGACGCCGCAGTCACAGGCATTGCGCAGCATCTTCTTCGCCAGCACTGACGTCAAAAAAGATCCCGGCAGCAAGGCGGAGCCTGCGCCTCTGCGTGCCATTGGCGTACTGGGTGGGGGGCTCATGGGCGGCGGTATCGCTTTTGTTACCGCCAGCAAAGGCAAATTGCCGGTACGCATCAAAGACATTAACCCTAAGGGAATCAACCACGCGCTGCAGTACAGCTGGCAGAACCTTGATCAAAAGGTCAAACGCCGCCATATCAAGGCAAGCGAGCGTGATAAAACCCTGGCGACGATCTCCGGTACGACGGATTACAGCGGTTTTGCGCACCGCGATCTGGTGATTGAAGCCGTGTTTGAAGATCTGGCGCTTAAGCAGCAGATGGTGGCAGACGTTGAGCAGCATTGCGCCCCGCACACCATTTTTGCCTCTAACACGTCGTCATTACCGATTGGCGATATCGCGGCGAAAGCCGCGCGTCCGGAGCAGGTGATCGGGCTGCACTTCTTTAGCCCGGTAGAAAAAATGCCGCTGGTGGAAGTTATTCCACACGCGACCACCAGTCCGCAAACCATCGCCACGGTAGTCAAACTTGCGAAGAAGCAGGGTAAAACGCCGATCGTGGTCGCAGATAAAGCTGGCTTCTACGTCAACCGTATTCTGGCACCCTATATTAATGAAGCCATGCGGCTGCTGACGGAAGGCGAGAAGATCGAGCACGTCGACGAGGCGCTGGTAAAGTTTGGTTTCCCCGTTGGCCCAATCCAACTTTTGGATGAGGTGGGAATAGACACCGGCACTAAAATTATACCTGTGCTGGAGGCGGCTTATGGCGATCGTTTTAGCCCGCCTGCAAACATTGTTTCTGCAATTTTGAAGGACGATCGCAAAGGCAGAAAAAATGAACGCGGTTTCTATCTTTACGGCGCGAAAGGGCGTAAAAGCAAGAAACAGGTCGACCCTTCGGTTTATGGGATTATTTCGACCACCGGTCAGGGAAAACTGTCTGCCGTTCAGTGCGCTGAACGTTGCGTGATGATGATGCTCAATGAAGCGGCGCGCTGCTTTGGTGAGCAGGTGATCAAGAGCGCACGCGATGGCGACATCGGCGCGGTATTTGGTATTGGTTTTCCGCCGTTCCTTGGCGGCCCGTTCCGCTACATGGATACACTCGGCGCGGGTGAAGTGGTTGCCATTTTGCAACGTCTGGCCTCGCAATATGGCCCACGGTTTACACCGTGTGACGAATTATTGCAGATGGCGGAACGGGGCCAGACATTTTGGCCTGCACGGGAAACTGATTTCGTAAACTGAAGTCAAAGAAGGGTAAATCCTGAGGTGAATGAACCTGTTCTGGCGATTTTGTAAACAGAGATTGACTATACTTACGCCATTGAGGTAAAAAACAGCGTTTCATTCATCGAATGGATCAGGCACAATGCCCGGCCATCGGGTTTTCTACCTCTTAGCATTTATCGCGGGTAGTTAACGCCGGTGATTCTGGTTAACAAAAGCGGTGCAATATGCAAGTTTTCATCATGCGTCACGGCGACGCGGCACTCGATGCCGCCAGTGACTCAGTACGTCCTTTAACCGTCTGTGGCTGCGACGAATCCCGTCTGATGGCAACCTGGCTTAAAGGTCAAAAAGTGGACATTGAACGCGTTCTTGTGAGTCCGTTCCTGCGTGCAGAACAGACGCTGGATGTGGTAGGGGAGTGTATGAACCTGCCGTCCAGTGTGGATGTTCTCCCCGAACTGACACCATGCGGTGATGTCGGCCTTGTCAGCGCTTATCTTCAGGCGCTGTGCAATGAAGGTGTCGCTTCCGCACTGGTCATTTCCCACCTGCCGCTGGTCGGCTATCTGGTATCTGAGCTGTGCCCGGGCGAAACGCCGCCTATGTTCACCACTTCCGCGATTGCCAACGTCACCCTCGACGAAACCGGCAAAGGGGTCTTCAACTGGCAAATGAGCCCGTGCAACCTGAAGATGGCAAAAGCGATCTGACGTGACGTGTGACAGGGCGGGGTGCTATATCTTTCCCGCCCTTCTGTCAGGGCAACTCTGGCGGCAGCCACTCCTCAACTTCAATCAATACCAGCAAGGCGGCATCTCCGCCGTACTCTTTCGGTGCCTGATGAAACGCCATTACGTGTGGGTGCTGAGCCAGCCACAGCGGCGTCTGTTGCTTGAGGATATGTTTCCCGTGGCCATGCATCACGCAGGCGCAAAAAACATGTTCGCGGCGACAGGCGGCAATCAACGCCCCCAGCTCCTGTTTCGCCTGCATTTGCGTTAAGCCGTGCAGATCCAGAAACAGCTCCGGCGAATAATCTCCCCGGCGTAACTTTTTCAGTTCGAAATGGCTGACGTCCTCGCGCACGTATTTCACCGCGCCCTGGGTATTAAGCAGCGGCTGAAACTCGTCTGAAAAGTAGTGGCTGTTATCGGCCTGCTCCTGCAGCAGTCGTTTGACCGGGACTTCGCTGATTTTTTTACGCTGCGGGCGATGAACAATCGTGTCCTGCGCGATTTTCCGCGTCCCGGTCATTAGCTGGCGGAAGAGCGCCTGATCCTCCTCGCTGAGCGATGTTTTCTTTTTCATTCGTCATTCTCATCTCGTATTTCCGATAGTGTACCCGACTAAACGCATTTTTTAACCTCAAGCGGTACGCGTCATTGCTGATTTATCGCCGTCTTCATGGCAAACTAGCCGCCGAAAATTATGCGAGCATGCCCTGGAGGAAAGAGTGGATAAAATATTTGTCGATGAAGCAGTAAACGAGCTGCATACCATACAGGACATGTTGCGCTGGTCGGTTAGCCGCTTCAGCGCCGCCAATATCTGGTACGGACACGGTACCGACAACCCGTGGGATGAAGCCGTGCAGCTGGTGCTGCCGTCCCTCTACCTGCCGCTGGATATTCCGGAAGACATGCGCACCGCGCGCCTGACCTCGAGCGAAAAACACCGCATCGTTGAGCGCGTGATCCGTCGCGTGAACGAGCGTATTCCGGTCGCCTATCTGACCAACAAAGCCTGGTTCTGCGGCCACGAGTTCTATGTCGATGAACGCGTGCTGGTGCCGCGCTCGCCGATTGGTGAGCTGATCAACAACCACTTTGAAGGCCTGATCGGCCATCAGCCGCAGCACATTCTGGATATGTGTACCGGGAGCGGCTGTATCGCCATTGCCTGCGCTTACGCCTTCCCGGAAGCGGAAGTGGACGCGGTTGATATCTCCACCGACGCGCTGGCCGTGACCGAGCATAACATTGAAGAGCACGGTCTGATCCATCACGTTACACCAATTCGCTCTGACCTGTTCCGCGATCTGCCGACGCTGCAGTACGATCTGATCGTCACTAACCCGCCGTACGTCGATGCGGAAGACATGTCCGATCTGCCAAACGAATACCGTCACGAGCCGGAGCTGGGTCTGGCGTCAGGCTCTGACGGCCTGAAGCTGACCCGCCGCATTCTGGCCTGCGCGCCGGATTATCTGACCGACGACGGCGTTCTGATTTGTGAAGTGGGCAACAGCATGGTACATCTGATAGAGCAGTATCCGGATGTGCCGTTCACCTGGCTTGAGTTCGACAACGGCGGTGACGGCGTCTTTATGCTGACCAAAGCGCAGCTGCTCGACGCGCGCGAACACTTCAGCATCTATAAAGATTAATCCAGCGGGCTTCGGCCCGTTTCACAACGCTCAAACACAAACAACAACATCGGAGCCGTGATGGCAGGAAACAGTATTGGACAGTTATTCCGCGTGACCACCTTTGGCGAGTCGCACGGGCTGGCGCTGGGCTGTATCGTTGATGGCGTACCGCCAGGCATCGAACTGACCGAAGCCGATTTGCAGCATGACCTCGACCGTCGTCGTCCGGGCACCTCTCGCTACACCACGCAGCGTCGCGAGCCGGACCAGGTCAAAATTCTCTCCGGCGTCTTTGAAGGCCGTACCACCGGCACCAGCATTGGTCTGCTAATTGAAAACACCGATCAGCGCTCCCAGGACTACGGCGCCATCAAGGACGTGTTCCGTCCAGGCCATGCCGACTACACCTACGAACAAAAGTACGGCTTTCGCGACTATCGCGGCGGCGGGCGTTCTTCTGCGCGTGAAACCGCGATGCGCGTGGCGGCTGGCGCCATTGCTAAGAAATACCTGCAGCAAAAATTTGGCATCGTGATCCGCGGCTGTCTGACCCAGATGGGCGACATTCCGCTGGCGATCAAAGACTGGGATCAGGTCGAGCAAAACCCGTTCTTCTGTGCGGATGCCGACAAGCTGGACGCGCTGGACGAACTGATGCGCGGTCTGAAAAAAGAGGGCGACTCCATTGGGGCGAAAGTCACCGTCGTGGCCGACGGCGTCCCGCCAGGCTGGGGCGAGCCGGTATTTGACCGTCTCGACGCCGACATCGCGCACGCGCTGATGAGCATCAACGCGGTGAAGGGCATTGAGATTGGCGACGGTTTTGACGTGGTATCCCTGCGCGGCAGCCAGAATCGCGACGAAATCACGAAAGCGGGCTTCCAGAGCAACCACGCGGGCGGCATTCTGGGCGGGATCAGCAGCGGGCAGCAGATTATTGCCAATATCGCGCTGAAACCAACTTCAAGCATTACCGTGCCGGGCCATACGATTAACCGCGATGGCGAAGAAGTTGAGATGATCACTAAAGGACGTCACGATCCGTGCGTGGGGATCCGCGCGGTACCGATCGCAGAAGCGATGCTGGCGATCGTGCTGATGGATCACTTCCTGCGCCAGCGCGCGCAGAATGCGGATGTGACGACCACCATTCCACGCTGGTAAACATGAAAAAAACCGCAATTGCTCTGCTGGCGCTGCTTGCCAGTGGAGCCAGTCTGGCCGCCACGCCGTGGCAAAAAATCACCCATCCGGTGGCGGGGAGCGCGCAGTCCATCGGCGCCTTTTCTAACGGCTGTATCGTGGGGGCTCAGGAACTTCCGCTGCAATCGGATACCTATCAGGTGATGCGTACCGACCAGCGTCGTTACTTCGGCCACCCGGATCTGGTGCTGTTCATCCAGCGGCTGGGAAACCAGGTGCATAATCTGGGGCTAGGCACGATGCTGATCGGCGATATGGGGATGCCTGCGGGCGGGCGTTTTAACGGTGGACACGCCAGTCACCAGACCGGACTGGATGTCGATATCTTCCTGCAGCTGCCTAAAGCGCGCTGGAGTTCAGCCCAGTTGCTGAAACCGCAGGCGCTGGATCTGGTGTCGAGCGACGGTAAGCGCGTTGTGCCCTCACTGTGGACGCCGGATATCTTCAGCCTGATTAAGCTGGCGGCAAAAGATAACGACGTCACGCGGATCTTCGTCAACCCGGCTATCAAGCAACAGCTCTGCCTCGATGAGGGAACCGATCGCGACTGGTTGCGCAAAGTGCGCCCGTGGTTCCAGCATCGTGCGCACATGCACGTTCGTCTGCGCTGCCCGGCGAACAGCCTGGAATGCGAAGATCAGCCGCTACCGCCGCCAGGCGATGGCTGTGGTGCGGAACTGCAAAGCTGGTTTGAACCGGCAAAACCTGGAACCTCTAAGCCTGAGAAGAAGACACCGCCTCCGTTGCCGCCTTCCTGCCAGGCGCTACTGGATGAGCATGTACTTTAATGGATAATTTCGTCGATCTGTTTATGGTGTCACCGCTGCTGCTGGTGGTGCTGTTCTTTGTGGCTATGCTGGCCGGTTTTATTGATGCCCTTGCGGGCGGCGGCGGGCTATTAACCGTACCCGCGCTGCTGGCGGCGGGCATGAGCCCGGCGCAGGCGCTTGCCACCAACAAGCTGCAGGCCTGCGGCGGCTCGCTTTCGGCGTCGCTCTATTTTATCCGCCGCAAGGTGGTGAGCCTGGCCGATCAAAAGCTCAATATTCTGATGACCTTTATCGGTTCCACGTCGGGCGCGCTGCTGGTGCAGCACGTGCAGTCGGATATTTTGCGCCAGATCCTGCCGGTTCTGGTCATCTGCATCGGGCTTTATTTCCTGCTGATGCCGAAGCTCGGCGAGGAAGACCGTCAGCGTCGTCTGCACGGCCTGCCGTTTGCGCTGATTGCCGGGGGCTGCGTCGGTTTTTACGACGGTTTCTTCGGCCCGGGGGCAGGCTCGTTTTACGCGCTGGCGTTTGTGACGCTGGCCGGATTTAACCTCGCCAAGTCGACCGCCCATGCCAAAGTGCTCAACGCGACCTCGAACGTCGGCGGCCTGCTGCTGTTTATCATTGGCGGCAAGGTCATCTGGGCAACCGGGTTTGTGATGATGGCAGGGCAGTTCCTGGGCGCGCGCGCAGGCTCGCGCCTGGTATTAAGCAAAGGGCAAAGGCTGATCCGTCCGATGATCGTTATCGTCTCGGCCGTGATGAGCGCCAAACTTCTTTATGACAGCCATGGACAGGAGATCCTCACCTGGTTGGGGATGCACTAATGAACAGTACGCATAAATATGAACAGCTGATTGAGATCTTTGACGGCTGTTTTGCTGACGATTTTAATACCCGTCTGATTAAAGGCGACGACGAACCGATCTATCTTCCTGCTGATGACGAGGTTCCGTATAACCGCATCGTCTTTGCCCACGGCTTTTACGCCAGCGGTTTGCACGAAATTTCGCACTGGTGCATCGCCGGAAAAGCGCGTCGCGAGCTGGTGGACTTCGGTTACTGGTATTGCCCGGACGGGCGAGACGCCGCGACGCAGGGGCAGTTTGAGGATGTGGAAGTGAAGCCGCAGGCGCTGGAATGGCTGTTCTGCGTGGCGGCGGGTTTCCCGTTCAACGTCAGCTGCGACAACCTCGAAGGCGACTTCGAGCCAGACCGTATTGTCTTCCAGCGCCGCGTGCATGCGCAGGTGATGGAATACCTTGAGAAAGGCATCCCGGCACGTCCGGCGCGCCTGATCGAGGCCTTACAGAATTATTACCACACGCCGGCGATTGCGGCGGAAAGCTTCCCTTGGCCGGAAGATCTTTAACAGAGGAAAGAAGATGATCGCAGAATTTGAATCACGCATTCTGGCGTTAATTGATGACATGGTGGAACACGCCAGCGATGATGAGCTGTTCGCCAGCGGTTATCTGCGTGGTCACCTGACGCTCGCGGTAGCCGAGCTGGAAGCAGGTGACGATCACTCTGCCGACGCTGTTCATGAGGAAGTGACCCGCAGTCTGGAGAAAGCCATTCAGGCCGGGGAGCTCTCTCCGCGCGACCAGTCACTGGTGCTGGGCATGTGGGACAACCTGTTCCAGCAGGCTAAACGCTAAGTCATTGTTTTTCGCCCGGTGGCGCTGCGCTTACCGGGCCTACTAATTTTCCCTCTCCCTGTGGGAGAGGGTTAGGGTGAGGGCACCAGGCCGCACCTTACTTAACCATTTTCCCCTTCAGCAGTTTCCTTACCCACAAGCGATTCGGATTCAGTCCCGCAAGCGTAACCCTGTCCAGCGGAATTGGCTCGTCGCTCATTTGCGCGGCTAATACTTCAGCCAGCAGCGGCGCAGAGCACAGCCCACGGGAACCCAGCCCGCCCAGCATAAACAGCTCCGGATACACCGGTGCGGCCACCGCCGTTTCCTTGTTTTCAGCCAGATCTTCATAGGCCGCAAGCGTCGCGTCATAGTCCGGCGCGTTGCCCGCCATCGGCAGATGATCGCGGGTGGCGCAGCGCACGCCGCAGCGCGCGTCACCCTCGCTGACGTCAACCTCTTTCGCCCACGCCGCATCCGGGAAACAGTCAATCAGGCGCTGGCGGTTTTGCGCCTGATCCGCTTCGCTATAGCGCATATCCGTTTCGCCACGATGATAGCTGGCCCCGATGCAGTGATGGCCGTTAGACGGATTTTGCGGTGTCAGATAGCCGTCATAGCACAGCACCTGGCGCAGTTTGCCGAGCGCAGGCGCGGTGGGGATATGGCTTACCTGGCCGCCGACCGGATAAACCGGCAACGCTGCTGTCTGGATAAACTGGCTGATGTGATGCCCGTTGGCCAGCACAACGCTGGCATGGCTCGCCTCCTTGCCATCAACAAAACGCAGATCCCAGCGTTCTGTCCGGCTGAGCGATTCCACCTTGTGGGCATAATGCGTCGTCAGCCCGCGCGACTGCGCCAGGGCAATGACCGCCGCGGTCAGTTCAGCCGGACACAGCCAGCCGCCGAGCGGGTACTGAATGCCCCCCCACCCGGTTTCCACGCCAGCGGTGTCCGCCACCTCTTGCGCACTGACCGCGCGGGCAATTTCTTCCGGCAGGCCCAGCGACAGCATCTGCGCGATCTTCTGCTGGCTCTTCTCATCCCAGCCGAGCTGCGTCACGCCACACCAGTCGTGGTCGAATGCCACTGGCAGCGCGTCGTACAGGCGGCGGGCGAAGGTAAAGGCCGCGGGGAAAAACTGGAACAGGGCCGGATCGTGTGCGCTTAAAAGCGGATAGAGCGCCCCCTGACGGTTGCCGGATGCGCCGCTGGCGGGCGCGTCGTCAGCGCAGTAGAGCGTGACCTGCCAGCCACGCTGGAGAAGGGCGAGCGAGAGCAGGGCGCTGGCGATCCCACCGCCAACGATCGCTACGTCGCGCGATGCGCTGGCGCGGCGCGCAAACCAGGGCGTCTGAGCGGGGATGTCCAGCGTCTGCTCCATCCTGCCGACCAGCATGTCGCGCTTGCGGCCAAAGCCTTTGGTCTTCTGCATGGTAAAGCCCGCCTCCTGCAGCCCACGGCGGACAAAACCCGCCGAGGTGAAGGTGGCAAGGGTAGCCCCAGGGCGCGCCAGCCGCGCCATCGCGTTAAACAGATGCTGGCTCCACATGTCCGGGTTTTTGGCAGGGGCAAAACCGTCCAGAAACCACGCGTCGACCTTCTGATTCATCGAATCATCGAGCCTGTCGGTCAGGTCGTTGATGTCGCCGAGCCATAGGTCCAGCGTGACGCGTCCACCGTCCAGAATCAGACGGTGACAGCCGCCGATGTGGGGCGGCCACTGCGCCTGAAGCTGTTCTGCCCAGGGCGCAAGCTCCGGCCAGCGCTGGTGGGCAAGCCGCAGATCGTGCGCGGTGAGCGGGAATTTTTCGAAACTGATGAAATGTAATCTTTGTAGCGTAGCCTCAGGGTGAGCAGCGTGGAACTGATTAAACGCCTGCCAGAGGGTTAAAAAATTCAGCCCGGTGCCGAATCCACTTTCCGCGACCACAAACAGGCTCCGCGGGTGCGCCGGGAAGCGGGTGCTGAGCTGGTTTCCGTCGAGGAAAACATAGCGAGTTTCTTCGAGTCCGTTATCATTAGAAAAATAGACGTCATCAAAATCTCGGGAAACAGGTGTACCCTCAGCGTTGAATTCGAGGTTGGCGGGTTGTATAGCGTTTTGTTTCACGTAAGTTACTCGTCTGACAGGCAGTGGCACGATCTTAACGATGTGAGTCCATCGGTGCAAATTTCCGCAGAAAATGTCTGATCGGACTTGTTCGGCGTACAAGTGTACGCTATTGTGCGACTCGAAACTTACTATAGTGCGACTTACAGAGGTATTGAATGAAACGTGCAGTGATTACTGGCCTGGGCATTGTTTCCAGCATCGGTAATAACCAGCAGGAAGTCCTGGCATCTCTGCGTGAAGGACGCTCCGGGATCACTTTCTCTGAAGAGTTTAAAGATTCAGGTATGCGTAGCCACGTATGGGGTAACGTCAAACTGGACACCACCGGTTTGATCGACCGCAAAGTGGTTCGTTTCATGAACGATGCCTCTATTTATGCTTATCTCTCCATGCAGGAAGCGATCAAAGATTCTGGCCTGAGCGAAGAGGTTTATCAGAACAACCCGCGCGTGGGTCTGATCGCCGGTTCTGGCGGCTCATCTAAAGCGCAGGTATTCGGTGCTGACGCCATGCGTAGCCCGCGTGGTCTGAAAGCGGTAGGTCCGTACGTGGTCACGAAAGCCATGGGTTCTGCGGTTTCCGCGTGCCTGGCGACCCCGTTCAAAATCCACGGTGTGAACTACTCCATCAGCTCCGCGTGTGCGACCTCCGCACACTGTATCGGTAACGCTGTTGAGCAGATCCAGCTGGGTAAGCAGGACATCGTATTTGCTGGCGGCGGCGAAGAGCTGGGCTGGGAAATGGCCTGTGAATTCGACGCGATGGGCGCACTGTCCACCAAGTACAATGAGACCCCGGACAAAGCCTCCCGTACCTACGATGCGCACCGTGACGGTTTCGTTATCGCGGGCGGCGGCGGTATGGTTGTGGTTGAAGAGCTGGAGCACGCGCTGGCACGTGGCGCGCACATCTATGCTGAGATCGTGGGCTACGGTGCAACGTCTGACGGCGCCGACATGGTTGCGCCATCCGGTGAAGGCGCGGTGCGCTGCATGAAGATGGCGATGCACGGCGTTGACACCCCAATCGACTACCTGAACTCTCACGGTACTTCTACGCCGGTAGGCGACGTGAAAGAGCTGGGTGCGATCCGTGAAGTCTTCGGCGACAACAGCCCGGCAATCTCCGCGACCAAAGCCATGACCGGTCACTCTCTGGGTGCGGCTGGCGTACAGGAAGCGATCTACTCTCTGCTGATGCTGGAAAACGGCTTTATCGCGCCAAGCATCAACATCGAAGAGATGGACGAGCAGGCTGCTGGCCTGAACATCGTGACCAAACCAACGGACGCGACGCTGACTACCGTCATGTCCAACAGCTTCGGTTTCGGCGGCACCAACGCCACGCTGGTCATGCGTAAGCTGAAAGCATAAGTTTTATGTTTGATTCGAAAGGGGAGCCATAAGGCTCCCTTTTTTATGCATTGACAAGCGGCTGATCTCACAGGCAAACTTCACCACTCAACATTATCCTCACGATAATGCGTAAGCGTTTAACGTCAACCAACGCACCTTAATCCTGATAATCAGGTAGAGGGGGCGTGGCATTTCCCCGCCTTACTCTTCATTTCGGAGTAAAGCATGACTGCAGTAACTCAAACAGAAACAACCCCTTCAGCGAACGTCTCGCTGTTCCGTATCGCCTTTGCGGTATTCCTGACCTATATGACCGTTGGCCTGCCGCTGCCGGTGATCCCGCTGTTCGTACACCAGGAGCTGGGCTATGGCAACACCATGGTCGGCATCGCCGTGGGTATCCAGTTTTTAGCGACGGTTTTAACCCGCGGCTACGCCGGACGGCTGGCGGACCAGCACGGTGCCAAACGTTCGGCGCTGCAGGGCATGTTTGCCTGCGGCCTGGCGGGCGGCGCATGGCTGCTGGCGGCTCTTCTGCCGGTCGACGCGGCGTATAAATTTGCGCTGCTGGTGCTGGGCCGTTTAATCCTGGGCTTTGGTGAAAGCCAGCTGCTGACCGGCACCCTGACCTGGGGAATGGGGCTGGTGGGGCCAGCACGTTCCGGCAAGGTGATGTCCTGGAACGGCATGGCCATCTACGGCGCGCTGGCCGCCGGGGCACCGCTTGGGCTGCTGATCAACAGCCAGTTCGGTTTTGCGGCGCTGGCTGCCACCACCATGGCGCTGCCGCTGGCGGCATGGGCGTTTAACGGCTCGGTGCGTAAGGTGCCCGCGCACAAAGGCGAGCGTCCTTCCCTGTGGAGCGTGGTCGGCCAAATCTGGCAGCCGGGCCTGGGCCTGGCGCTGCAGGGCGTGGGTTTTGCGGTGATTGGGACGTTCGTCTCGCTCTATTTTATGAGCCGCGGCTGGGCGATGGCCGGTTTTACGCTTACCGCGTTTGGCGGCGCGTTTGTGCTGATGCGCGTCTTCTTCGGCTGGATGCCGGATCGCTTTGGTGGCGTGAAGGTGGCGGTGGCGTCGCTGGTCATTGAAACCATCGGTCTTCTGCTGTTGTGGAATGCACCCGTGGCATCCGTTGCGCTGCTTGGTGCGGCGCTGACCGGCTGCGGCTGTTCTCTGATCTTTCCGGCGCTGGGCGTTGAAGTGGTGAAGCGCGTGGCTCCGCAGGTGCGCGGGACGGCGCTCGGCGGCTATGCGGCGTTTCAGGATATCTCATACGGGGTAACCGGGCCGCTGGCCGGGGTGTTAGCCACCTCGTTTGGCTATCCGTCCGTCTTCCTGGCCGGTGCGGTTTCCGCGGTGGTGGGGATCGTGGTGACGCTGGTGGCGTTTCGCAGAACGTGAGTCGTTGTTGCCGGGTGGCGGCTGCGCCTTACCCGGCCTACGGTTCAAGCCGTTGTAGGCCCGGTAAGGCGCAGCGCCACCGGGCAAAATATCAGGCAACCAGCCAGAAAATCGCCAGCGCAATCAGTAATGCAATAAACATCAATCCCGGACGCGCAGAAAGTGTTCTGAAGGTCTCCACGACCGGCGCAAACAGCGGGCTGTAGATCGGCTGAATATTTCTCACCTCCGGTACGCCTCCTTCGCGCTCGGCGCGGCGAACAAAGATCTGGTTGAGCAGATCCTGCACCTGCGCGGTAGTCAGTACCGTTTGTGGCGTGGCCTGCCAGTTCTGCTGGGCATAATCCCGAATCACCTCGAACTCGTGCGGCTCAAGCGGCTGTTTCAGCGCGGCCTGCACAGTATGCAGGGTAGGGGCGCTCTGGGTGCTGAGCGTCTGGCGTGCCTGGAGCCAGGTCACCAGATGGGTAAACTGTTTGGCCGGGATCAGCTCGCCTGCCTTCACGCCCGACAGCTCCAGCATGGATTGCCAGATAAGCTTCGTCGGCTCGCCGGTGGCCGCGGCCAGCTTTGTCACCATCTGCTTGAGCGTATTGTGCTCGGCGGGCAGCAGCGGGCGCTCGGTCGCCGGGCGCACCTGCGGCTGCGGAATCGACAGCTCATTGTTCTGCAGCAGCGTCAGCACGGTTTTGAGCTGGTCGGGCGTCAGTTGGCCCAGCGCGGTCTGACCATACTGCTGGCGAATAAAATCACTCACCGCCTGGCGGTTATTTCCCTGGCCCAGCAGCTCCGTCAGCTGAGAAACAATCTGGCGCGTGGTGTGGTTCTGCTGCGCGGTTGTAATACGCTGGTTCAGATTTTGCTCGGCAGCGGGGAAATGGCGCGACTGCAGCGGTGCGTCGTTCCTCACGCCTAAATCATGCTTCACCCCGGCCCAGACTTCCGCGTTTTGCTGTGAAGTCAGCGCAATCAGGCGCGTGATCAGTCGCTCCAGCACGGTGCGCTGTTGCGTGGATAGCGGTTGTTCACCGGCAACGTTTGGCGTGACGGGGCCTTCACCCGGAGGGCGTGGCGGCGTACCTGAAATGGGCTGCATCGTCAAAAATCCTTAAAGTCAAAACTCAGCGTAAACCTGGCAGACGTATATGCCTGGCGGCCAGATTATGGCACACTTGGCAGGTTTTCTTCCTCTCAAACAGGTACTCAGACGTGAAAATCCTCGTTGATGAAAATATGCCTTACGCCCGTGAGCTGTTTAGCCGCCTGGGTAACGTTAAGGCTGTTCCTGGTCGCCCGATCCCGGTCAACGAACTGGACGATGCCGACGCCCTGATGGTGCGCTCGGTGACCAAAGTAAATGAGGCGTTGCTCACCGGTAAGGCGATTAAGTTCGTTGGGACCGCAACGGCAGGGACCGATCATGTGGATGATAAATGGCTGAAGCAGGCCGGAATCGGTTTCTCCGCCGCGCCGGGCTGTAACGCGATTGCCGTCGTGGAATACGTTTTCTCCTCGCTGCTGATGCTGGCCGAGCGCGACGGGTTTGCGCTGAAAGACCGCACCGTGGGGATTGTCGGCGTGGGTAACGTCGGCGGACGCCTGCAAAAGCGCCTGGAAGCGTTAGGGATCCGCACGTTGCTGTGCGATCCGCCGCGCAAAGACAACGGCGATGATGGGGATTTCCGTTCGCTGGACGAGCTGGTTGAACAGTGCGACGTGCTGACGTTCCACACGCCGCTGTTTAAAGAGGGGCCGTATAAGTCTCTGCATCTGGCCGATGAGGCGTTAATTCGCCGTCTGAAGGCTGGCACTATTCTGATAAATGCCTGCCGTGGTCCGGTAGTCGATAACGCCGCGCTGCTGACGTGTCTGAACGAAGGACAAGACCTCAGCGTGGTGTTGGACGTCTGGGAGCCGGAGCCGGACCTCAACGTTGAACTGCTAAATAAGGTTGATGTGGGCACGGCGCATATCGCTGGTTATACCCTCGAAGGGAAAGCCCGCGGTACGACGCAGGTCTTCGAAGCCTACAGCGCCTTTATCGGCCATCCGCAGCAGGTGGCGCTGGATACCTTACTCCCCGCGCCTGAATTTGGCCGCATTACCCTTCACGGCCCGCTCGATCAGGCAACGCTGAAAAGGCTGGTGCATTTGGTGTATGATGTGCGCCGCGATGATGCGCTGCTGCGTAAAGTGGCGGGGATCCCGGGTGAGTTTGATAAGCTGCGCAAGAACTACGTTGAGCGCCGCGAGTGGTCTTCCCTCTATGTGATGTGCGACGACGCGTCGGCGGCGACGCTGCTGCACAAGCTGGGGTTTAACGCCGTTCATCACCCGGCGCATTAATGTCTTCTTAATGCTCCCTGTCGGATACTCCGACAGGGACGCTTTTTTATTTCTGGAGTAAACCACCATGTCTGAAGGCTGGAACATTGCCATTTTAGGTGCCACGGGTGCCGTGGGCGAAGCCCTGCTCGAAACGCTTGCTGAGCGTCAGTTCCCGGTGGGCGATATCTATGCGCTGGCGCGAACGGATAGCGCGGGTGAGCATCTGCGTTTTAACAATAAATCCGTCATTGTTCAGGATGCGGCGGCGTTCGACTGGACGCAGGCGCAGCTGGCGTTTTTCGCCGCGGGCGCTGAAGCCACTGCGGCGTACGTTGAAGAGGCGACCAACGCAGGCTGTCTGGTCATCGATCTGAGCGGTCTGTTCTCCATGGAGCCGGATGTGCCGCTGGTGGTGCCGGACGTGAACCCGTTTGTACTGGCTGACTACCGCAACCGTAACGTCATTGCGGTACCGAACAGCCTGACCAGCCAGCTGCTGACCGCCCTGAAACCGCTGATCGACGACGGCGGCCTGTCGCGCATTACCGTGACCAGCCTGCTGTCCGCGTCCGCAAACGGCAAAAAGGCCGTTGACGCGCTGGCCGGGCAGAGCGCGAAGCTGCTGAACGGTATCCCGATTGACGAAGATGATTTCTTTGGCCGCCAGCTGGCGTTCAATATGCTGCCGCTGCTGCCGGACCGCGAGGGTTCCGTACGCGAAGAGCGTCGTATCGTCGATGAGGTGCGTAAAATTCTGCAGGACGATGGCCTGATGATCTCCGCAAGCGTCGTGCAGTCCCCGGTCTTCTACGGTCACGCGCAGATGGTCGGCTTTGAAGCGCTGCGTCCCCTGGCGGCAGAAGAGGCGCGCGATGCGTTTGGCCGTGGGGAAGACATCGTCCTCTCTGAAGAGAGCGAGTTCCCGACGCAGGTAGGCGACGCCACCGGTAGCGCGCATCTTTCCGTGGGCTGCGTGCGTAACGACTACGGTATGCCGGAGCAGGTTCAGTTCTGGTCCGTTGCCGACAACGTTCGTTTCGGTGGCGCGCTGATGGCGGTCAAGATCGCCGAGAAACTGGTGCAGGAGTACCTGTACTGATGTCAGACGTGGAACAAAAGCCGGTTCATAAAATTGCCCTCGGTATTGAGTACGACGGCAGTAAATATTATGGCTGGCAGCGTCAGAATGAGGTGCGCAGCGTCCAGGAGAAACTGGAGAAAGCGCTCTCTCAGGTGGCAAACGAGCCGATTAACGTCCTGTGCGCAGGCCGTACGGACGCGGGCGTTCACGGTACGGGGCAGGTGGTGCACTTTGAGACCACCGCCGTGCGTAAGGATGCCGCCTGGACGCTGGGTGTAAATGCGAATTTGCCTGGTGACATTGCGGTGCGCTGGGTGAAAGCTGTGCCGGATGATTTTCATGCGCGTTTCAGCGCCACCGCGCGTCGTTACCGTTATGTCATCTACAACCAGCGTCTGCGTCCGGCGGTGTTAAGCCAGGGCGTGACGCATTTTTATGAACCGCTCGATGCGGAACGCATGCATCGCGCGGCGCAGTGTCTGATTGGTGAAAATGACTTTACCTCGTTTCGTGCGGTGCAGTGTCAGTCCCGCACGCCGTGGCGTAATGTCATGCACATTCACGTCAGCCGTTTTGGCGCGTATGTGGTGGTGGATATCAAAGCCAATGCCTTTGTACATCATATGGTGCGGAATATTGTGGGCAGCCTGATGGAAGTGGGTGCCGGACACCAGCCGGAGAGCTGGATTGCAGACCTGCTGGCAGCGAAGGACAGAACGCTTGCGGCAGCCACGGCGAAAGCGGAAGGGCTGTATCTGGTCTCGGTAGACTATCCGGATCGGTTTGACCTGCCGAAACCGCCAATGGGGCCGCTGTTTTTAGCGGACTAAACAAAGGTGCAATTAAGGCTTAGACAATATGGACGTAATTCGTTTTTTGATTGATTTCATCCTGCATATTGATGTTCACCTGGCAGAGCTGGTCGCGCAGTATGGCGTCTGGGTTTATGCCATTCTGTTCCTCATTCTGTTCTGTGAAACCGGGCTGGTTGTCACGCCGTTCCTGCCGGGCGATTCACTGCTGTTTGTCGCCGGGGCGTTATCGGCGCTGCCCACCAACGATCTGAATGTGCATCTTATGGTGGTGCTGATGGTGATTGCCGCCATCGTCGGTGATGCGGTCAACTACACGATTGGACGCGTATTCGGTGAGCGGCTGTTCAGCAATCCGGATTCAAAAATTTTCCGTCGCAGCTATTTAGATAAAACGCATGCGTTTTATGAACGCCATGGCGGAAAAACCATTATCCTTGCGCGCTTTGTGCCTATTGTGCGTACATTTGCACCGTTTGTGGCGGGAATGGGACATATGTCCTATCGTCATTTTGCCATGTATAACGTCGTGGGGGCGCTGCTTTGGGTACTGCTGTTTACCTATGCAGGCTACCTGTTTGGCGATCTCCCTGTGGTTCAGGAAAATCTTAAGTTACTGATTGTAGCGATTATTGTGCTTTCCGTACTGCCGGGCGTTATCGAAATCATTCGTCATAAACGTGCGGCGGCAAAGCAAGCGAAGTAAATGCACACTGGCGGTTCGACCACTTTTTTATCCAAAGTTTCGGGCTGTTATGTTTTAATGTGCAACATTCATGGTCTGTTGGAGGCAAAAATGGCATTATTCGCCTCTTATAGCAAAACTGGCATACGACCAGGTTCAGGCAGAAAGGTTATCAATGAGCTGGATTGAACGAATTAAAAGCAACATTACCCCAACGCGTAAAGCGAGCATTCCTGAAGGGGTATGGACGAAGTGTGATAGCTGCGGCCAGGTTCTGTATCGCGCAGAGCTGGAGCGCAACCTTGAGGTGTGTCCGAAGTGTGACCACCATATGCGTATGTCGGCGCGCAACCGCCTGCATAGCCTGCTGGACGAAGGTTCTCTGGTAGAACTGGGCAGCGAGCTTGAGCCAAAAGACGTGCTGAAGTTCCGCGACTCCAAAAAATATAAAGATCGTCTGGCCTCCGCACAGAAAGAGACCGGTGAGAAAGACGCGCTGGTCGTCATGAAAGGTACCCTGCATGGGATGCCGGTTGTTGCCGCTGCGTTTGAGTTCTCCTTTATGGGTGGCTCAATGGGCTCCGTGGTCGGTGCGCGCTTCGTGCGTGCCGTTGAGCAGGCGCTGGAAGACAACTGTCCGCTGATCTGCTTCTCTGCCTCCGGCGGAGCACGTATGCAGGAAGCCCTGATGTCCCTGATGCAGATGGCTAAAACCTCTGCAGCGCTGGCGAAGATGCAGGAGCGCGGTCTGCCGTACATCTCCGTGCTGACCGACCCAACCATGGGCGGCGTCTCCGCGAGCTTCGCGATGCTGGGCGACCTGAACGTCGCTGAGCCAAAAGCGCTGATCGGCTTTGCGGGTCCTCGCGTTATCGAGCAGACCGTTCGTGAAAAACTGCCGCCGGGATTCCAGCGCAGTGAGTTCCTCATTGAGAAAGGCGCCATCGACATGATCGTCCGCCGTCCGGAAATGCGCCTAAAGCTGGCGCGCATCCTGGCGAAGCTGATGAATCTGCCAGCGCCGAACCCGGATGAGCCGCGTGAAGGCGTGGTGGTACCGGATCAGGAACCCGAGGCCTGATAACTGAAAAGGGCAGGGCCGGTTGGCGCTGCCCTTTTGCTTTCTAATCTGTTAATGACAACCGGGCATTATGGAAAATAAAAGCATTCCCCAAGCCACGTCGCCCCTGGCCGCGTGGCTTTCTTATCTGGAAAACCTGCACAGTAAAACCATCGATATGGGGCTTGAGCGCGTAAGCCAGGTTGCCGCGCGTCTTGATGTGCTGAAACCGGCGCCTTTCGTGTTCACCGTCGCAGGCACCAACGGCAAAGGTACCACCTGCCGCACGCTGGAATCCGTCCTGATGGCGGCGGGCTATAGGGTCGGCGTGTACAGCTCGCCACATCTGGTACGCTACACCGAGCGGGTTCGTGTGCAGAACCGCGAGCTGCCGGAATCCGCGCATACGGCATCGTTCGCGGAAATTGAAGCCGCGCGCGGAGAGACCTCATTAACCTATTTTGAATACGGCACTCTGTCGGCCCTGTGGCTGTTCAAACAGGCCCAGCTGGACGTGGTGATCCTTGAGGTTGGTCTTGGCGGACGTCTTGATGCGACCAATATCGTCGATGCAGACGTGGCGGTAGTGACCAGCATCGCGCTGGATCATATCGACTGGCTGGGGCCCGATCGTGAAAGCATTGGCCGCGAGAAGGCCGGTATTTTCCGGGCAAATAAACCTGCCGTGGTGGGCGAGCCGGACATGCCGCACACCATTGCTGACGTGGCGAACGAAAAGGGCGCACAGCTGCTGCGCCGCGGCGTTGACTGGCAGTATGAGGTTCAGGACAACGGCTGGCGCTTTAGCGACGCGCAGGGGGCGCTGGATAACCTGCCGCTGCCGCAGGTCCCGCAGCCAAATGCGGCAACCGCGCTGGCGGCACTGCGCGCCAGCGGCCTCGTGGTCAGCGAACAGGCGATCCGCGAGGGTATACAAAACGCGATTCTGCCAGGACGTTTCCAGATTGTGAGCGAGTCACCGCGCCTGATTCTGGATGTGGCGCACAACCCCCACGCGGCGGCGTATCTCGCGGGACGTCTCAAATCGTTACCAAAAACCGGGCGCGTGCTGGCGGTTATCGGTATGCTTCATGATAAAGATATCGGCGGGACGCTGGCCTGCATGGAGAGTGTGGTCGATAGCTGGTATTGTGCTCCTCTGGAGGGGCCACGCGGCGCGACGGCTGAGCAACTGATGGAACATCTCGGCAAAGGCGCAATCTACAGTAGCGTGGCGCAGGCCTGGCATGCCGCGATGGCGGAGGCTAAACCAGAAGATACCGTGCTGGTGTGTGGTTCATTCCACACGGTGGCACATGTCATGGAAGTGATGGACGCGGGGAGAACCGGTGGCGAGTAAGTTTCAGAACCGTTTAACAGGAACCATTGTGCTGGTCGCGCTCGGGGTGATTATTCTTCCCGGGCTGCTCGACGGGCAGAAAAAGCATTATCAGGATGAGTTTGCCGCGATTCCGCTGGTGCCGAAACCGGGCGACCGCGATGAGCCGGATATGCTGCCCGCGGCGACGCAGGCGCTGCCTGCTCAGCCTCCGGAAGGGGCGGCGGAAGAGGTGCGCGCGGGCGATGCCGCCGCACCGTCGCTCGATCCGTCTCGCCTGGCGGCCACGAGCAACAGCGATATCGATCCTGTGCCGGTCGAGCAGCCTAAACCGGTTGAAAAACCGAAGCCGGTTGAGAAGCCGCAGCCGAAACCGCAGCGTGATAAAGCGGCAGAACAGCTCGCCGCAGCGTCAGAGACGCCTCCGCCAGCAAAACCGACGCAGCAGGACGCTGCTGCCCCAACGGGCAAAGCCTACGTGGTGCAGCTCGGTGCGCTGAAAAATGCGGACAAGGTGAATGAGGTGGTGGGTAAACTGCGCAGTGCGGGATATCGTGTTTACACTTCACCTTCCACGCCGGTGCAGGGTAAAATTACCCGTATCCTCGTGGGGCCAGAAGCGTCTAAAGACAAACTGAAAGGGTCGCTGGGTGAGCTGAAGCAGATCTCCGGCCTGAGCGGTGTGGTGATGGGCTACAGCGCGAACTAAGTACGACCTGCTCCTGTAAGAGAGAGGCGATAAGCCACGGCGTTGAACATTTTTTCAGCGCCTTTTTTATTTACGCGCGGGAAGGAAATCCCTACGCAAACGTTTTCTTTTTCTGTTAGAATTCGCCCCGAACTGGATGACAGGGCGTTTAATCGTGGGACACATATGGTCTGGATTGATTACGCCATCATTGCGGTGATTGGTTTTTCCTGTCTGGTTAGCCTGATCCGTGGCTTTGTTCGTGAAGCGTTATCGCTGGTGACCTGGGGTTGTGCTTTCTTTGTCGCCAGTCATTACTACACTTACCTGTCTGTCTGGTTCACGGGCTTTGAAGATGAACTGGTCCGAAATGGAATCGCCATCGCGGTGCTGTTTATCGCGACGCTGATTGTTGGCGCTATCGTCAATTACGTGATAGGTCAGCTGGTCGAGAAAACCGGTCTGTCAGGAACGGACAGGGTACTCGGGATCTGTTTCGGGGCGTTGCGAGGCGTGCTGATTGTGGCCGCGATCCTGTTCTTCCTGGATACCTTTACCGGGTTCTCCAAAAGTGAAGACTGGCAGAAATCGCAGCTCATTCCAGAGTTCAGCTTCATCATCAGATGGTTCTTTGACTATCTGCAAAGCTCGTCGAGTTTTTTGCCCAGGGCATAAACCCTGAGATGTGGCTTAACGAGGAAAAGACGAATGTGCGGTATTGTCGGTATCGCCGGTTTCATGCCGGTAAACCAGTCGATTTATGACGCGTTAACGGTGCTTCAGCACCGTGGGCAGGATGCTGCGGGTATCATCACCATTGATGCAAACAACTGCTTCCGTTTACGCAAGGCGAATGGCCTGGTAAACGATGTGTTTGAAGCCCGCCATATGCAGCGTCTGCAAGGTAATATGGGGATCGGTCACGTTCGTTATCCTACCGCTGGCAGTTCCAGCGCCTCTGAGGCACAGCCTTTCTACGTCAACTCACCGTATGGCATCACCCTTGCCCATAACGGCAACCTGACCAACGCGCATGAGCTGCGTAAAAAGCTGTTCGAAGAGAAACGTCGCCACATTAACACCACCTCTGATTCTGAAATCCTGCTCAACGTGTTCGCCAGCGAGCTGGATAACTTCCGTCACTATCCGCTGGAAGCGGACAACATTTTTGCCGCGATTGCCGCGACCAACCGTCAGATCCGCGGTGCGTACGCCTGCGTGGCGATGATCATCGGTCACGGCATGGTGGCCTTCCGCGATCCAAACGGCATTCGTCCGCTGGTGCTCGGCAAGCGCGACCTCGGCGATGGCCGTACCGAATATATGGTTGCCTCGGAGAGCGTGGCGCTGGATACCCTGGGCTTCGAATTCCTGCGCGACGTTGCGCCGGGCGAAGCGGTCTACATCACCGAGAAGGGCCAGCTGTTCACCCGTCAGTGTGCCGACAACCCGGTCAGCAACCCGTGCCTGTTTGAATACGTCTATTTTGCACGTCCGGATTCGTTCATCGACAAGATTTCCGTCTACAGCGCGCGCGTCAACATGGGCACGAAGCTCGGCGAGAAGATTGCCCGCGAGTGGGACGATCTCGACATCGACGTGGTGATTCCTATCCCGGAAACCTCCTGCGATATCGCGCTGGAGATCGCCCGCATTCTGGATAAGCCATACCGTCAGGGCTTCGTGAAGAACCGCTACGTTGGCCGCACCTTTATCATGCCTGGGCAACATCTGCGCCGTAAGTCCGTGCGCCGCAAGCTGAACGCTAACCGCGCGGAATTCCGCGACAAGAATGTTCTGCTGGTGGATGACTCCATCGTTCGCGGTACCACCTCTGAGCAGATTATCGAGATGGCCCGCGAAGCGGGTGCGAAGAAAGTCTATCTGGCCTCTGCTGCGCCGGAGATTCGCTTCCCGAACGTGTACGGTATTGATATGCCAACCGCCAACGAGCTGATCGCTCATGGTCGTGAAGTGGATGAAATTCGCCAGATCATCGGCGCTGACGGCCTGATTTTCCAGGATCTGAACGACCTCATCGACGCGGTGCGTGCCGAGAATCCGGAAATTCAGCAGTTTGAATGCTCCGTGTTCAACGGCATTTACGTGACCAAAGACGTTGACCAGCAGTACCTCGACTATCTTGATTCGCTGCGCAACGACGACGCCAAAGCCGTCCAGCTGCAAAACGATCTCGAAAGCCTAGAGATGCACAACGAAGGTTGATGTTCCGGCAGGTGAGGGCGTATGCCCTCACTTGCAACTCCCCGCAAAATCCTGCACAGTCTGCCCTGAAATCAGTAAGGGCGAAAATCATGAAACGACTCATAGTTGGGCTCAGCGGTGCCAGCGGCGCGATTTACGGCGTACGTTTGCTACAGGTTCTGCGTAACGTGGCGGACGTCGAAACCCATCTGGTGATGAGCCAGGCGGCGCGGCAGACCCTCTCTCTGGAAACCGATCTCACCCTGCGCGATGTTCAGGCGCTTGCGGATGTCGTTCACGATGCCCGTGATATCGCCGCCAGCATCTCCTCAGGCTCGTTTAAAACCGCCGGCATGGTGATCCTGCCCTGTTCAATCAAAACGCTCTCCGGCATTGTGAACAGCTACACCGACACCCTGGTGACGCGTGCGGCGGATGTGGTGCTGAAGGAGCGGCGTCCTCTGGTGCTGTGCGTGCGGGAAACGCCGCTGCACCTGGGCCATCTGCGCTTAATGACGCAGGCTGCTGAGCTGGGGGCTGTGATCATGCCGCCGGTGCCCGCGTTCTACCATCGTCCGCAAACGCTGGACGACGTTATCAACCAGACCGTTAACCGCGTACTCGATCAGTTCGACATCGACCTGCCCGAGGATCTCTTCACCCGCTGGCAGGGTGCCTGAATCTGTGCACATAGCCGGTGCATAAAAAGACACGTTGCCCTGTTTCAGGGCAATTATGCAACGGCGATCATATCCTCGACATTTAATTCGTTTTTTCCCTTTTTCTCTCTCCGGTTCGTTCGGCAGACCTGCTATCTTTCACCATTAAGGCAGTATCGCAACGTTTTATTAACATATTTAACGTCGAAGTTTTAACCAGACGGCAATGTGGCATAAGACCTGCAAGATGAAGCCTGCAACACAACACACAACACAATACATAATAAAATCACGGTACTTGAGGGTAAATGTATGAAGAAGACGGTTCTGGCTCTGTCTTTGCTGGTGGGGTTAAGTGCGGCAGCAGGTAGCTACGCAGCGCTTCCACAGACGGTTCGTATCGGTACAGACGCAACCTACGCGCCATTCTCTTCCAAGGATGCGAAAGGCGATTTCGTGGGGTTTGATATCGATCTGGGTAATGAAATGTGCAAACGCATTGCGGTGAAATGCACATGGGTGGGCAGCGACTTTGACGCGTTAATCCCGTCGCTGAAAGCCAAGAAAATCGACGCCATTATCTCTTCTCTTTCCATCACTGAAAAACGCCAGCAGGAGATTGCCTTCTCTGACAAGCTCTACGCCGCGGATTCTCGCCTGATTGCGCCTAAAGGCTCCCCGATTAAGCCCACCATCGACTCGCTGAAGGGCAAGCATGTCGGCGTGCTTCAGGGCTCGACGCAGGAAGGCTATGCCAATGCTAACTGGCGTGAGAAGGGCGTAGACGTGGTGGCTTACCAGAACCAGGATCTGATTTACTCTGACCTGGCGGCAGGCCGTCTGGATGCGGCATTCCAGGATGAAGTCGCTGCGAGCGAAGGCTTCCTGAAGCAGCCTGCGGGTAAAGACTACGCGTTTGCAGGCCCGTCGGTGAAAGACAAAAAGTACTTTGGCGACGGCACCGGGATTGGCCTGCGTAAGGATGATACCGAGCTGAAAGCCGCCTTCGACAAAGCCTTTGCAGAGCTGCGTAAAGACGGTACTTACGACAAACTGGCGAAGAAATACTTCGACTTCAACGTATACGGTGAATAACACCTGGCGGTGACGCACCGGAAAGGTGCGTTACGGGAGCGGTTGACCCAATACGGTGCATTTGATGCACTGTATTGGATCGCTGTGTGCATACTTACGCATTAATAATGCAAAAATTCCCGCTGGAAAGGCATTAATCTTTGCCTGACTGAGGGGATTAATGGCACATTAGCACCACCCCGTCGTCGTAAAAATCCCGTATGAAGACAGTTTGTTGAGGACAAATATGAAAAAACTCGTGTTGTCATTATCACTGGTACTGGCCTTTTCCAGCGCCACCGTGGCATTCGCAGCTATTCCGCAGAAAATTCGAATTGGTACCGACCCTACCTATGCGCCGTTCGAATCGAAGAATTCAAAGGGTGAACTGGTCGGTTTTGACATCGATCTGGCCAATGAGCTGTGCAAACGCATCAAAGCACAGTGTACCTACGTTGAGAACCCGCTGGATGCGCTGATCCCGTCCCTGAAAGCGAAAAAAATCGACGTAATCATGTCCTCCCTCTCCATCACTGAAAAACGCCAGCAGGAGATTGCCTTCACCGACAAACTCTACGCGGCCGATTCACGTCTGGTGGTGGCGAAATCGTCTGATATTCAGCCTACGCTGGAATCGCTGAAGGGCAAACGCGTGGGCGTGCTGCAGGGCACCACTCAGGAAACCTACGGCAACGAGCACTGGGCACCGAAGGGGATTGAAATTGTCTCCTATCAGGGCCAGGAAAATATCTACGCTGACCTGACGGCAGGCCGTATTGATGCCGCATTCCAGGATGAAGTCGCGGCTAGCGAAGGCTTCCTGAAAACGCCGGTAGGTAAAGATTACAAGTTTGGCGGCCCGTCCATTAAGGATGTGAAGCTGTTTGGTGTGGGCACCGGTATGGGCCTGCGCAAAGAAGACAACGAGCTGCGTGAGGCGCTGAACAAGGCGTTCGCTGAAATGCGCGCAGACGGCACGTACGACAAGCTGGCGAAAAAGTACTTTGATTTTAATGTTTACGGCGGCTAATCGCCCCGTCATATAACGTGCGGCCCCTCCCACGGCGGGAGGGGAAAAGACACGGTTCCACCACTCACGATACGACAGGGCTCGCGGTATGCTGTACGGATTTTCTGGCGTTATTTTACAGGGCGCGCTTGTCACCCTTGAGCTGGCTATCAGCTCCGTGGTGCTGGCGGTGCTGATAGGTCTGGCAGGCGCAGGGGCGAAGCTTTCAGCTAACAAACCGCTGGCGCTAATCTTTGAAGGCTATACCACGCTCATTCGCGGCGTTCCCGATCTGGTGCTGATGCTGCTGATCTTTTACGGTCTGCAGATTGCGCTTAACGGCATAACAGACGCGATGGGCATGGGACAAATTGATATCGACCCGATGGTGGCCGGTATTATTACCCTCGGTTTTATCTACGGCGCCTACTTCACTGAAACCTTCCGCGGTGCTTACATGGCCGTGCCGAAAGGTCACATTGAGGCGGCAACCGCATTTGGTTTTACCTCATCACAAACGTTTCGTCGGATTATGTTCCCGGCCATGATGCGCTACGCGCTGCCGGGCATCGGGAACAACTGGCAGGTTATCCTCAAAGCAACAGCGCTGGTCTCGCTGCTCGGTCTGGAAGACGTCGTGAAAGCGACTCAGCTGGCGGGTAAGAGCACCTGGGAGCCGTTCTATTTTGCGGTGGTCTGTGGCGTGATTTATCTGGTCTTTACGACCGTCTCCAATGGTGTGCTGCTTCTGCTGGAGCGTCGCTACTCCGTGGGTGTGAAGAGGGCTGACCTGTGATTGAGATTATTCAGGAATACTGGAAATCGCTGCTGTGGACAGATGGCTACCGCTTTACCGGCGTGGCGATTACGCTCTGGCTGCTGATCTCCTCCGTGGTAATGGGCGGTATTCTGGCGGTGTTTCTCGCCATTGGCCGCGTCTCGAACAATAAATTTATCCAGTTCCCGATTTGGCTGTTCACCTACGTCTTTCGCGGTACGCCGCTGTACGTGCAGCTGCTGGTGTTCTACTCGGGAATGTATACGCTGGAGATCGTAAAAGGCACTGAGATGCTGAATGCGTTCTTCCGCAGCGGTCTGAACTGTACGGTGCTGGCGTTGACGCTCAACACCTGCGCCTACACCACGGAGATTTTCGCGGGGGCGATTCGTTCTGTTCCTTACGGTGAAATTGAAGCTGCCCGGGCCTACGGCTTCTCGTCGGTGAAACTCTACCGCTGCATCATTCTGCCATCGGCCCTGCGTATCGCGTTACCAGCCTACAGTAACGAAGTGATTTTGATGCTGCACTCGACTGCGCTCGCCTTTACCGCGACGGTGCCGGACCTGCTCAAAATCGCGCGCGATATTAACTCCGCAACCTATCAGCCGTTTACCGCGTTTGGCATTGCGGCGGTGCTCTATTTAATTATCTCTTATGTTCTGATTAGCCTGTTCCGTAAGGCTGAAAAACGCTGGTTGCAGCATATAAAACCTTCTTCGACGCACTGAGAAAGATGATGGCTGAGAACAAATTAAACGTAATTGATTTGCACAAACGCTACGGCGAACATGAAGTGCTAAAAGGGGTGTCGCTGCAGGCGAATGCGGGCGACGTGATCAGTATCATCGGCTCATCCGGCTCGGGAAAAAGTACCTTCCTGCGCTGCATTAACTTCCTCGAAAAACCGAGCGAAGGCTCGATTGTGGTGAGCGGGCAGAATATTAACCTGGTCCGTGACAAAGACGGACAGCTGAAGGTTGCGGATAAAAATCAGCTACGCCTGCTGCGTACCCGCCTGACGATGGTTTTCCAGCACTTCAACCTCTGGAGCCACATGACGGTGCTGGAGAACGTGATGGAAGCGCCGGTTCAGGTGCTGGGCCTGAGCAAGCATGAAGCCCGCGAGCGCGCGGTGAAATACCTGGCGAAAGTGGGTATCGACGAACGCCAGCAGATGAAATACCCGGTGCATCTCTCCGGCGGTCAGCAGCAGCGTGTCTCTATCGCCCGCGCGCTGGCGATGGAGCCCGAGGTGCTGCTGTTCGACGAACCGACCTCCGCACTGGACCCTGAACTCGTTGGCGAAGTGCTGCGCATCATGCAGAAGCTGGCCGAAGAGGGCAAAACGATGGTGGTGGTGACGCACGAGATGGGCTTCGCCCGTAACGTCTCGAACCACGTGATTTTCCTGCATCAGGGGAAAATTGAAGAGCAGGGCCACCCGGACGAGGTGCTGGCAAACCCGCAAAGCCCGCGTTTGCAGCAGTTCCTTAAAGGCTCCCTGAAGTAAGAGGGCATCAGACCGCAGTGCAGCCCAATCGCCCGGTGGCGCTTCGCTTACCGGGCCTACAAAACCGTAGGCCGGGCAAACGCAGTGCCGCCCGGCATTCAGGCCGCACTACACTCCAGCCGGTACACCCAGTCGTCATAGCGCACGCCGTCAATCTCATACGCCTTTTCCAGTACCTGCATACGCACAAACCCGGCTTTCTCCAGCACCCGTTTCGACCCGCCGTTGTCCGCCAGCACGTACGCATTAATCGCCTTCACGCCGGTCTGGTTAAAGGCGTAATCACACACCGCGCGCAGCGCTTCGCTGGCGATACCTTTCCCCTGCGCGGCAGGCACAACCGTATAGCCGATGTCGGCCTCTTCACGATTCTCAGCGCTGATTTGCAGGCCGATATCGCCCAGCGGCGTATCATCATCCCGGGCGCGAATGACAAACACATGAGCAGCAGCGAGTCGCGCGGCAAACACGCGTCGGGTCTCTTTTTCCGGGGCGATGGCGGCCATATAGCGCATGATGCGGCGATCTTCACGCAGCGAGCGGAAGAAGGCCCAGTCAGTGGGTTCAAAAGGGGTGAGGTAAAGCCGGGGAGTGGTGATGGTTGCCATTGTTACGCCATTTCTTCGGAACATGGCCTGTCACTGTACCATATTCACCGCACCACATCCCCCAGCGCCTCTTCTAATTCATACCAGCGGAACGCAAACCCGGCCGCTTCCAGCCGTTTTGGCAGCGCTCTCTGTCCGCCCAGAACCAGAACAGACGCTTCACCCATCAGCAGCCGAATCGCCGTCGCAGGCACGCGCAATATCGCCGGGCGGTGCAGGGCATGTCCCAGCGCGTGGGCAAACTGTTCATTTCGCACCGGATACGGCGCAACCATGTTAAACGGCCCGCGCAGATCGTTATCCAGCAGCCAGAGAATCCCGTTGACCATATCGTCGATATGGATCCACGCCATATACTGACGGCCATTACCGATGGGGCCACCGAGTCCTAGCCTGAAAGGGGGAAGCATCTTCGCCAGAATGCCGCCTTTCGGCGCGAGGACGACACCGGTCCGCAGCAGGCAGACGCGGGTCCGATCGCTCTGCGCCGCGCAGGCGATACGCTCCCACTGGGCGCAGAGCTTATGGGTAAACTCGTTATGGGGAGGCTCTTCCTCGGTCACCACCACCTCGCCGAGATCGCCGTAATAGCCCACTGCTGAACCCGAAATCAGCACGGCAGGCGGCGTATGGCTGTTGCGGATCAGCTCGACCAGCTTTTCGGTAATGTTCCACCGGCTGCTGCATAACAGCTGTTTTTGCTCTTCCGTCCAGCGCTTATCGGCGATGGGTTCTCCCGCGAGGTTAATAACGGCGTCGAAACCGTCCAGATTTTGCTGCTCGGCCAGATTTTTCCAGATATCAACACCTGCCCCCAGCACCTGACGCGCTTTTTCCGGGCTGCGCGAGACCACGGTGATGTCGTGGTGCAAGGCCTGCAGACGCGCAATGAGGTGACGACCAATCAGGCCAGTACCGCCGGTCAGCAAAATCTTCATACAACCTCCAGGTTTACGCCTGGCGTTTCCAGCTTAACGTCATAGAGACGGAGTCGGCGTAACGCAGGGCGTGAAGTTTATCGATCTCAACTTCAGCATAAGTGACCCAGTGATGTTCGCGTGCGATATCAAGCACATCCTGAGTTAATTTTTCCAGCAGAGAGAAACGGTTATTCTCCACAAACTGGATAATGTTCTTGGTGATTGTGCGGTAGTTCAGCGCGTCATTGATGTCTTCGCTGGCGCGCGCTTTGTCTGCGGGGTAGTGAATCACCACGTTAATAACAATATCCTGACGGTTGGCGATCTCTTCCTCTTTGATACCGATGAAGGTACGCAGGCGTAAATTTTTTATACGAATAATGGCGTCTGGCTGTGACATTGCAGGTCTTCTCCGTGTCAGTATTTCCTGCCCATAATACATGAGAGCCTCACAGGCACCCAGCCTCATACCGGGTTAAATTTGCTGGATTTTTTGCATCGCTCGCTCGGTCGCCGGGCGGATCCGGATGCGCTCAAACCAGTTGTTCACCGCCGGGTAAGCGGCCAGGTCAATTCGGTGTTTTTCATGCGTATTCACCCACGGCCAGCAGGCGATGTCGGCAATACTGTAATGATCGCCCCCGAGCCACGGCGTTTTCTCCAGCCGACGGTTCAGAACGTCATAGAGCCGCTGCGTCTCAACCTGATAGCGTTCTATCGCGTAAGGAATGGGTTGCGGGGCGTAAGCGGTAAAATGATGATTTTGTCCCAGCATGGGGCCCAGCCCGCTTGCCTGCCAGAAAAGCCATTGCAGCGTATGGTGGCGCTCGCGCAGTTCGCCGCTCAGCAGCTTGCCGGTTTTCTCCGCCAGGTAGAGCAAAATTTCACCGGATTCAAACAGGCTCAACGGTCTGCCCCCGTCCGCCGGCTGGTTATCAATGATGGCCGGGATTTTATTATTCGGCGAGATAGCCAGAAAGAGAGGGCTGAACTGCTCGCCTTTGCTGATATCCACGCGAATGATCCTGTAATCCAGCTCGGCTTCTTCAAGAAAGAGGGTGATCTTATGGCCGTTTGGGGTAGGGGCATAATAAAGGTCGATCATTCTCAACTCCTGTCCATGCGAATAGTGGTGCCATGACAAATGAGTATAGGTGGTTGTTGTAAATCGTGAGTTTTCATCAAGTGACAGCGAGGCAAAGAGATTATATGTTGAGTAAAAACCGATCAGCCTATGAGGATGTTATGAACCAGCCCGTCATCACGTTGTGGTCCGATGCGAACTTCTTTTCTCCCTATGTCATGAGCGTTTACGTTGCGCTGGCCGAAAAAGGACTCGCTTTTACCCTGAAGACCGTTGATCTCGACGGCGGTGAACATCTCAAGCCGCAGTGGCAGGGTTACGACCTGACCCGTCGCGTGCCGGTGCTGGAGATTGACGGATTTGCCCTGAGCGAATCGTCGGCGATCGATGAATACCTGGAAGATCGGTTCGCCCCCCCGGAGTGGGAGCGTATCTATCCTCACGATCTGCAAAAGCGCGCCCGGGCGCGGCAGATCCAGGCGTGGCTGCGCAGCGATCTGGTGTCGATTCGCGTCGAACGCTCCACGGATGTCGTGTTTGCCGGGGTGAAAAAGCCCGCCCTCAGCGCAGAAGGCCAGGAAAGCGCGCAGAAGCTGATTGAAACCGCCTCCTTACTGCTCGCCCATGGCAACCCAAACCTGTTCGGCGAGTGGTGCATTGCGGATGCCGATCTGGCGTTGATGCTAAACCGCCTGATCCTCAACGGTGACGAGGTGCCGCAGCTGCTGGTGGATTATGCCGCGTTCCAGTGGCAGCGTGCCTCCGTGCAGCGCTATGTGGCACTCTCGGCCAAGCGCGCGGGCTGATAAGCCCTGACGCTTCAGGTATGATGGGGGCAGTCTGTTTTCCCGAGGAGTGACTGATGAAACTGATGTTTGCGTCGGATATCCATGGATCGCTGCCCGCGACCGAGCGTGTCCTTTCTCTGTTTGAGAAAAGCGGTGCGAAGTGGCTGATTATTCTGGGTGACGTGTTGAATCACGGCCCACGCAACGCGCTGCCGGAAGGCTATGACCCTGCGCAGGTCGCGGAAAAACTCAACCCGTATGCCTCGCGCATCATCGCCGTTCGCGGCAACTGTGACAGCGAAGTGGACCAGATGCTGCTGCATTTTCCCATTACCGCGCCGTGGCAGCAGGTGCTGCTCGAACAACACCGTCTGTTCCTGACCCACGGGCATCTTTTCAGCCCGGATAATCTCCCGGCGCTCGCGGCTGGCGATGTCCTGGTTTACGGTCATACTCATATTCCGGTTGCGGAAAAACGCGGTGAGATTTATCACTTTAATCCGGGCTCGGTCAGCATCCCAAAAGGCGGGTATCCTGCGAGCTACGGCATGCTGGAAGGAAATACCCTGAGCGTTATCGCACTTAATGATCAGCAAGTTATTGCGCAGGTAGCGATTAATCCGTAAGTTACACCTCAACTGCAAACGCGCCGAAAGAGCGCTTAGAAAAGAAGGTTTCCCGATGGTGGAGCAGAGTCATTTGGCAAGTACAGAGTGGGTTGACATTGTCAACGAAGAGAATGAAGTGATCGCGCAGGCCAGCCGCGAGCAAATGCGTGCGGAGCGCCTGCGTCACCGTGCGACATATATCGTTGTGCATGACGGTATGGGTAAAATTCTGGTTCAGCGCCGCACGGACACCAAAGATTTTCTCCCGGGTATGCTGGATGCCACTGCAGGCGGCGTCGTCCAGGCGGATGAAGTGCTGCTGGATTCTGCGCGTCGTGAAGCGGAAGAGGAGTTAGGCATCGCCGGCGTGCCGTTTGCCGAGCACGGTCAGTTCTATTTCGAAGACGAGAACTGCCGCGTCTGGGGCGGGCTGTTTAGCTGCGTCTCCCACGGCCCGTTCGCCCTGCAGGAAGAAGAAGTGAGTGAAGTCAGCTGGATGACGCCGGAAGAGATCACCGCGCGCTGCGACGAGTTCACGCCGGATTCGTTAAAAGCGCTGGCGCTGTGGATGACCCGCAACGCCAAAAACGAATCGACCAAATCAGAAAAAGAGGAAGAGGCTGAGTAATCGTCAGCAGCTCTCTCTCAGACACAGGCTGGACGCGATGGGCTTTTGATCGCGCCAGTCTCCGCCATTCAGGCGCTCCAGTAGCGCTTTCCCGGCTTCGATCCCAATCTTACGATGCGGCACCGCCATGGTCGTCAGCGGCGGCTGACAGACGCGGCTCACGTCGCTATCGCCAAACCCTACCACTGCCAGATCGTCCGGCACTTTGATTCGCCTGCGCTGGCACTCGTACAGCGCGCCGCAGGCCAGCTCGTCAGAGACGCACACCAGCGCATCCAGCTCAGGCCATGCCAGCAGGAATTCGGGCAGCTGCGCCGCGCCGGTCGAGAAGCTCGGCGGCATCGCCGCGTTAATGACCCGGTTAGGCGACATATGGTGGCGAAGCATGGCTTTATACCAGCCCTGCAGATGCTGCTGGAAAATCCACTGCTCCTGGTTGGCGCACAGCAGGCCAATGTTTTGATAGCCGCGCTTAATGACCATCTCCGTGAGCTCAAACATGGCCGCCACGTTATCAATCCCGATGTTCATATCAATCGGATCGGCGCGCATGGCGCCCATCTCCATCACCGGAATCGAGGCGTTTTTCAGCCAGTGGCGAACGGTGTCGGTATGTTCAACGCTGAGCAAAATCGCTGCGGCGATATTTGACGCCAGCAGCGTCTCCAGCAACTTCTCCTCCTGCTCAAGACGATGCTGGGATTCTGCCAGCATGATCTGATATCCGGCAGGCTGCAGCACCTGCTGTAGCCCGGCGAACATCTCCGAGCAGCCGGCTTCGGAGAGGTTGGGCACCACCATGGCTATCGTCCATGACGACGCCGAGGCAAGGGCACTGGCTGCAAGATTGGGCATATAGCCTAACTCTTGTACCGCGGCTTCTATTTTTTCTCGTAGTTTATCGGAAACCTGTTCGGGCGTGCGAAGCGCACGGGACACGGTCATCGTGCCCACACCGGCAAGCTGTGCGACATCGGCGAGTGTCACTTTACCAGTACTGCGCCGTTTTCGGGTTAGAGACATACACCTTCCTGCTGACCAGACGCGTTCTTTTTTCCTTCGTTTCACGTGACAGGCAGTATACGCCTTAAATCCCTTTTTTTGCTGTGATTTAGCAACGTGATTGCAATTTGATAGCGCTATCACATTTCTGCATGTTAATGATTGGTAGCGCTATCTTTGTGATCGCGATCGCAGTCAATCCGCGATGCGTTGAATAAAGTTTGCTCATCTTAAACGTGTGGCGGGAGTGAAAAGTGCTCAAAAAATGGATATATGATACAACCATCACGCTGCAGGAGAGCGTGGAAGACTGGCCGCAGGCGCTGAAGCTGTGCGCGAAGCCGCTGCTGTATTTGCAGGTGATTGAGCCTGACTACGTCACGGCCATCATCAAGCAGCACCACGCGTTAGGACCTTATTATGTGCTGGCACCAGGGCTGGCGATGCCGCATGCGCGGCCGGAGGAAGGCGCCAAAGGACTGGGGTTGTCGTTATTAAAACTAAAACAGGGCGTCTCGTTTGGTGCCGGTGAGTTTGACCCTGTCGATGTGATTATCATGCTTGCGGCACCTGACAAACATAGTCATATCGAAATGATATCCGCACTCGCAGAATTATTTTCCAGCGACGAGGAGATGGAGAAACTGCATCAGGCGAATACCCTGGAGGAAATTAAAACAATTATTAACCGCTTCTGATTTAATTCTGTAATCCGGTTTTTCACTACATTACGCGTCAGCGTGATGGGGCGTACTCTACTCAAAATAAGGGGACAACAATGAAAATCATGGCTATTTGCGGTTCTGGCCTGGGCAGCAGTTTTATGGTCGAAATGAATATTAAAAAGGTGCTCAAAAAGCTGGAGATTGAGGCTGAGGTTGAACACTCCGATCTCTCCTCGGCGACGCCGGGCGCGGCCGATCTGTTCGTGATGGCAAAAGACATTGCGGCCAGCGCCAGCGTGCCGGAGAGCCAGCTGGTGGTGATCAACAACATCATCGACATCAACGAACTTGAAGCGCAGCTGCGCGCCTGGTTCGAAAGACAATAACCCTGATAAGGCGAGGTGGATATGTTTATCCTTGAAACGCTGAATTTCGTTGTTGATATTTTAAAAGTCCCTTCGGTGCTGGTGGGTTTAATTGCGTTAATCGGTCTGGTTGCGCAGAAAAAAGCGTTTTCAGACGTGGTGAAAGGGACCATTAAAACTATTCTGGGCTTTATTGTACTGGGCGGCGGTGCCACCGTGCTGGTCGGATCGTTAAATCCGTTAGGCGGCATGTTTGAACACGCTTTTACTATTCAGGGCATTATTCCAAACAATGAAGCCATTGTGTCCATTGCGCTCGAAAAATACGGTGCAGCGACCGCGCTGATTATGGCCTTCGGGATGGTGGCGAATATTATCGTCGCCCGCTTTACCCGCCTGAAGTATATCTTCCTGACCGGACACCACACGTTTTATATGGCGTGCATGATTGGCGTGATCCTGACGGTGGCGGGCTTTGAAGGCGTAGGGCTGGTCTTTACCGGGTCGCTGATCCTCGGCCTGATCATGGCTTTCTTCCCGGCGATTGCGCAGCGCTACATGAAGCGCATTACCGGCAACGATGAGATTGCCTTCGGCCACTTCGGCACGCTGGGCTACGTGCTGTCCGGCTGGATTGGCAGCAAGGTAGGTAAAGGTTCCCGCTCAACCGAAGAGATGAACCTGCCGAAGAACCTGAGCTTCCTGCGCGACAGCTCAATCTCCATCTCCCTGACCATGATGATTATCTACCTGATTATGGCGGTGAGCGCCGGGCGCGAGTACGTCGAGGCCACCTTCAGCGCCGGTCAGAACTACCTCGTGTACGCCATCATCATGGCTATCACTTTCGCGGCAGGCGTGTTCATCATCCTTCAGGGCGTACGCCTGATTCTGGCGGAAATCGTCCCGGCTTTTACCGGCTTCTCGGAAAAACTGGTGCCGAACGCGCGTCCTGCGCTGGACTGCCCGGTGGTGTATCCCTATGCACCTAACGCGGTGCTGATTGGCTTCCTGTTCAGCTTCCTCGGCGGGATTGTGGGGTTGTTCATCTGCGGTCAGTTTAGCTGGGTGCTGATCCTCCCGGGCGTGGTGCCGCACTTCTTCACCGGCGCAACGGCGGGCGTGTTCGGTAACGCCACCGGCGGACGTCGTGGGGCGATGATTGGCGCCTTTGCCAACGGCCTGCTGATTACCTTCCTGCCGGTCCTGCTGCTGCCGGTACTGGGCGCCATTGGCTTTGCCAACACCACCTTCTCTGACGCCGACTTCGGCGCGGTTGGGATTGTGCTCGGCAACCTGGCGCGCTTCCTGTCGCCGCTGGCCATCACCGGGCTGGTCGTGGCGCTGTTCGCGCTGCTGGTGGCGTACAACGTCTTCGCGAAAAACAAACCTGCAGGCGGTAACGCGCAGGAAAACACCGGAGCCAAATCATGAATGAGAAAGAGATAACCGAACTCGCGCGTCAGATCCGTCTTGAGACGCTGAAATCCCTGACGCAGCTGGGATTTGGCCACTACGGCGGTAGCATGTCGGTGGTTGAAACCCTGGCCGTGCTGTACGGCGCGGTGATGAAAATCGACCCGGCGGACCCGGACTGGCCGGAGCGAGACTACTTTGTGCTGTCAAAAGGCCATGCGGGCCCGGCGCTCTACAGCACCCTGGCGATCAAGGGCTACTTCCCGATAGAAGAGCTGAGCACGCTTAACCAGAACGGTACGCGCCTGCCCAGCCACCCGGACCGCCTGAAAACGCGCGGCGTAGATGCTACCACCGGTTCGCTGGGACAGGGGATTTCCATCGCCGGCGGCATGGCGCTGTCGCACAGGCTGGCAGGGCGGCCGAATCGGGTCTTCTGCATCGTCGGCGACGGCGAGCTGAACGAGGGGCAGTGCTGGGAAGCGTTCCAGTTTATTGCCCATCATCGCCTGAACAACCTGACGGTGTTTGTCGACTGGAATAAACAGCAGCTCGACGGCGAGCTGGACGAGATCATCTGCGCGTTCGACCTCGAGGGCAAATTCCGCGCCTTTGGCTTTGACGTGGTGACGGTGAAGGGGGACGACATTCCGGCGCTGCTGGCGGTGACGTCGCGGGTCCCGGCTGCCGATGCGCGTCCGTTAGTCGTCATCCTCGATAGCATTAAGGGGCAGGGTGTGCCGTACCTGGAGCAGCTCAGCAACTCGCATCACCTGCGATTGACCGCGGAGAGCAAAGCGGCCCTCAACGAGACGATTCGCCAACTGGAGGCTTCACATGATTAAGGTTGCACCGGCAGGACAGAAAGACGCCGTTGAGATGCGTAAAGTTTACGCGGGCTTCGTGGCAAAGCAAATTGAGGCCGGAAGCGACATCATTGCGCTTGAAGCCGACCTGATGAGCTCGATGGCGATGGACGGCGTGGCGCGCGATTATCCGCAGCACGTGATTAACTGCGGCATTATGGAAGCCAACGTCATCGGCACGGCAGCCGGGCTGTCGCTTACCGGCCGCAAGCCGTTCGTTCACACCTTCACCGCCTTTGCCAGTCGCCGCTGCTTTGACCAGCTGTTTATGTCCCTGGACTATCAGCGCAACAACGTGAAGGTGATTGCCTCAGACGCGGGCGTGACGGCCTGCCACAACGGCGGAACGCATATGTCATTTGAGGATATGGGCATTGTGCGCGGGCTGGCGCATTCGGTGGTGCTGGAAGTCACCGATGCGGTGATGTTTGAGGACGTGCTGCGCCAGCTTATCGATCTCGACGGCTTCTACTGGGTGCGGACCATTCGTAAGCAGGCGCCGAGCGTGTATGCGCCGGGCTCCACCTTCACCATTGGAAAAGGTAACGTGCTGCGCGAGGGGAGCGATATTACGCTGATTGCCAACGGCATCATGGTTGCAGAAACCCTTGAGGCGGCACGGCAGCTTGAGCAGGAGGGCGTCAGCGCGGCGGTCATCGACATGTTTACCCTGAAGCCCATCGACCGGATGCTGGTGAAAAACTACGCCGAGAAAACCGGGCGCATCGTGACCTGTGAAAACCACAGCATTCACAACGGGCTGGGGTCGGCGGTAGCGGAAGTGCTGGTGGAAACCTGCCCGGTGCCGATGCGGCGGGTCGGGGTCAAGGAGCGTTACGGCCAGGTGGGAACGCAGGATTTCCTGCAGAAAGAGTATGGCCTGACGGCACATGACATTGTATCGGCGGCGCGCGAGCTGCTGTAAATAAAAAAGGCGACCGGTTAAGTGGTCGCCTTTTTGTTGCCCGGTGGCGCTAGCGCTTACCGGGCCTACGGTTTTGTAGGCCGGATAAGCGAAGCGCCATCCGGCAATACATTACTGCTGCTGCGAAGACTGGATCGCTGTCAGCGCGATGGTGTAAACGATATCGTCTACCAGTGCGCCACGAGACAGGTCGTTCACAGGTTTGCGCATGCCCTGCAGCATTGGCCCGATGGAGATCAGGTCGGCAGAACGCTGTACCGCTTTGTAGGTGGTGTTACCGGTGTTCAGATCCGGGAAGATGAACACGGTAGCGCGACCTGCAACCGGCGAGTTCGGCGCTTTGGATTTTGCAACGTCAGCCATGACTGCGGCATCGTACTGCAGCGGGCCGTCGATCATCAGATCAGGGCGTTTTTCCTGCGCAATACGGGTCGCTTCACGCACTTTCTCTACGTCGCTACCTGCACCAGATGTGCCGGTGGAGTAGGAGAGCATCGCCACGCGTGGCTCGATACCGAAAGCGGTCGCGGAGTCTGCGGACTGGATAGCGATCTCTGCCAGCTGCTCTGCGGTTGGATCCGGGTTGATCGCGCAGTCGCCGTAAACGTAAACCTGTTCAGGCAGCAGCATGAAGAACACGGAAGACACCAGAGAGCTGCCTGGCGCGGTTTTGATCAGCTGCAGCGGTGGACGGATGGTGTTCGCCGTGGTGTGAACCGCACCGGAAACCAGACCGTCAACTTCGTCCTGCTCCAGCATCAGCGTGCCCAGCACCACGTTGTCTTCCAGCTGCTCACGCGCAACGGCTTCGGTCATGCCCTTGCTCTTACGCAGCTCAACCAGACGGGCAACGTAGCTTTCGCGAACCACTTCCGGGTCAACGATTTCGATGCCAGCGCCCAGCTCAACGCCCTGAGAGGCCGCTACGCGGTTGATCTCATCCGGGTTACCCAGCAGCACACAGGTCGCGATGCCGCGCTCTGCACAGATAGCCGCCGCTTTAACGGTACGTGGTTCGTCGCCTTCTGGCAGCACAACGCGTTTGCCCGCTTTACGCGCCAGCTCGGTCAGCTGGTAACGGAAGGCTGGCGGAGACAGACGGCGGCTGCGCTCGGAGGTCGCGGTCAGGGATTCGATCCAGTCTGCGTTGATGTAGCCCGCAACGTATTCCTGAACTTTCTCGATACGCTCGTGGTCATCAACCGGCACTTCCAGGTTGAAGCTCTGCAGGCTCAGGGAGGTCTGCCAGGTGTTGGTGTTCACCATGAAGACCGGCAGGCCGGTCGCGAACGCGCGTTCGCACAGCTTGCTGACGCGTGGGTCCATCTCGTAGGCACCGGTCAGCAGGATCGCACCGATTTCCACGCCGTTCATTGCGGCCAGGCAGGCTGCAACCAGCACGTCAGGACGGTCTGCGGAGGTCACCAGCAGGGAACCTGCGCGGAAGTGTTCCAGCATGTGCGGAATGCTACGCGCACAGAAGGTCACGGACTTCACGCGACGGGTGTTAATGTCGCCTTCGTTAATCACGGTCGCGTTCAGGTGACGCGCCATGTCGATTGCACGGGTGGCAATCAGATCGAAGCTCCATGGCACCGCGCCCAGAACCGGAAGCGGGCTGGATTCCTGCAGCTTAGCCGGGTCAACTTTGATGACTTTCGCTTTGGACGAGTCGTCGAAGATCTCGGACAGGTCAGGGCGAGTACGGCCCTGCTCATCCACTGGCGCGTTCAGCTTGTTGACGATCACGCCGGTGATGTTGGTATTTTTCGCGCCGCCGAAGCTGCTGCGCGTCAGTTCGATACGCTCGTTCAGCTGTTCCGGGGTGTCAGTGCCCTGAGACATCACGAAAACGATCTCTGCGTTCAGGGTTTTCGCGATTTCGAAGTTCAGAGACTGGGCAAACTGGTGTTTGCGGGTTGGAACCAGACCTTCAACCAGCACCACTTCCGCGTCTTGCGCGTTAGCATGGTAGTTGGCGATGATCTCTTCCATCAGCACGTCTTTCTGGTTGCTGGAGAGCAGAGACTCAACGTGGCTCATCTTCAGCGGTTCAGCCGCCGGCAGATTGGAGTTCTTGCGAACGATGGTGGTGGTCTGGTCTGGTGCATCGCCACCGGCACGTGGCTGGGCGATTGGCTTAAAGACGCTCAGACGAACGCCTTTGCGTTCCATAGCACGGATAACGCCAAGGCTGACGCTGGTCAGGCCGACGCTGGTTCCGGTAGGGATCAGCATAATAGTACGGGACACGGTTTATCCTCTTTCGTTACCGCCCAAATCGGGCGGGTTACAAAACAGCACCGCCAGCATTGCTGGCGGTGTGGAATCAGGCAGTCAGGCGGTGCGCGTCTTGCGCGATGACCAGTTCTTCGTTAGTTGGGATAACGAGAGCAGGGCGGGTGCCTTCTTTGTTGATGAAGCCAGACTTGCCGAAGCGGGCAGCCAGGTTACGCTCGTGATCAACGTCGAAGCCCAGAACGCCCAGTTTGCCCAGGGACAGTTCACGAACCATTGCCGCGTTCTCACCGATACCACCGGTGAAGATAACCGCGTCCAGACGGCCTTCCATCAGCGCAGTGTAAGAGCCGATGTATTTCGCCAGACGGTGGCAGTAAACGTCCATTGCACGTTTAGCGTCTTCTTTCTCTGCGTAGTTGTCTTCAACGTAACGGCAGTCGCTGGTGACTTCGGTCAGACCCAGCAGGCCAGACTCTTTGGTCAGCATTTTGTTGATCTGGTCAACGCTCATGCCCAGGGTGTCGTGCAGGTGGAAGATGATCGCCGGGTCGATGTCACCGGAACGGGTACCCATCACCAGACCTTCCAGCGGGGTCAGACCCATGGACGTATCAACACATTTACCGTTGCGGATAGCAGAAACAGAACCACCGTTGCCCAGGTGGCAGGTGATGATGTTCAGTTCTTCAACCGGCTTGTTCAGCACTTTTGCCGCTTCCTGAGTCACATAGAAGTGGCTGGTGCCGTGCGCGCCGTAACGACGTACGCCGTGCTCTTTGTACAGGCTGTATGGCAGGGCATAGAGGTAAGACTCTTCCGGCATGGTCTGATGGAACGCGGTGTCGAATACGGCCACGTTTTTGTCTTTCAGATTCGGGAAGGATTTCAGCGCTTCAGCGATACCGATCAGGTGAGCCGGGTTGTGCAGCGGTGCGAAAGAGGCAGAGTCTTTGATGCCCTGGATCACAGAGTCGTCGATCACCACGGAGCTGGTGTATTTTTCGCCGCCGTGGACGATACGGTGACCAATCGCAGTCAGCTGAGCAGACAGTTCTGGTTTTTGTGCCAGAATAGTGTTAACGATAAAGTTCAGCGCTTCACTGTGAGCGGCGCCTGCACCTAAAGCCGCTTCTTGTTTGCTGCCGTCCATCTTCCACTTGATACGTGCTTCAGGCAGATGGAAACATTCGGCCAAACCAGAGAGGTATTCGTCACCGTTGAGCGCATCGATGATGGCGAATTTCAGTGAGGAGCTACCGCAGTTCAGAACCAGTACTAACTTACTCGACATGGAAGTACCTATTATTGATACGTGGCTAAAAAAACGTCAGTGAGTCTAACAGCGTAACGCATGATGACCCGGACATTTATGATTAACATCATGCCAAACGAACATTGTGGCATGATGGAAGAAATAACTATGATTTTATGCCATTTTGCACAATTTTCAGCCAATGGCATAATATGCAATAATTTGACGAGCTAATGATTCTCGTCTAAGGCCCTATCAGGCTGGCACAGGATACCCGATACGGGGTAGTGATGACAAAATATTTTGAACGTTGTCATAGCTTGTTGTGGTTTTGCACGAAAATTTTAATTTTTATATGTGAAGTTGAGGTACAGCCATGTCGACACCAGAGAACCCGTCCGTTAATTTCTTTAGCCTGTTTCGTCGGGGACAGCATTACGCAAAGACGTGGCCGATGGAAAAGCGCCTTGCGCCGATGTTTATTGAGAATCGCACCATCCGCGCCACGCGCTATGCGATTCGCTTTATGCCGCCTGTCGCTATCTTTACGCTGTGCTGGCAGATTGCGTTGGGTGGACAGCTTGGTCCTGCCGTTGCCACGGCGCTCTTCGCATTAAGCCTGCCAATGCAGGGCCTGTGGTGGTTAGGTAAACGCTCCATCACGCCACTTCCCCCTTCTATTTTACACTGGTTTTATGAAGTGCGCGGTAAACTGGAAGAGGCCGGACAGGCGCTCGCCCCGGTGGAAGGCAAGCCGGATTACCAGGCGCTGGCGGACACGTTAAAGCGTGCATTTAAGCAACTGGATAAAACATTCCTCGATGACTTGTGATTGATCATCGAAACGACCAAGAAAAGAGGGCACAGTAACAATCAGTTACCGTGTCTTTTTTTTAAGTGCAATGCGCTACAGGAGTCGAAAGATGGAAATGACCCATGCCCAACGTCTGATTTTGTCTAACCAGTACAAGATGATGACTATGCTTGATCCCGATAACGCTGCGCGCTACAGCCGCCTGCAAACCATCGTCGAACGCGGCTTTGGTCTACAAATGCGCGAACTGGACCGCGAGTTTGGCGAGCTGAAAGAAGAAACCTGTCGCATCGTGATCGACATTATGGAGATGTATCACGCCCTGCATGTGTCTTGGACGAATCTCAAAGATCAGCAGTCCATTGACGAGCGCCGCGTGACCTTCTTAGGTTTTGATGCCGCAACGGAAGCGCGTTATCTCAGCTATGTGCGCTTCATGGTGAATACGGAAGGGCGTTATACCCACTTTGACGCGGGCACCCACGGCTTCAACGCGCAGACCCCGATGTGGGATAAATATCAGCGTATGCTGAGCGCGTGGCACGCCTGCCCGCGTCAGTACCATTTAAGCAGCAACGAAATTCAACAAATCATTAATGCCTGACGGAGGTGCGTGTGCAGTGTAGAGGTTTTCTGTTTGATCTGGACGGTACGCTGGTGGACTCGCTGCCGGTTGTGGAACGTTCCTGGCGCCATTGGGCTGACAGACATGGCATCGACCATCAGGACGTGCTGAATTTTATCCATGGCAAACAGGCCATTACCTCGCTACGGCACTTCCTGGCCGGACGCTCTGAGGAGGACATTCAGGCGGAGTTCAAGTACCTGGAACACATTGAAGCCACCGATACGGACGGCATCACCGCGTTACCGGGCGCGCGCGAACTGCTTGAGCATCTGAACGAGGCGCAGATTCCGTGGGCTATCGTCACCTCCGGTTCCGTGCCGGTGGCCCACGCCCGGCACAAGGCTGCAGGGTTGCCAACGCCGGACGTGTTTATCACGGCGGAGCGCGTGAAGCGGGGTAAACCGGAGCCTGACGCATTTTTACTGGGCGCTGAACTGCTGGGCCTGGACCCTGCAGAGTGCGTGGTGGTCGAAGATGCGGCGGCTGGCGTACTGGCCGGGCTGAACGCAGGAAGCCACGTCATCGCCGTTAACGTTCCGGCGGAATCTCCCCGCCTGGACGAGGCAGACCTGGTGCTGGATTCACTGACGGCACTGTCTGTTTCAAAAGCCTCTGACGGAGTTGTAACCGTCTCGCTAAAAATGTAATCCCATGATATGGCCCCACATTGCTGGGGCTTTTTTATGGCAAAATTTCTCATCTTCCACTGACAAGGATAGGTTGTGAACGGTGAACTGATTTGGGTCCTGAGCCTGCTTTTAATCGCCATCATTCTTTTTGCCACGGGCAAGGTACGCATGGACGCCGTCGCCCTGTTTGTTATCGTCGCATTTGTGCTCAGCGGAACGCTGACGCTGCCGGAAGCCTTCTCCGGATTTAGCGATCCCAACGTTATCCTGATTGCCGCCCTGTTTATCATCGGGGATGGTCTGGTGCGCACCGGCGTAGCGACCATCATGGGGGCGTGGCTGGTAAAAGTGGCGGGCAGCAGCGAAACCAAGATGCTGATCTACCTGATGGTGACCGTCGCCGGGCTGGGGGCGTTTATGAGCTCCACGGGCGTGGTCGCTATCTTTATCCCGGTGGTGCTGAGTGTCTCCATGCGGATGCAGAGCTCGCCTTCTCGCCTGATGATGCCCCTGAGCTTTGCCGGGCTTATCAGCGGCATGATGACCCTGGTGGCCACGCCGCCGAACCTGGTGGTCAACAGCGAACTGATCCGGGAAGGATTTGAGGGCTTTAGCTTTTTCAGCGTCACCCCGCTTGGGCTGGTCATTCTGGTCATGGGCGTGGTCTACATGCTGCTGACCCGTTTTGCCCTGAAAGGTGAAAAACAGGACAAAAATAAAGAAGGATGGAAGCGACGCACCTTCCGCGATCTGATTAAGGAGTACCGCCTTACCGGGCGCGCGCGCCGTCTGGCGATCCGGCCCGGCTCGCCGATGGTGGGGCAGCGGCTGGATGACCTGAAGCTGCGTGAGCGCTATGGCGCGAATGTGATCGGCGTAGAGCGCTGGCGACGGTTTCGCCGGGTGATCGTCAACGTCAACGGGGTGTCGGAATTCCGCGCGCGTGACGTCCTGCTGATTGATATGTCCACCGCGGATGTGGACCTGCGCGAGTTCTGCAGTGAACAGCTGCTGGAGCCGATGGTGCTCCGCGGGGAGTATTTCTCCGATCAGGCGCTGGATGTCGGCATGGCCGAGGTGTCGCTGATCCCGGAGTCGGAACTGCTGGGTAAAACCGTGCGGGAGATGGGGTTCCGCACCCGCTATGGTCTGAACGTCGTGGGGCTGAAGCGCGATGGCGTGGCGATGGAAGGGGCGGTGGTGGATGAGCCGATCCTGCTGGGCGATATTTTTCTCGTCGTCGGTAACTGGAAGCTGATTAGCCAGCTCGGGCAAAAAGGGCGTGATTTTGTGGTGCTCAACATGCCCGTTGAGGAGAGCGACGCCTCCCCGGCCCACAGCCAGGCGCCCCATGCGATTTTTTGCCTGGTATTGATGGTGGCGCTGATGCTGACCGATGAGATCCCCAATCCGGTCGCCGCAATCATCGCCTGCCTGTTGATGGGTAAATTCCGCTGCATTGACGCCGAAAGCGCCTATAAGGCCATTCACTGGCCGAGCATCATTCTCATTGTCGGGATGATGCCCTTCGCCCTGGCGCTGCAAAAAACCGGCGGGGTAGATCTGATCGTTAAAGGCTTAATGGACGTGGGCGGCGGGTATGGGCCGTACATGATGATGGTCTGCCTGTTTATCATGTGCGCCACCATCGGCCTGTTTATCTCGAATACCGCGACGGCGGTACTGATGGCACCTATCGCCCTGGCGATGGCGAAGTCCATGGGCGTATCGCCGTATCCGTTTGCGATGATGGTGGCGATGGCCGCTTCCGCGGCGTTTATGACGCCGGTCTCTTCACCCGTGAACACGCTGGTGCTGGGACCGGGGAACTACCGGTTCAGTGATTTCGTTAAGCTGGGCGTGCCGTTCACCGTGCTGGTGATGGTGGTGTGCGTGGTATTGATACCGGTCCTGTTTCCGTTCTGAGCATTTTGCCGGGTGGCGGCTGCGCCTTACCCGGCCAACAAGCCAGCAGGCCCTGCAAGCGCAGCGCCGCTGGGCGTAAATCAGAGGGGAGAATCCTGGCTAATCTCATCCAGCGATAAATGGAAGCTCGGTACAAACACCTGCATAAAGTAATCCATCTCTTCGCTGCGGCGGGATTCCAGCGTTTTTTCCAGGCGCGTTTTCGCCAGCAAGAATTCATTATTCCCTGCGGACAGCTCTTCGAGACACTTCAGATAGGCACACAGCGCGTCGGCCTGTTTGACCAGCGACTTTTCATCTTCCGTGTACTGATGCTCGTTGATAAGCGGCTCGAAGATATCACGCAGTTCTTCGGGCACCATCTCAATCAGCTTCTGCTGGGCAATTTTCTCAATGGCCTTATATTCCTGCGCAATTTGCGAGTTGAAATATTTCACCGGCGTAGGCAGATCGCCGGTGAGCACTTCTGACGCATCGTGGTACATCGCCAGCAGGGCGATGCGCTCTGGATTGACCTGACCGTTGAATTTGCGATTTTTAATCGCGGCCAGCGCGTGAGCGACCATCGCAACCTGCAGGCTGTGCTCTGACACATTTTCCGTGCGGACATTGCGCATCAGCGGCCAGCGGTTGATGAGTTTCAGGCGGGAGAGGTGGGCAAAGAAATGACTCTGACTCATAGGTTACCTTTTGTCTTCACTGCGACAGGCGTTCATTGTGCGGGGAGGGGAGGCAAGATGCAAATTTGCGGATTTTGCAGGCCGGGTGAGCGCAGCGCCACCCGGCAGAAAGGCAACGTTACTGATGGTATCCGGAGAGGAAGCGGCCGAAACGGCTGATGGCCATTTCCAGGTCATCTTCGCGCGGCAGCGTCACGATACGCACGTGATCCGGCCACGGCCAGTTAAACGCCGTGCCCTGGACCAACAGCACTTTTTCCTGCAGCAGGAAATCGAGCACCATTTTCTGGTCGTCGTGGATATTGAAGCGCTTTGCGTCAATTTTCGGGAACATATAGAGCGCCCCGTTCGGCTTCACGCAGGAGACGCCCGGGATATCGTTGATCAGCTCCCACGCGCGGTTACGCTGTTCGTACAGGCGTCCACCGGGCACGATAAACTCGCTAATGCTCTGATAGCCGCCGAGCGCGGTCTGGATCGCGTGCTGCGCCGGCACGTTGGCGCATAAACGCATGGAGGCCAGCATCTCCAGCCCTTCAATATAGCCTTTGGCGTGTTTTTTAGGACCGTTTAACACCATCCAGCCCTGGCGGAAACCGGCCACGCGGTAGGTTTTGGACAGGCCGTTAAAGGTGACGGTCAGCAGGTCCGGGGCCAGCGCGGCGATGGAATGGTGCTGCGCCGCGTCGTAGAGGATCTTGTCGTAAATTTCGTCTGCAAAGATGATCAGGTTGTGCTGGCGGGCCAGCTCGACGATCTCCATCAGCAGCTCTTTTGAGTAAACCGCGCCCGTCGGGTTGTTGGGGTTAATAATGACGATACCGCGCGTGCGGGGCGTAATTTTTGCGCGTATATCATCCAGGTCCGGGAACCAGTCAGAGGATTCGTCGCACAGATAATGCACTGCTTTACCGCTGGACAGTGATACGGCAGCCGTCCACAGCGGATAGTCCGGCGCGGGTACCAGCATTTCGTCCCCGCTGTTCAGCAGGGCCTGCATTGCCTGCACAATCAGTTCGGAGACGCCGTTGCCGATATAGATATCTTCAACGGTAACATCACGCATACCGCGTGCCTGGTAGTGCTGCATAATGGCTTTACGTGCGGAGTAAAGTCCTTTTGAATCGCAATAGCCTTGTGCAGTCGGAAGGTTGCGGATCACATCAACCAGAATTTCATCCGGCGCTTCAAAACCAAATGGCGCAGGGTTACCAATGTTGAGTTTCAGAACCTTGTTGCCTTCTTCTTCAAGGCGTTTTGCCTCTTTCAGAACCGGGCCGCGGATGTCATAACAGACGTTATCTAGCTTGCTGGATTTTTCGATAGGGGACATGAACCTTTAACCTTTTCGCTATTATTGCCGCTCCCTGCCGTGGAAGTCAGCACGGAATAATGTACTCCCCCCTCGCTTCGTTTTGAAGGGTGTGCAGGAGAAGATTTTGTGCCCGGAGCAAATTATTGATGAATCTTTTTCGCTGCGCGTGCGCTTTTTCACTGTCTTAAAGTTGCGCGCTTAGCGAGAGGTTAGGTTAAATGTGCTATCCATTTGCCAAAATACTGTATAATGTGCTGTTAAAAATAAGTAGTAAGCTGGACAGAGGTGGCAATCACCCTGAGTGACTTTTCGTAAAACCTGAATGCTTGATGCCTGTTTCTGTAATAGCATACTGGGTAATGGTGCCAACTTACTGATTTAGTGTATGATGGTGTTTTTGAGGTGCGCCAGTGGCTTCTGTTTCTATCAGCTGTCCCTCCTGTTCAG
>NZ_JBMKHB010000029.1:0-59300 GCF_049238285.1 Enterobacter cloacae complex sp. IR53041 | reverse complement strand
GCTGAACAGGAGGGACAGCTGATAGAAACAGAAGCCACTGGCGCACCTCAAAAACACCATCATACACTAAATCAGTAAGTTGGCACCATTACCTACGCTCCGGTAAAATAAAGAAAGGGTACTGCGAGCTTTTCAGCCCGCAGCATGCTCTCTGGTTTTATTAAAAGAGTACTAAATAAGATCAGGAGTTATCAGATTTACGGCCTCCGCCGTGACTGTTCTGTCCCCCTTTCTTACCCGCTTCAGATGCGCGTTGCGGATCGTTTTTAAAATTACCACCGCTGTGCTGGCCACCTTTACGTCCAGCTTCTGATGCTTTTTCACGGTCTTCAGCGAAATTACCGGAACCACCACGATGCTCTGCCATATTAAACCTCATAGTCATATATTGGTTATGTCAGTACGATACGAAAATATTCCGTATCACTCGTCGTTCGAGTAATAACTCTAGTCGCTGTGTGCGATCCGTCAAATGCGTTTTTGCTATTTGCGGTTGCGTTATTTTTAAATATTTGTAAATTTGCGCTTCGCTTGCGTTGGAAATATGGATAGACAGGAAGGACTTGTAAACAACTGTTCAGATTAATCCTAACTTTGAGCTAAAAATTTGAAAGCTGAGGATAAAAATAATGACGCACTCAAATTGGTTGATTTGCAGTCAGGGGAAAATAAAAAGTACTCCTTTATGGCTAGAAAGCGAAACCATAAATAATTATAAGGAAAATCCTGGATAAAAAGCGACAGGCGCGAAAGGGCGGTTTCGTTAAGGCTTGTTCAGAGGCCAGTCGCACACGGTTTGACCACTGTCGTCTTAAGATCACAAATCAGAAATCTTTCCCCCCGGAAGGAACGGGTTTCTCTACACTCCAGGTAATATTCACTGGAGGCATGACATCATGGCGAACACCATCACGGCTGATGACATTCGGGAACACTTTTCGCAGGCTATGTCGGCGATGTACCAGCAGGAAGTTCCGCAGTACGGCACCTTGCTTGAACTGGTAGCGGACGTAAACCTGGCGGTGCTGGAAAATGATCCACTATTACATGAACAACTGGCAAACGCCGATGAGCTTGCGCGTCTGAACGTCGAGCGTCACGGGGCCATCCGCGTCGGCAGTGCGCAGGAACTTTCAACCCTGCGCCGTATGTTTGCCATTATGGGGATGTACCCGGTCAGCTATTACGATCTCTCCCAGGCGGGGGTGCCGGTCCACTCAACGGCATTTCGGCCGATTGATGATGCGGCGCTGTGCCGTAATCCGTTCCGCATCTTTACTTCGCTGCTGCGCCTTGAGCTGATTGAAAACGTCGCGCTGCGCGAACGTGCGGCGGAAATTCTGTCTCACCGAAACATCTTCACCCCGCGCTGTCTGGCGCTGCTCGAACTGTATGAATCTGAAGGGCAGTTTACCGTCGAGCAGGCGCAGGAGTTTGTGCAGGAAGCGCTGGAAACCTTCCGCTGGCACCGCCATGCGACGGTCGATCAGGAGACCTATCTCGCGCTGCATAACGAGCACCGGCTGATCGCCGATGTGGTCTGCTTCCCGGGTTGCCACATTAACCACCTGACGCCGCGCACGCTGGACATTGACCGGGTGCAGGAGCTGATGCCGAAGTACGGTATTGAGCCGAAAATTTTGATTGAAGGGCCGCCGCGTCGCGAGGTGCCCGTCCTGCTGCGTCAAACCAGTTTCAAGGCGCTGGAAGAGCCGGTGCTGTTTGCCGGTGAACACAAAGGCACCCACACCGCGCGCTTCGGTGAGATTGAGCAGCGCGGCGTGGCGCTGACCCCGAAAGGCCGGGAACTGTACGATAGCCTCCTTGCCCAGGCCGGTACCGGCAAAGATAACCTGACGCACCAGCTGCATCTGCAGGAGATCTTTAGCGCCTTCCCTGACAGTGAACTGTTAATGCGCCGTCAGGAGCTGGCGTATTTCCGCTATCGTCTGACGCCAGCGGGTGAAGCGCATCGGCATGCGTTCCGGCCGGGCGACGATCCGCAGCCGCTGATCGAGCGCGGATGGGTCGTCGCACAGCCGATCACCTACGAAGATTTCCTCCCGGTCAGCGCCGCGGGGATTTTCCAGTCCAATCTCGGGAATGAAACCCAGGCCCGCAGCCACGGTAACGCCAGCCGCGATGCGTTTGAAGCGGCCCTCGGCTGCCCGGTGTATGACGAATTTACCCTCTATGAGGAGGCTGAAACGCGCAGCAAACAGCGTTGCGGTTTGCTCTGAAAGCGTTACTCTGCTGGGGTGTGATGGAAAAAATAAGGTCGTTATGCAAAATCCTTCCGCCCCTGTGGTTGAAACGCGCCAGGGCGCACTCTCTGGTTTAACCGATGAAAATGTCCACGTCTGGTGCGGTATTCCTTATGCCGCACCGCCCGTTGGCGAGTGGCGCTGGCGCTCCCCGCGGCATCCTGAGCCGTGGGATGGCGTTCGCGAGGCTACCGCTTTTTCGGCCTCCAGCTGGCAAAGCAGCGAATATTGCCAGGAGCTGGGCGGGGGCGATCCCGGTCAGTTCTCGGAAGACTGCCTCTATCTGAACGTCTGGTCTCCCACAGAGCGCGCCGGGCCGCTTCCGGTTATGGTCTGGCTGCACGGCGGCGGCTTTACCATCGGTGCGGGTGGATTACCGCCCTATAACGGCAAAGCGCTGGCCACGCGCGGCGTGGTTGTGGTGACGATCAACTACCGTCTCGGTCATCTTGGCTTTTTTGCCCATCCCGCGCTGGAAGGCGAAGAAGATCGCGTGGTGCATAATTTTGCCCTGCTGGATCAGATCGCCGCCCTCGAATGGGTAAGGGACAATATCGCCGCATTTGGTGGCGACCCCGCTAACGTGACCCTGTTTGGCGAATCCGCGGGCGCGCGCAGCGTGCTCTCTCTGCTGGCCTCTCCGCTTGCAGAAGGATTGTTCCATAAGGCGATTGTGCAAAGCGGGTACACCTTGCCGGACACGCCGCGAGAGCAGGCGTTGCAAAAAGGGGAGGCGCTGGCCGCCCATTTTGGCCTGGAAAAGGCGACAGCCGAACAACTGCGCGCCATTCCGCCAGAAGCGTTCTGGCCGCTCACCGCGCCGCTGAACATTGCTCCGGCCCCCATCGTCGGGGATTGCGTTCTGCCTGAAGCGATGCTGGACGTCTTTTTCGCCGCTCGCCAGCACCCCGTGCCGGTATTGATCGGCTCGAACAGCGATGAGGCCAGCGTGATGGCGGTGTTTGGCATCGATCTCGCCGGGCAAATCCAGAAGCTTCGCCGGGAGCGCCGCTTCGGGCTGGGGCTGATTAAGCTGCTCTATCCGGGCGTCAAAGGCGATGAGGAGCTGGGCAGGCAGGTGTGCCGCGACATGGCGTTCACCACGATGGGCTACGTCGTGATGCAGGCGCAGCAGCGCGTCGGCGGATTGTGCTGGCGTTACTGGTTTGACTATGTCGCGGAAGCGGAACATACCACCTATATCAACGGCGCGTGGCACGGCAATGAAGTGCCTTACGTCTTTGATACCCTCGGCCAGGTGGAGCCTTCACGCCAGTATGTCAACGAACGGGATGTGCAGTTTGCTGCTCAGGTGGCCGATTACTGGGTGAGCTTTGCGCGAGACGCAGGACCTCGTGAGATCCTGCCCGGGCCGACGCACTGGCCCGCATGCCGTAAAGGGCGGGACGTTTTACTACGCATTGGCGTGAATAAACATGCAGGTTTCAGGCTTGAAAACCGCTTTATGCGCGCCCGGATGAGCCTCTTCAAACGGGTGATGAAGCACCACGTCAGCCTCGATTAAGCAAACAGGCGCGAAACGCCGCCAGCCCATTTTCCTCCCCTGGCGTTTCGCGCAGCACCAGCCGGTAGCTCGCGCCGGTTTTTATGCTGGTTTCATAAGGCCGCATCAGTCTTCCCGCGCGGACATCTTCGGCCACCAGCGTTTCGTCGGCAATGGCGACGCCCAGCCCCTGAATGGCGGCCGTGATGGCGAGATCCATCGTGTCGAAGTGTTGATTTTTGTGCATGGCAAAGCCCGGACCTTCCTGTTTCGTCAGCCACAGCGACCAGTCTGTTTTATCCCTTGTCGGATGCAGGAACGTCAGCGATCCCAGCGCTGCACCCGCCCGCACCGGGCTTATCACCGGGGTGAGCGCCTCTTCGAACAGCAGGTCGCCTGCGCTCATGTGCGTGCCGAACACGATGGCCGCGTCGTAAGATTCGGTTTTGAAATTGACGTTATGATCGGTGGTGGTGGTCAGGGCGATCTGCAGATCCGGCTGCTCACGCTCCACCTCCAGCAGGCGCGGCACCAGCCAGCGCATGGCACAGGTGGGCGCCTTGAGCCGGATCACGGTTTGCTGGCTGCGGGCCTGGTCGGCCACGGTCAGCAAGTGTTCGAACGCAGACTGCAGTTCCGGGAGCAGGGCGCAGCCCTGTGAAGAGAGGCGCAGGCCGCGCGCGTGGCGTTCAAAAAGCGGAAAGCCAAACCAGGCCTCGAGGGAGGCTATCTTGCGGCTCACGGCCCCCTGCGTCAGACAAAGCTCTGCGGCAGCATGGGTCAGATTCAGATGACGCGCGGTGACTAAAAATGCGTCGATGGCATTGAGCGGGAGCGAACGGCGCGACATGAAAATACCTCAGCTATGCATTTTTCTCATGGCTATTATGACAACAATTCGATTGTCCCGACAACAGAGATGTTGTTTGAATAGTTATGCAATGTCCATGAGAAGGGAAAGAGGATGACTTTACAAACGCCTGTGCAAACGCGCTCCAAACTGCCCGATGTGGGCACCACGATCTTTACCGTTATCGGCCAGCTCTCGGCGCAGCATAACGCGATAAACCTTTCTCAGGGCGCACCGAATTTTTCCTGCGACCCGAAGCTTGTTGCGGGCGTCACCCGCGCGATGGAGGCAGGGCATAACCAGTACGCGTCGATGACCGGCCTGCCGACGCTCAAAGAGCGCATTGCCGATAAAATTGCCACGCTTTACGGCACGCAGTATGACCCGGGCCGCGAGGTGCTGGTGACCGCCAGCGCCAGCGAAGGGCTCTACTCGGCAATCAGCGGGCTGGTGCACCCGGGTGATGAGGTGATCTACTTTGAGCCCTCCTTTGACAGCTACGCGCCGATTGTCCGCCTGCAGGGGGCAACGCCGGTTGCCATCAGGCTCACCGTGCCGGATTTTGCCGTGAACTGGGACGAGGTTCGCGCCGCGATCACCCCGCGCACGCGCATGATCATCATCAATACGCCGCACAACCCGAGCGGTCAGGTCTTCTCCGCCGACGATCTGCAGCAGCTGGCGGCACTGACCCGCAATACTGACATCATTATTTTGTCTGACGAAGTGTACGAACACGTGGTGTTTGACGGTGAGCCGCACCACGGGATGGCTACGCACCCGCAGCTGGCGGAGCGTAGCGTGATTATTTCTTCTTTCGGAAAAACCTATCACGTCACCGGCTGGCGCGTGGGTTACTGTGTTGCACCGGCGGTACTGATGGACGAGATTTGTAAAGTCCATCAATTTTTAATGTTCTCTGCCGATACGCCAATGCAGCACGCGTTTGCTGAACATATGGTTGACCCGCAAACCTGGCTGTCGCTGTCGGCGTTTTACCAGCGCAAGCGCGATCTGCTGCACAGTCTGCTGGCCGATTCTCCGTTTACGCTGCTGCCAAGCGCCGGCTCGTTCTTCATGCTGGCGGACTACAGCCAGTTCAGCGACGAGCGCGACAGCGAGCTGGTGAAACGGCTGATCGTTGAGTACGGTGTTGCCACCATTCCGCTGTCGGCGTTTTATGCGGACGGTACGGATAATAAATTGATTCGTCTCTCTTTTGCGAAAGATGAGGCGACGTTACGGGCAGGTGCCCAGGCCCTGTGTCGGGTTAAACCACGCTAAGGAGTTTGAGATGAAATTACGCGCGCTAGTTGTCGGCATGGGATTGCTGTGTACCTTTTCCTCCTTCGCAGCGTCCGAGCTGCGTTACGGTCTGGAAGCCGAATATCCGCCGTTTGAAAGCCGCAATGCGGCAGGCGAACTGGAAGGGTTTGACGTTGAGCTGGGGAATGCCATCTGCAAAGCGGCAGCGCTGAAGTGCAGCTGGGTGGAAACCTCGTTTGATGCGCTGATCCCGGGGCTGGTGGCGAAGAAATTCGACGCCATCAACTCGGCGATGAATATCACCGAGCAGCGCCGCAAGAGCATTGATTTTACCCAGCCGATCTACCGTATTCCGTCGCAGCTGGTCGGCAAGGCCGGCACGGCGGTTGAGGCAACCCCAGAAGGGCTGAAGGGGAAAACCATCGGCGTGCTGCAGGGCTCCATTCAGGAAACCTATGCCAAAGAGCACTGGGAAAAGCAGGGTGTCACCGTGGTGTCGTATAAAGATCAGAATATGGCCTGGGGCGATCTGCTGAATGGCCGTATCGACGCCTCGCTGGTCATGTCCGCGGCCGGGCAGGCAGGTTTCCTCAGCAAGCCGCAGGGAAAAGGGTTTGGCTTCATCGGCAAACCGGTGTCTGACGACACCATCCTCGGCAGTGGGATCGGTTTTGGGTTGCGCAAAGGTGACGAGGCCACCAAAAAGCAGCTTGATGCCGCAATTGATAAGGTACGTGCCGACGGCACGATCGCCAAACTCGCTGATAAGTACTTCCCGGGTATCGATGTCAGCGTAAAATAACCGCCTCATTGGCCCCGTCAGCTGATGTCCTGACGGGGCATTTTTATACACATTTTCCAGGCTTTCTTTACAACACTTTCGGGCCGTTCTGGTCGACAGAAAATATTTCTCACTTTGTTCATATAATCACCGGCCAACAATTGGATTCTTAACCATTTTTGTTTAGGCTGTGCGTTCTTTCTTGCCGTCATTTCGCCGAGCGCGGAACACATTCACACGACCATAAGGACGTTTTTCCAGGCATGAATCGCAGACGTTTTCTAAAAGGCTCGCTGGCAGTGGCAGCCCTGAGCGGCACATCCGGCCTTGCTTCCCTGTTTTCCAAAGCGGCATACGCTGCCGACTCTGACATTGCTGACGGCCAGAGCCGTCGTTTTGACTTCTCCGTACTGCAATCCATGGCGCATGACCTGGCGAAAACCCCGTGGGGTGGCGCGCCGCGTCCGCTGCCGGAGACGCTGGCAACCATGACGCCGCAGGCGTACAACGCCATTCGCTACGACGAAAAGCAGTCTCTGTGGAACAACATTGAAGGACGTCAGCTGGACGTGCAGTTCTTCCATATGGGAATGGGATTCCGCCGCCGCGTGCGGATGTTCTCGCTGGACCAGTCGACCTCTATGGCGCGCGAGATCCACTTCCGCCCTGAGCTGTTCAGCTACGGTGAAACGGGGGTGGATACCAAACAGCTGGAAGGGCAAAGCGATCTCGGCTTTGCGGGCTTCCGCGCGTTTAAGGCGCCGGAGCTGGCGCGTCGCGATATCGTCTCTTTCCTGGGGGCCAGCTATTTCCGCGCGGTGGACGACACCTACCAGTACGGCCTTTCCGCCCGCGGTCTGGCGGTAGACACCTTTACCGACACGCCGGAAGAGTTCCCGGACTTTACCGCCTTCTGGTTTGAAACCGTCAAGCCCGGCGACACCACCTTTACCGTCTATACGCTGCTGGATAGCCCGAGCATCACCGGCGCCTATAAGTTCGTGATCCACTGCGAGAAGAGCCAGGTGATCATGGAGGTGGAAAACCACCTCTATGCGCGTAAGGACATCAAGCAGCTCGGCATTGCGCCGATGACCAGCATGTTCAGCTGCGGCAATAACGAACGCCGCATGTGCGACACCATTCACCCGCAAATTCACGACTCCGACCGCCTGGCGATGTGGCGCGGCAACGGGGAGTGGATTTGTCGTCCGCTGAACAACCCGCAGAAGCTGCAGTTCAATGCCTATATGGATAAAAACCCGAAAGGGTTCGGGCTGCTGCAGCTCGATCGCGATTTCTCGCACTATCAGGACGTGATGGGGTGGTACAACAAGCGCCCAAGCCTGTGGGTGGAACCGCGCAACGACTGGGGTAAAGGCGCGGTTGGCCTGATGGAGATCCCGACCACCGGTGAAACGCTGGATAACGTGGTCTGCTTCTGGCAGCCGGAAAAAGCGGTAAAAGCGGGCGACGAGCTGGACTTCAAATATCGTCTCTACTGGAGCGCGATGCCGCCGGTGCGCTCCCCGCTGGCGAACGTTTATGCGACCCGCACCGGCATGGGCGGCTTCCCGGAAGGCTGGGCTCCAGGGGAAAACTACCCGAAAGTGTGGGCCCGTCGCTTTGCGATTGACTTCGTCGGTGGCGACCTGAAGGCCGCTGCGCCAAAAGGCATCGAGCCGGTGATTACGCTCTCCAGCGGTGAAGCGAAGCAGGTAGAGATCCTCTACGTTGAGCCGTTTGACGGCTATCGCATTCTGTTTGACTGGTACCCGACGTCGGATTCGACGGAGCCGGTGGATATGCGCCTGTTCCTGCGCTGTCAGGGCGACGCCATCAGTGAAACCTGGCTGTACCAGTATTTCCCGCCGGCGCCGGATAAACGTCAGTACGTTGACGACAGGGTAATGCGTTAACCCTTGTGGGATTGTGCCGGGTGGCGGCTTCGCCTTACCCGGCCTACAGTTTCGAAACGTAGGCCGGGTAAGCGCTAGCGCCACCCGGCAATTGAGAGGCACCATGTCTTCAGAAATCATCCCCGTCACCCAGGATATCGAACTTCGCGCCGTCGAAGAGCGCTACACCGTCGACCTGCACAATCTCGTTGTTAAAAACAGAGCCTTTCTGCAAACAGCCTTTGACTGGGCGCAGCACGTGGGCAGCGAAGAGGATACCCGCCGTAACGTGCAGAGCAACCAGATGCTGCATCAGCGCGGCTACGCTAAAATGTTTCTGATTTTCAAGGATGATGCGTTAGTTGGCGTCCTGTCGTTCAACACCATTGAACCGACCAACAAAGCCGGCTACATCGGCTACTGGCTGGATGAAGCCCACCAGGGGCAGGGCATTCTCTCTCAGTCACTGCAGGCGTTTATGCGCTACTACGCTGAACGCGGTGAGATCCGCCGTTTTGTGATCAAGTGTCGGGTGGCGAATCAGCACAGCAACAGCGTTGCCGTGCGCAACGGTTTTACGCTGGAAGGGTGCCTGCGGGAAGCGGAATACCTGAATGGCCGCTTTGACGACGTAAATATCTACGGCAGGATTTATACCCTATAACGCACCCAGCAGCGGCGTGCGGGTGATGCGCTGGTCGCCGTTTATCACTTTTTCGCCGCGCAGATGAATGCTCTCGCCAGCAAACGCTTCTATGACCGCATCGTCGGTGATTTCAACCCGATGCTCGATAAGCACATCCCCGCTGATTCGCGCGCGCCCCTGGATCACCACTTTATCATCCAGCATGATCGGCCCGCCGCGCAGCCATGCCTGACCGCCAATCAGGACGTGATGCTTGATGACGCAGTTGCCTTCAACCACGGCATTCTCCGCAATCTGCGAGCTGTAGCGCACCGTCGGGATGGCATCGTCGTCGAAACCGGCTATCACGCGGGCGTTGCCGTAGACTTTCGCGCAGTCGCACACCCAGACGTTGTTGAGTTCGTTACCCTCCAGGATCGCGTTGTCGAAGACTTCGGCCCGGTGTTCCACGAAGGCAAAATTAACCATCGCCTCGCCGTAGATTTGCGCCTGGTGCACAATGCGCGACTGGCTCACCGTCGCCTTATCGTAGATTTGCAGAATCTGTTCATGGTCCGGCGTCAGCCCTTTGGCGGCAATGACCACGCTGTGATGCAGCACGCGCGCGTCGCCGTAGATATGGCACTCGCCCCGTACGCAGGATTGCTGTATGGTGACGTTGTCACTTATTCGCGCCCCGTGGCTGACCTCCGCGCCGTCCAGCCAGCAGCTGCCGCCGATATGCGCGTCATGGCTAATGATGCATGGAAGGGTAAGACGCGCGTTGCCGGATACGGTTGCCCCGGCGAACACCACGCTGTTTTCATCGTAGATCCAGCAGTCGCCGTCCTGTGCGAGGGCGCGCTCATCGTCAATCCAGCCGCCTTTCGTGCCGACCGTCACGTCGTTAAAGTCCGCCGTGGCGATAATCTGCCGCAGCGTCGTGGCGTGGGTGGTTTCGCCGTTTTTCCATTGCCAGAGGCGTGTCTCGTCGCTAAGGCGATATTTGTTCATCTTCATGTCTCTGATAAGCGTCTTCACTAAACGTAGCAAAGTTTTCGCATTTCGAGCGGCTTGGCAACCAGACGGTAAACGCCTTAAAATGGCATGTAAAATACACTTTCACTTTATGCGAACGCAGGAAAAATAATGACCGTCGATGAGAATTACTTCACTGAGAAATATGGCTTAACGCGTACCCATTCAGAAGTGCTGTACAGCGCGGAGATCGTGAAGCCCGGTAAAACGCTGGATCTGGGCTGCGGCAACGGCCGTAACAGCCTTTATCTTGCAGCCAACGGCTACGATGTCACCGCGTGGGACAAGAACCCGATGAGCATCGACAATATCGAGCGCATCAAGGCGGAAGAAGGGATCGCTAATCTGCATACCGCGATTAAGGATCTGAACAACCTGAACTTTGACGGCCAGTACGATTTTATTCTCTCTACCGTGGTGCTGATGTTCCTGGAGGCAAAAACCATCCCGGGCCTTATCGCCAATATGCAGCGCTGCACGACGCCGGGCGGTTACAATCTGATCGTTGCCGCCATGGATACGGCAGACTACCCCTGCACGGTCGGCTTCCCGTTTGCGTTCAGGAGCGGTGAGCTGAGCAACTACTATGAAGGCTGGCAGTTGCTCAAATACAACGAAGACGTTGGCGAACTGCACCGCACCGATGAACACGGCAACCGCATTAAGCTGCGCTTTGCCACGATGCTGGCACGAAAGCCCGCTTAACGGGCGGCCAGCAGGCAGATCTGCAGGGCTGTCTTATAAGACGCCTCAAACGACGACAGCGGCAGGAATTCAAACTTCGAGTGGAAGTTATGCGCCCCGGTGAAGAAGTTCGGGGTGAGTAGCCCTTTAGCCGAGAGCGCCGCGCCGTCGGTGCCGCCGCGCATCGGCGTCGGTTTCGGCGTGATGCCGAGCGATTCCATCGCCTCGAACATCAGATCGATGGCGCGTCGGTCTTCGCCAATCGCATTGCTGATATTGCTGTAGGTATCTTCAATGCGATAGTCCACTTTGGCCGTCGGATATTGGGCGGCAATCAGCGCGGCCACGTCGGCAATCTGCTGCTTGCGCGCGGCAAAGCGCTCCTTGTCAAAGTCGCGGATATTGGCCTTAAGAACGGCCTCGTTCTGTCCGGCCTGAATGCCGTTAAACCAGATATAGCCTTCACGTCCCTCGGTGCACTCGGGCGTTTGCTGGCGGTCAAAATGGCTGATGTAATCAGTCGCCATCAGCAGGGGATTCACCAGCACGCCTTTCGCGGACATCGGATGCGCCGTCACGCCGGTAAAGCGGATTTCAGCGGCTGCCGCATTAAAGTTTTCGTAGACAATTTCCCCCAGCTCGCAGCAGTCGATAGTCCAGGCGAAGTCGACGTCAAAGCGCTTAAGATCGAGCGCTTTTGCACCGTTCAGGCCGATCTCTTCGTCAGGCACAAACGCCACGACGATATCCCCATGCCGATGCTCCGCCGTCAGGTTTTCCAGTACCGTCATGACCACCGTGACGGCCGATTTATTATCGGCACCCAATACGCTGGTTCCGTCGCTGAAAATAATCTCCTCGTTCGGATAAGCCAGAATTTCAGGGTGCTCCTCTACCCGCAGCCAGATGTCTTTCTCTTTATTCAGACAGAGATCTTCACCGGTAAACGTTAATATTTGTGGATGAATATCCGGTGAAAGTCCCACGTCGACGGTATCAATATGGGTAATAAAGCCGATGCGCACCGCACCGGGCACGTTGCCTTTTTTTACCGCCGTTACCGTGGCAAATTCATCAATCACAATATCGTCTAACCCCAGCTGTGCCAGCTCCTGCGCCAGCTCGCGCGCCATGTCGTGCTGGCCCGGCGTTGAGGGCAGAGTTTTGACTCTGGGATCGCTCTGGCTGGTGATCGCGAGATAGCGGAAAAAACGGTGCGTTAATTGTCTGGAAAGCGGCGAGCCCATAGTGATTTGTTCCTTATTTATTTTTCGGGTGTTTGCCACTTCACTTTAATGTTATTTATGAAATGGCAAAAGAATTAATTAGCCGTCGAATTAAAAAGACAGGAATAAATGATGACAAGCAAACTCACAACTATAGCGCTGGCGCTCGCGGCACTCACGGTCAGTTCCGCCGTCGCCGCGAAAACGCTGGTGTATTGCTCCGAAGGATCGCCGGAAAACTTTAACCCTCAGCTTTACACCTCGGGAACCAGCGTCGACGCCAGCGCCGTGCCGGTCTATAACCGTCTGGTCGATTTCAAACCCGGCACCACGGAGCTGGTGCCGAGCCTGGCGGAGCGCTGGGAGGTGAGCGACGACGGCAAGGTTTACACCTTCCATCTGCGCAAGGGCGTGAAGTTCCAGAGCAATAAATCCTTCACGCCGACCCGCGACTTTAACGCCGACGACGTGATCTTCTCGTTTATGCGCCAGAAAGACGTGAATCATCCCTACCACAACGTCTCTAACGGCAGCTACTCCAACTTCGAAAGCCTGGAGTTCGGCAGCCTGATAACCGCCATTGATAAAGTCGATGACCACACCGTGCGCTTTACCCTGGCGCACCCGGAAGCGCCGTTTGTCGCCGATCTGGCCTGGTATTTTGCCTCAATCCTTTCGGCGGAGTATGCCGACGCGATGCTGAAAGCGGGCACGCCGGAGAAGGTGGATATGGAGCCCATTGGCACCGGGCCGTTTAAGCTGGCGCAGTATCAGAAGGATTCCCGGATCCTGTTCACGGCGTTTGCCGACTACTGGCAGGGGAAATCGAAGCTGGACAGGCTGGTGTTTAGCATCACCCCGGATGCCTCCGTGCGTTTTGCCAAAATTGAGAAGAACGAATGTCAGGTGATGCCGTTCCCGAACCCGGCCGATCTGCCGCGCATGAAGGCCAATAAAGATATCAACCTGATGAGCAAAGCCGGGCTGAATACCGGCTTCCTGGCGTTCAACACGCAGAAGCCGCCGCTGGATAACGTGAAGGTCCGTCAGGCGCTGGCGATGGCCATCAACAAACCGGCCATTATTGACGCGGTGTTCCACGGTACCGGAACGGCGGCAAAGAACCTGCTGCCGCCGGGCGTCTGGAGCGCCGACAGCGAGCTTAAGGATTACGACTACGATCCTGAAAAAGCCAAAGCGCTGCTGAAAGAGGCCGGCTTTGCCAGCGGCGTCAGCATCGATTTATGGGCGATGCCGGTCCAGCGGCCCTATAACCCGAATGCGAAACGCATGGCGGAGATGATTCAGGCGGACTGGGCGAAAATTGGCGTACAGACCAAAATCGTTACCTACGAGTGGGGCGAATACCTTAAGCGTGTGAAGGGCGGGGAACATCAGGCTGCGCTGATGGGCTGGACGACCGCAACGGGCGATCCTGACAACTTCTTTGGTCCGCTGTTTACCTGCACCTCGGCGAACGGTGGCTCAAATTCGGCGAAATGGTGCTATAAGCCGTTTGATAAGATCGTTGCTGAAGCCAAATCGATAACCGATCATGATAAACGGGTGGCGCTGTATAAACAGGCTCAGCAGATGATGCATGACCAGGTGCCTGCGGTGATGATTGCGCATTCAACGATTTTCGAACCGGTGCGCAAGGAGGTGAAGGGCTATGAAATCGACCCGTTTGGCAAACATCTGTTCTGGCAAGTGGATATAAATCAGTAATTTTTCACTGCCCGGCATGCGTCCGGGCAATCTTTTTGCAATTTGTGCTCCCTGCATCATTTTTTGTCACAACAAACCCGCCAGACTTTTGCTATAACTTCAAATGCATACTTGCAGATAACATGGAAAACTATCATGCGTACTCAAACTTTTTTTAAAGTTGCAGTGCTTACTGGTCTGTTGGCGTTGGCGGGCTGTTCTTCAAAAGTCGCCGCTCCGGAACAATACTCCGGCTTTTTAAAAGATTATTCAGGCTTACAGCAAACGACCTCGGCGACGGGAAAACCAACGCTGCGTTGGGTCGATCCTTCGTATAACGAAGCCAATTACGACAGCATTCTCTGGACGCCAATTACCTATTATCCAACGCCAAAACCCACCACGCAAATTGGGCAAAAAACGCTTGATGAGTTGTTGAATTACACCAATAACAAAATGAAAACGGCGATTGGTACGTGTAAGCCAGTTGTCACCACGCCGGGTAAACACAGCCTGATTTTCCGTGGCGCGATTACCGGGGTGAGTTCGCAGAAAGAGGGGCTGCAGTTCTATGAAGTGGTGCCTGTTGCGCTGGTGGTTGCCGGGACGCAGATGGCAACCGGACACCGCACCATGGATACGCATCTCTTCTTTGAAGGCGAGCTGATCGATGCGGCCACTAATAAACCGGTCATGAAGGTGGTACGTAAAGGCGAAGGTAAAGAGCTGAATAACGAAAACACACCAATGACCTTTGCGACGCTGAAGCAGGTTGTTGATGACATGGCGACGGACGCCACCATGTTTGATGTGAAAAAGACCGCGAAATAAAATAAAACGGCCTGCGTAATGCAGGCCTTTTTATTTATGCCATTCGTAAGCGTCTGAACCAGGTTTCCGGTTTGGTAAACATCACCATATTTCCTCCCAGAATCAGCACTAATCCCACGATACCGTTGACATGCCAGACGTAGCCTTCATACACCGTGGAGATGGAGAGCGCCACCAGCGGGAAGAGCAGCGTGCTGTAGGCCGCTTTGCCCGGGCCAATACGTCCCACCAGCGTGAAGTAGGCGCCAAAAGCAATCACCGAGCCAAACAGGGCCAGATACACCAGCGCGCCGAGATAGCTCACCGTCCATTCCGGTACAAAGCTATCGCCTCTGAACAGCGCAATGCAGCCCATCACCAGCGTGCCATAGAGCATCGCCCAGGCGTTGGTGGTCATGGTTTCCAGGCCTCTGCGCTGATGGCGCATGCTGAACATATTACCCAGCGAGAACCCATACGTGCCGAGTGCGGAAAGGCCAATGCCCGTCAGGAGTGACGCGCTCCAGCCGCTGGCCAGCAGGTCGTCCCAGAAGAGGGTGATGATCCCGACCAGCCCCAGTGCCGCCGCCGTCCAGAATCGCGCGGGCGGGCGCTGTCCGAAGAAAATAAAGCTGTTAATGGCGTTATAGAGTACCGCCATGGAGAAGATCACCGACTCCAGCCCGGTATTGATATGTGCCGCTGCCGTGTAAAAACACCAGAAGTTAAAGCAGAAAACACAGCATCCCTGAAGCAGGCAAAAAAGATGATCCCGAAGCGCCAGCGTGCGCAGGCGACGCAGGGCGAGTAACACCACCATCATGGTGAGGCTGGCGACGGCGAAGCGCCAGAAAATGGACACCGGCGCCGCGACGGGGCCCTGCTGCAGGAAAATCGCAATCCAGGTGGTTCCCCAGATAATGACCACGAGTCCGTATAATAATGCGTTCATAGTTGTCTCTTCTTAAACCGCGGAAACCCGCAGTATGACGCTGAGATGCGTAACGGGCTTTCACCCGCTTGCGGCAGACTTGCAAAATCTTGCGCTTTTTTCTTCTGGAGGGACTGGCAACGGGCGGCAACTCTTCTTAGACTGATATTCCAATTCTTCACGCGCTAACGGTTATGTCTCACGCTTACGATACCTTTGAAACGCTTTGCCAACAGAATGCAGTCCTGCGGGAAACCGTCTCGCTGAATTCGGGTATCCAGCTGGCCGCGTGGTACAACAAGCACGACACGATCACCGTAAAGAGCAACCATCATACCCTCAGCCTGTACGTGGCGGACGGCTACGAAAGCTATCAAAAAACGCCAGGAGGCTGGAAGAACGGCGGGGGGCCGGACCGTTTCTGCCTGATGCCCAAAGAGAGCGAATCGACGTGGGATATCCGCGATGACCTGTCGTTTGTGCATCTCTACTGCACCGATGAACACCTGCGCGACGTGGGAGAAAAAATCTGGGATAAGCGGCCGCTTTCGCTGACCCTGGACGAGCGTATTTTTGGCAGCGACCCGAAGATCACCACGCTGTATCGCCAGTTTTTACTGGGCTGTGACTGGCAGCAGCACGCCAACCAGCTTACCCTGAGCACGGCCTCCACGCTGCTGCTGACCCATCTGCTGCAAAACTACTCAAACGTGCAGTGGAAGCTGCCGGTCGTCACCGGCGGGTTATCGCCGTTTGTTCTGCGCAACGTTCTGGCCTTTATCGAAGAGAACCTGGGGCAGCCCCTGACGCTGGCCGAGCTGGCGGCGCAGGCTGCCCTCAGCGAATACCATTTTGCCCGCATGTTCCGCCAGTCGACGGGGCTGGCACCGCACCAGTACGTGATGCACAGGCGAATGGTCAAAGCGAAAGAGCTGGTGCAGCATACCTCCATGCCACTGACGGACATTGCGCTGGCCTGCGGGTTTAACTCCGCCAGCCACTTCAGCAACCGCTTTCGCAGCGCGACGGGCATGACGCCGTCGCAGCTACGCGCTGCGAGCGCGTGAAAACAGGGCGTAACATACCCCTCCCAGCACCAGCCCCCAGAGCGCCGAACCGATGCCCAGGATCGTAACGCCGCTTGCGGTCGTCAGAAACGTGACGATGGCCGCGTCGCGCTCCGCCTCGTGACTCAGCGCCTGATATAAACTCCCGCTAATGGTGCCCAGCAGCGCCAGACCGGCGAGCGTCTGGATCCAGCTGAGCGGCAGGGCGGCCATAATGCCGGTAATGGAGCCACCGAAAATTCCCGCCAGCAGATAAAACCCGCCGGCTGCGATGGCCGCCAGCCAACGTTTATCCGCGTTCGGGTGTGCATCCGGGCTTTGACAAATGGCGGCGGTAATGGCCGCAATGCAGATTGAAAAGACGCCAAACGGAGAAAACAGCAGGGCCAGTCCACCCGTCACGATGATGAGCGGTGAGGCCGCCAGCGGGTAGCCGGAGGCTTTCATGGTGGCGAAACCCGGCGCATTTTGCGAGGCCATGGTCACGAGGAAGAAGGGCAAGCCAATACTCACCAGGCTGGTGAAGGTGAAGTCAGGCGCAATAAATTCGGGCATCACCAGAGAAAGGGTGAGCTTATCCGTGACAACGTCACCACCGGCCCAGGCCACGATACCGCCCACCAGCAGCGTGACCACGATGGCATAGCGCGGCGACAGCGCTTTTGCGATCAGCCACGCCGCAATCATGCTGCCGCACAGCAGAAAGTGCCCCTCAAGATGCGCAAACGCGTGGAGGCCAAACTGCAGCAATACCCCGGCCAGCATGGCGGCAGCAAGCGAATGGGGGATCAGCGTCATCAGACGGGCGAAAAGCCCGGTGATGCCGCAGAGCAAAATTAGCGCGTTGGCAAAGATGAACACGCCGATGGTTTCCGCCAGCGTGACGCCGTGCAGGCTGGTGGCGAGCAGCGCCGCGCCGGGCGTTGACCAGGCGGTCAGCACGGGCGCTTTGTACCACCAGGAAAGCACCAGCGTGCTGACGCCCATCCCAATCCCCAGCGCGGTCATCCAGCCTGCGATCTGCTGCGCGCTGGCGCCAGCCGCGGCGGCGGCCTGCCAGATGATGGCGGCCGAGCTGGCGTAACCCACCAGAACGGCGACAAATCCAGCCAGTACGACCGGAACAAGATGAGAGGAAGGGCGCATGAAAACTCCATTGTGCGTTATAACGTCCGGGGTAAGGTAACACTGTGCGTTATAGCGTACAAGTGGTATGCTCGTCGTCAGGAGGAAATATGGACATCACACAACACCTTGCAGCAACACTGAAAACATTACGCCAGGCACGGGGCTGGAGCCTGTCGAAACTGGCGGACGAAACCGGCGTATCAAAGGCCATGCTCGGGCAAATCGAGCGAAATGAATCCAGCCCCACGGTGTCGACGCTGTGGAAAATTGCCACGGGACTGAACGTGCCGTTTTCCGCCTTCATCACGCCGGAGGCGGACCGGCAGGCGGTGTTTGACCCGCAGCAGCAGGCGATGGTCGTCAAGCCGCTCTTTCCGTGGGACGAGGCGCTCCGGTTTGATTATTTCTCCATTACCCTGGCCCCCGGCGCCCTGAGTGAATCCACGCCGCATGAGGCGGGGGTGATTGAACATGTGGTGGTGGTCAGCGGCGAGCTGGAGATGAAGCTCGAGGGCAAATGGCAGACGATTTCTGCCGATTCCGGCGTCCGTTTTGCCGGCGATAAACCGCACGCCTACCGCAACAGCAGCGACCGGACGGTGCATTTTCACTCCCTCATTCATTATCCCCGCTGAGGCTACGCAAAACTGTTTCGCTGACGCAGACTTCTGACTACAATAGCCGCCATTTTGACCATAACGGATAACGACGAAGTATGCGCCTGCAATCCCATCATCTTGAACTTTTAAGCCCGGCCCGTGACGCCGCCATTGCCCGTGAAGCGATCCTTCATGGCGCAGACGCCGTCTACATTGGCGGCCCGGGCTTCGGTGCCCGCCATAACGCCAGCAACAGCCTGAGCGATATTGCTGAGCTGGTGCCGTTCGCCCACCGTTTCGGGGCGAAGGTGTTCGTCACCCTGAACACCATTCTTCATGATGATGAGCTGGAGCCTGCGCAACGTCTGATTACCGATCTCTATCAGGCCGGGGTGGATGCCCTGATCGTTCAGGATATGGGCGTGCTGGAGCTGGATATTCCGCCCATTGAACTGCACGCCAGTACCCAGTGTGATATCCGCACGGTAGAGAAGGCGAAGTTCCTCTCCGACGTCGGCTTTTCGCAGATCGTTCTGGCGCGCGAGCTGAACCTGAATCAAATCCGCGATATTCACCAGGCGACAGACGCGACGATTGAATTCTTCATCCACGGCGCGCTGTGCGTGGCCTATTCCGGCCAGTGCAATATTTCCCACGCGCAGACGGGCCGCAGCGCCAACCGCGGCGACTGCTCTCAGGCCTGCCGTCTGCCGTATACCCTGAAAGACGACCAGGGCCGCGTGGTGGCATTTGAAAAACACCTGCTCTCGATGAAGGATAACGACCAGACCGCCAACCTGGGCGCGCTGATCGACGCGGGCGTGCGTTCCTTCAAGATTGAAGGGCGCTATAAAGATATGAGCTACGTGAAGAATATCACCGCGCACTATCGCCAGATGCTGGACGCCATCATCGAAGATCGCGGTGACCTGGCGCGCGCGTCGGCCGGCCGTACCGAGCATTTCTTTATTCCGTCGACGGACAAAACGTTCCACCGCGGCAGCACGGACTATTTCGTGAATGCCCGTAAAGGGGATATCGGCGCGTTTGACTCACCGAAGTTTATCGGTTTGCCGGTGGGTGAAGTGCTGAAAGTGGCGAAAGATCACCTTGATGTTGCGGTGACGGAGCCGCTGGCGAACGGCGATGGCCTTAACGTGATGATTAAGCGTGAGGTCGTGGGCTTCCGCGCCAACACGGTGGAGAAAACCGGTGAGAACCGCTACCGCGTATGGCCGAACGAAATGCCGGCCGATCTCTACAAGGCACGGCCGAACGCGGCGCTTAACCGTAACCTCGATCATAACTGGCAGCAGGCGCTGCTGAAAACCTCCAGCGAACGTCGTATTGCGGTGGATATTGAACTGGGCGGCTGGGAAGAGCAGCTGATTCTGACCATGACCTGTGAAGACGGCATCAGCGTAACGCATACGCTTGATGGCCTGTTCGAGGTGGCAAACAACGCGGAGAAAGCGCTCAACAGCCTGAAGGATGGCGTCGCGAAGCTGGGGCAGACGATTTACTACGCCCGCAACGTTGAGGTCAACCTGCCGGATGCCCTCTTTGTGCCGAACAGTTTGCTCAACCAGTTCCGCCGTGAAACCGCCGAGATGCTGGATGACGCGCGCCTGGCGAACTACCCGCGCGCTAGCCGTAAAGCGGAAACCGTTCCTGCGCCCGTCTACCCGGATACGCATTTATCCTTCCTCGCCAACGTCTACAACCATAAAGCGCGTGAATTCTATCATCGCCACGGCGTGCAGCTGATCGACGCGGCCTATGAAGCGCATGAGGAGAAGGGCGATGTGCCGGTGATGATCACCAAACACTGCCTTCGTTTCGCGTTTAACCTGTGTCCTAAGCAGGCGAAAGGCAACATCAAGAGCTGGAAGGCCACGCCTATGCAGCTCGTAAACGGTGACGAAGTGCTGACCCTCAAATTTGACTGCCGTCCGTGCGAAATGCATGTGATTGGCAAGATGAAAAACCACATCTTCAAAATGCCGCAGCCCGGCAGTATTGTGGCGTCCGTCAGCCCGGACGATCTGATGAAAACCCTGCCAAAACGCAAGGGCAGCTAACTACCGAACGTGCGTGTCCGGTTTGCGCGATTTCTGCCACAGGTGGTGTTCGCGCAAACCCTCCGCCGACTCCTCCGCCGCGCTTCGCAATTCATCGCTATCGGCTTCATGACGCAGCTGATGATCCACATTCTTCACCCACAGATATTCATGTCCTTTGTGCCCGGCCATAAGCTGGCCTGAAAAGAGGGCACAGATAAGCATCACGAGAGATAAACCTTTTTTAACCATGAAGTCACCGCCGAATAACGTTGCGGCTTAATGATGCCGATTATTTATTATTGTTATTATTCAAATATTCAAACTAGCGCAAAGAGAATGTCAAATAATGTACGTTCATAATAGGGGTTAAGACTTTTCCTAAAGTACATATACGTATGGTAAACGTCCCATTTCTGGTCCAAAGTTGGATATTTGCATTAAGGACAAATCCTATATAATAGAGAACCTCTGGCTAAGGAATGGGTCATTACTAAATGAAAAAAATAATAGCGCTTGCGCTTATGGCGGTTGCGATCGGGGCTGTTGTGGGAATTCGTTATGCAGTTAATGACGAACCAGAATATATTCAATCAGCAGAAATTCGCGTTGGTTCCTATTTAACCAGCGACTATGGCCTTGTTGCCTGCGGCAGCAAAAAAGTTAACGATCTGCGCTGGGAATTAGATTGTACTCATCAAGAGGGAGGAAAAACATTCCAGTTTGCGGTGTTTCCTTCTGAAAAGGCACCTTATGGCGTAGCGCGATCCTTTTATCTTGAAGCCATTAATGATGATGCAAAACAGAGCGCTGAACAGGGGCTTATGCGTTATTTGCAGATCAATACCCATGCAGGTTAATAAAACTGTTTAACCTTCGTTAAGACAACGAGTGTTAGGTTGTATGGGATCCGCAGCCCGGCCATGGAGTGTCGGGACGTAGAGACCAAAATACAAATCTATCCATGCAAGCATTTACCGCCATTTTTTGGCGGTTTTTTTTTGCGCATAACGTAGCGGTGTTGGCCGTGGGGTTATGTCGTCACCCGATAGTGCGACTGCACCAGACCCGAAGGGAAGCTGCGGCTGGAGACCAGCGTCAAATCGATATCCCCGGGAAGGGCGCCAAACAGCGATTTTCCCGAACCGAGCAGGACAGGAACGGTTGTGATCACCATATCGGCCACCAGCCCTTCTCGCAGGAACGACTGTATGACTTGCCCACCATCAAGATAGACGCGACGGGCGTTCTGCCTCGCCAGATCGTCGAGCACCTCCTTTGGCGTGCGGCCGGAAAACTGTACTTTGCCCCTCAGCGCGTCGGGTACGGGCGTGTCGGCCAGCTGTCGGGAGAGCACCAGTACGGGCCGGTCATAAGGCCATGTCTCAAAGGTCCGCACCTTCTCATAGCTCCCCCGGCCCATCACGATCCAGTCTTTGTCCGCGATGAAAGCCGTGTAGCCATGATCCTCATTCGGGTCATCGCGCTGCAGCAGCCAGTCGATATCATCATTGTGTCGGGCGATGTAGCCATCAAGACTGGTTGCGATAAAAACGTGTGTGGTGACCATCAGGTTCTCCGTATTCCAGCGAAACCAAAAGACTGCCGCCTCAGCGGGCAGTACCGGCATGAGAAAATTGTTTACGGTACTGGGCCGGGGAAATTGCGAACTGCTGGCGAAAATGATGACGCAGCGTCGATGCCTGACCAAACCCGGTCTGTTCCGCGATGCTGTCGATGCTTAAACGACTGCTTTCCAGATAATCTTTCGCCCGCAGCAGGCGCTCATTGAGTAACCAGCGGGCAGGCGTCGTTCCCGTTGCCGCTTCGAAGCGACGCAGAAACGTGCGCTGACTCATACCGACACGACGCGCCAGCGAGTCGACGCTGTGCGGCTCGGTAAGATGCGTGTGCAGAAAATCAAACAGCTGACCGAGGCGCTGGCTTTCCCGCAGCTGCGCCACCGGGCGGCTCAGCTGTTGCGGCTGAGATCCATCCCGGTGAGGGGGAATGACAAGCCGCCTCGCCACGCTGTTGGCGGTTTCCATCCCGAAATCCCGACGCACGACGTGCAGACAGAGATCGATCCCCGCCGCGCTGCCTGCGGAAGTCAGGATCTCGCCTTCGTCCTGGTAGAGCACATCCTCGACCACGTCGATGTCAGGGTAGCGGGCTTTAAGCGTCTCAATGTAGCGCCAGTGCGTCGTGGCTTTGCGTCCGTTGAGCAGACCGGAGGCGGCCAGCACAAATACACCCGAGCAGATGGAGAGTAGCTGACAGCCCCGCGCGCTGGCCTGACGTAATGCGTTGCAGAGCGCGTCCGGAACCGGCGAGTCCACCCCCCGCCAGCCCGGCACCACGATCAGATCGGCAGACGCAAGCAGGGAGAGATCGCCATCGGTAATGATGCGGATCCCGCCTGTCGCCCGAAGCTCACCGTTATCAACGCTTGCCACGGCAAAACGATACCAGTCGTCGCCCAGCTCGGGCCGCGGCAGGCCGAAGATTTCCACCGCCACCCCAAACTCAAAGGTACACAGACCGTCATACGCCAGCACCACCACCTTCGGGCGGGCAATCTGTCTTAACGTTGTCATCTTTTTGCTGTTTTCTGGCATAAGCGAGCGCATTCATGAGCTGAATTTGTGGATAGAGTAGTGTTAACACAAACGCCAAAGATGAGGAAGGATCATGAGCTATGTTACTGAATTTCCGGCTGCCGAACCGCAGGAAGCCGTTACCCATTTTCTGCGTCGCCTGAGCGTCGAAACCGACTGCGCCGATGTGCATCATGCCATCACGCATAATGAGCAGGACTTTGTTTTGCTGCACGTGGTGGGGAGCCCGGAGCAGTTTGCCCGTCGCCATGTGCCGGGCGCTCTGCATATGCCGTGGAGCCAGATGACCGCTGAGCGCATGGCCCAATGGCCTGAAGGGACGCTGTTTGTCGTCTACTGCGCAGGGCCGCACTGTAACGGCGCGGACAGAGCCGCGCTGAAGCTGGCGCGTCTCGGGCTGCCGGTCAAAATCATGCTCGGTGGGATCACCGGCTGGGAAGATGAACGCTACGCGTTTGCCAGCGAGGCGTCCGTCGCCGCGCTGTGAAGATGAATTTTTTTCAACATACGTGAAATTTTCTCGTTTGCCGGCACCGGTGAGGTATGACATTGTTTTTGGACATTTAGACATCCAGAAGTCTAAAACTTCAAATAATGAATTATCACTGCGGGCAATTATCGCCGGCAGACTGAGGAGATTGCCATGCAACGACACCACGCCCCGTACCGCGCCGACGTAGTCGGCAGTTTTTTACGCCCGGATGCCATCAAGCAGGCTCGCCTGAAATTTGCCAGCGGCGAGATTGATGCCGGGCAGCTTCGCGCGGTGGAGGACGAGGCCATTCGCCACGTCGTCGAGCAGCAGTGTGCGTGCGGCCTGCATGTGGTGACCGACGGTGAGTTTCGCCGTGCCTGGTGGCACTTCGACTTCTTCGACGGTCTTCAGGGCGTTGAGCGTTACGATTCCCAGCAGGGCATCCAGTTTAACGGCGTGCAAACCAAAGCCCACGGCGTGCGCGTCACCGGCAAGCTGGGCTTTGGTGAGCACCCGATGCTGGACGATTTCCGCTTTCTTAAAAGCATCAGCGGTAACGCCCAGCCAAAAATGACCATTCCGAGCCCAAGCGTGCTGCACTTCCGCGGCGGTCGCAAAGACATTGATGCGACCGTGTATCCGGACCTTGACGTCTATTTCGATGACCTGGCGACCACGTGGCGTGATGCCATCCGGGCCTTCTACGACGCGGGCTGCCGTTATCTGCAGCTGGATGACACCGTCTGGGCCTATCTCTGTTCGGACGACCAGCGCCGTCAGATCCGCGAGCGCGGCGACGACGCCGATGAGCTGGCGCGCATCTATGCCCGCGTGCTGAACAAGGCGCTGGAGGGCAAGCCGGACGATCTGACCATCGGACTGCACGTCTGTCGCGGCAATTTCCGTTCCACCTGGATTTCCGAAGGCGGCTACGAGCCGGTAGCGGAAGTGCTGTTCGGAACGGTCAACGTTGACGCCTTCTTCCTCGAATATGATAACGACCGCAGCGGGGATTTCGCGCCCCTGCGCTTTGTTCGCCCGGGCAAACAGCAGGTGGTGTTGGGTCTTATCACTACAAAAAACGGCGAGCTGGAGAATCCGGAGGGAATTAAAGCCCGTCTTGAAGAGGCGGCGAAATACGTGGCAAAAGAGCAGATTTGCCTCAGCCCGCAGTGCGGCTTTGCCTCGACCGAAGAGGGCAACAGCCTGAGCGAAGCCCAGCAGTGGGACAAAGTCCGGCTGGTCACGCAGATCGCCAGCGAAGTCTGGTAACCCCGTTATACGACGCTGCATTATAAAAGTGCAGCGCTGTACCATTCTGAGTCGTTCTCTTTACATCCGGCGTTCCCCTCCCAGAAATAGCGCTTTCTCCATTCTGGCACTCTTTTTGCTCCTGCTTCGCTGACACTTTTTTTTCCGCGTCCACGCCGTACCGGACGTTTTCGCACAGCGTTCTTTTTCAGGAGTGAAAATATGCAGCGTCGTACCTTATTAAAAGCTTTTGCGTTATCCGCGTCCGTCGTGGCGATGGGGATGAGTTTTGGCGCGCAGGCGGCCGATACCATCAAGGTGGGGATCATGCATTCGCTGTCCGGCACCATGGCCATCTCTGAAACCCCGCTGAAAGACGTCGCGCTGATGACCATCGATGAGATCAACGCCAAAGGCGGCGTGCTGGGCAAGAAACTGGAGCCGGTGGTGGTGGATCCGGCCTCAAACTGGCCGCTGTTTGCCGAGAAGGCCCGTCAGCTGCTGAGCCAGGATAAAGTGGCTGTGGTATTCGGCTGCTGGACGTCGGTGTCGCGCAAATCCGTACTGCCGGTTTTCGAGGAGCTGAACGGCCTGCTGTTCTATCCGGTGCAGTATGAGGGCGAAGAGATGTCGCCAAACGTCTTCTATACCGGCGCGGCGCCGAACCAGCAGGCCATCCCGGCGGTGGAATACCTGATGAGCGAAGACGGCGGCGCGGCGAAACGCTTCTTCCTGCTGGGCACCGATTACGTTTACCCGCGCACCACCAACAAGATCCTGCGCGCGTTCCTGCATTCGAAAGGGGTGGAGGATAAGGACATCGAAGAGGTTTACACCCCGTTTGGTCATAGCGACTACCAGACCATCGTTGCCAACATCAAGAAATTCTCCGCGGGCGGCAAAACTGCCGTGGTGTCGACCATCAACGGCGACTCCAACGTGCCGTTCTACAAAGAGCTGGCTAACCAGGGGCTGAAGGCGACGGACGTGCCGGTGGTGGCGTTCTCCGTGGGTGAAGAAGAGCTGCGCGGGATCGACACCAAACCGCTGGTGGGTAACCTGGCGGCCTGGAACTACTTTGAGTCCGTCGATAACCCGACTAACCAAGCGTTCGTGGCGGATTACAAAGCCTATGCGAAGGCGCACAAGCTGCCGAACGCCGATACCGTGGTGACCAACGACCCGATGGAGGCGACCTACGTGGGGATTCATATGTGGGCGCAGGCGGTGGAAAAAGCCGGTACTACCGATGTGGAGAAAGTGCGTGCGGCAATGGCCGGTCAGACTTTTAAGGCGCCGTCAGGCTTTACGCTCACCATGGATGCCACCAACCATCATCTGCACAAGCCGGTCATGATCGGTGAAATCGAAGGCAACGGCCAGTTCAACGTGGTGTGGCAGACCGAACAGCCGGTACGCGCCCAGCCGTGGAGCCCGTTCATCGCCGGGAATGACAAAAAGCCCGACCAGCCGATGAAAACCGCCAGCAACTAAGCCATCACCGCAGGGAGAAACGTCATGAACGCCATGCGCATGTTCATCGCTCTTGTATGGCTTTCCGGACTGCTGCCAGGGATGGTGCAGGCATCGGATGCCGATCGTTTTGTTGCCGCCAGCCGCAGCCAGCAGGCGGATTTGTTGACGCAGTGGGCCGCTGCGCCGGATGCGTCAAGACTGCCGCTCCTTGAGGCGCTACAAAAGGAAAATCTCTACGTCGATACGCAAAAGCACGCCTTTGCACAACGCGATGGCAACGTCATCCCGCTGGGGGAGAGTCAGACGGCAGAGGGCCTAACCAAAGCCGTGCGCCTGACGAACCGGCTGCGCGTGCTGGCTGCAACCGCTATCGCCACGCATCAGCTGGTGAGTGACAGTGTCACTGAAAGACGGGCGGCGGCGCGTCAGCTGCAGCGCGATGCCCAGCCCGGGATGCTCGCTTTTCTGGAAAAGCGTGTGAACGATGAGACGGACGCCGTGGCGCGTCAGGCGCTGCTGCTGGCGGTCGCGAATCTCCAGCTGGCCAGCCCGCAGCCGGAAGTGCGCCGCAAGGCCGTCGAATTGTTAGGCCAGTCAGACGATCCGGACGTGCAGTCCAGGCTTACCCCGTTTACCCTGCCACAGACGGAGCCGGATAGCGCGGTGCGCGCGGCCGCAGAAGAGAGTCTTAGCCAGATCCAGCACCGCCTGATGTGGGGCGACCTGCTGGGCCAGGCGTTTATGGGGCTGTCCCTCGGGTCGGTGCTGCTGCTGGCCGCGCTGGGGCTGGCTATCACCTACGGCCTGCTGGGAGTGATTAATATGGCTCACGGCGAGATGCTGATGCTGGGGGCATATGCGACCTGGATGGTGCAGCAGGCGATGGCCGGGCTTGCGCCCCAGTGGCTGGCGCTCTATCCCGTTATCGCCTTGCCGGTCGCGTTCTGCCTGACGGCGGGCATTGGAATGGCGCTGGAGCGCACGGTGATCCGTCATCTGTACGGTCGTCCGCTGGAAACGCTGCTGGCGACGTGGGGCATCAGCCTGATGCTTATCCAGCTGGTGCGCATGACCTTTGGCGCCCAGAACCTCGAGGTGGCGAATCCGGCATGGCTCTCCGGCGGGGTGCAGGTTTTTGCCAACCTGACGCTGCCGTGGAACCGCATCGTGGTGCTGGGCTTCGTGCTGCTGGTGCTGTTCTTCACCTGGCTCATTCTGAATAAAACCCGTCTGGGGCTTAACGTGCGGGCGGTGACGCAAAACCGCAGCATGGCCGCCTGCTGCGGGGTACCGACAGGGCGCGTCGATATGCTGGCGTTCGGGCTTGGCTCCGGGATTGCGGGGTTAGGAGGCGTGGCGCTATCGCAGCTCGGTAACGTCGGGCCTGAACTGGGCCAGGGCTATATCATCGACTCCTTCCTTGTGGTGGTGCTCGGAGGCGTAGGCCAGCTGGCAGGCAGCGTGGCCGCGGCGTTTGGGCTGGGGATCTTTAATAAAATCCTTGAACCCCAGATGGGGGCGGTTCTGGGCAAGATCGTGATTCTGGTGGCGATCGTGCTGTTTATTCAGAAACGCCCGCAGGGGTTGTTTGCGCTGAAAGGGAGGGTGATTGACTGATGAGCCAGCCGCTGACCTTAACGCTGGCGCGCAAAGCGCCACGCACCACGCAGATAGCGGGCAGCCTGCTGGTGGTGTGTTTGCTGATACTGCCGTTTTTCGCCTTACTGCCTGCGACGCATCCGCTGGCGCTGTCGACCTGGATGCTGACGCTGATTGGCAAGATCCTCTGCTATGCCATCGTGGCGGTGGCGCTGGATCTGGTGTGGGGATACGCCGGTATGCTGTCCCTTGGGCACGGCCTCTTCTTCGCCCTGGGCGGCTATGCGATGGGCATGTACCTGATGCGCCAGGCGGCAGGTGACGGTCTGCCCGCGTTTATGTCGTTTCTCTCCTGGAGTGAGCTGCCCTGGTTCTGGTGGGGCACGCAGCACTTTGCCTGGGCGCTGGTGCTGATTGTGCTGGTGCCGGGGCTGCTGGCGCTGGTATTCGGCTGGTTTGCCTTCCGCTCGAAGATCAAAGGGGTCTATTTCTCGATTATGACCCAGGCGCTGACCTATGCCGGGATGCTGCTGTTCTTTCGCAACGAAACCGGCTTTGGCGGCAATAACGGCTTTACCGGTTTTACCACGCTGCTCGGGTTTTCGGTAACGGAAACGACCACCCGCATCGCGCTGTTCCTGGCGACCGTGCTGTTGCTGCTTCTGGCCCTGGGCACCGGGTTTGCGCTGGCGAAGAGCAAGTTTGGCCGCATCCTGACCGCCGTGCGCGACGCCGAAAACCGCCTGACCTTTTGCGGCTACGATCCGCGCGGCTTCAAGCTGCTGGTATGGACGCTCTCTGCCGTGCTGTGCGGTCTGGCGGGGGCGCTGTACGTGCCGCAGGTGGGCATTATCAACCCCGGTGAAATGTCACCAACGAACTCGATAGAGGCCGCCATCTGGGTGGCGTTGGGCGGGCGCGGCACGCTGGTGGGCCCGGTGATTGGCGCGGCGCTGGTGAACGGGGCGAAAAGTTTCTTCACCGTCGCGATGCCGGAGTACTGGCAGCTGTTTCTGGGGCTGATTTTTATCGCCGTCACGCTGTTCTTGCCGCGCGGCGTCTACGGTCTGTTGCGTAAGGGAGAGAAATAATGCAGCCAACGGAAGGATTATTTACCCGCCAGCTGCCCGGCGATCGCTACCGGGACCAGACTGACCCGGTGCTTCAGCTTGAATCCATTAACGTCAATTTTGATGGTTTTCAGGCCCTGACCGATCTCTCGCTGAATATCGGCGTGGGCGAGCTGCGCTGCGTGATTGGCCCCAACGGTGCGGGTAAAACCACGCTGATGGACGTCATCACCGGCAAAACGCGGCCAAAGAGCGGCAGGGCGATTTACGATCAGTCCATCGACCTGACCGCGCTGGAGCCTGCGGCCATCGCCCGCCAGGGCATCGGGCGCAAATTCCAGAAACCCACGGTCTTTGAGGCGCTGACGGTGTGGGAAAACCTTGAGATCGCGATGAAAACCGATAAGTCCGTCTGGGCGAGCCTGCGGGCAAAACTCAACGGCGAGCAGCGTGACCGCATTGACGAGATGCTGGTTTTGCTGCGCCTTAGCGCGGAGCGCGACCGACGGGCCGGGCTGCTTTCCCACGGGCAGAAACAGTTCCTGGAGATCGGCATGCTGCTGGTGCAGGACCCGCATCTGCTGCTGCTGGATGAACCCGCCGCCGGAATGACCGACGCGGAAACGGAATACACCGCAGAGCTGTTCAGAACGCTGGCGGGCAAACACTCCCTGATGGTGGTGGAGCACGATATGGGCTTTGTTGAAACGATTGCCGACCATGTGACCGTGCTGCATCAGGGGCGGGTGCTGGCGGAAGGGTCGCTTAGCGAGGTGCAGGCCAACGAGCAGGTGATTGAGGTCTATCTGGGACGTTAAGGAGAGGGAATGCTACAGGTCAACGAACTGAATCAGTATTACGGCGGCAGCCATATCCTGCGCGGCGTGAGCTTTGAGGCCGTCACCGGCGAAGTCACCTGCCTGCTGGGGCGCAACGGCGTGGGGAAAACCACGCTGCTGAAGTGTCTGATGGGGCTGATCCCGGCGAAAACCGGGGAGGTCATCTGGCAGGGGAAAACGATTACCCACAGCAAACCGCACCAGCGGGTGCAGTCTGGCGTGGCGTATGTCCCGCAGGGACGCGAGATTTTTCCGCGCCTGACCGTGGAGGAGAATCTCCTGCTGGGGCTATCGCGGTTTTCCGCCCGCGAGGCGAAGCAGGTGCCGGAGGAGATCTGGCAGCTGTTCCCGGTGCTCAAAGAGATGAAGCACCGTCGCGGGGGCGATCTCTCGGGTGGGCAGCAGCAGCAGCTTGCGATTGGTCGCGCGCTGGCGAGTCGTCCGCGGCTGCTTATCCTGGATGAACCGACCGAAGGCATACAGCCTTCCGTCATTAAAGAGATCGGCCACGTGATCCGCACCCTGGCAAACAGAGGCGACATGGCGATCCTGCTTGTTGAGCAGTTTTACGACTTTGCCGCCGAGCTGGCCGACAGCTATTTGCTGATGTCCCGCGGCACCATTATTCAGCGCGGGCGGGGTGAAAACATGGAGCAGGAGGGCGTTCGCGGCCTGGTTGCGATCTGAAATGTTATAATATAACATCTTCATTCTTATAAAACGGAATGAGGGCGTTACTTTGGCTGCACATATTGGGAAATTTGCCATGACTCTGGGGGCGCTGCTGGTCAGCGGCCAGCTGTTTGCTCACTCGCACGGCCACCAGATGACCGAAGCAGAACAGAAAGCGGCGAACGGCGTGTTTGAGGATAAAGACGTGAAGGACAGAGCGCTGTCTGACTGGGACGGCACCTGGCAGTCGGTCTATCCGTTCCTGCTCGATGGTTCGCTGGATCCGGTCTTTAAGCAGAAAGCGCAGAAGGATAAAAGCAAAACCTTTGACGAGGTGAAAGCCTACTACCGCACGGGATATGCCACGGACGTGGATGCCATCGGCATTGAAAATAACGTGATGGAATTCCACAGAGGCAAGGCGGTCAGCAGCTGTCAGTATGACTACAGCGGCTACAAAATTCTGACCTACGCATCGGGCAAGAAAGGCGTGCGCTATCTCTTTGAGTGCAAGGATGCCGGCAGCAAGGCGCCGAAGTTCGTGCAGTTCAGCGACCATAACATTGGACCGAAGGCCTCTTCGCACTTCCATATTTTCATGGGCAATACCTCCCACGAGGCGCTGCTGAAAGAGATGGACAACTGGCCGACCTATTACCCGAACGAGATGTATAAAGAGCAGGTGGTGGAGGAGATGTTGCACCATTGATGCTTTATTGCCGGGCGGCGGCTTCGCCTTGCCCGGCCTACATTTGCTACGCCGCTTTGGGTGACTCGCACCATGCCTTCACGCTCATCCCGCGCAAAATCATCAGCCACGCCACAATAATCGCGGCCATCATAATCACAAACAGCGACCAGTGCGGCAGGTTGGTCAGGATGATACCGGTGATCATCGGGTTTGACGCCGCGCCGAGCCAGCCCAGCGCCTGCGCGGAGAAATAGCTCGCCTTCATTCCCGGTGGCGCAATGTTGTCAATCAGCATGTATTCACCCGGGGCATAGATAATCTCACCCAGCGTAAAGATGGCGGCAGCGATGCCCCAGTAAACCAGGTTTTCCCCGGAGAGCATAAAGCCGCCCAGCCCCACGATAAAAAACAGGGTGGCGAGGGACATCAGCGGGCGGATATTGCTGGCTGAGATCTTTCGGCCCAGCGCATATTGCAGCGTTACCACCACGGCGGCGTTGACGGGCAGCACCACGGCGACCACCTTTTCGGCGAAATCACTGTCCGCATGTGCGGCCAGAACGTATTGCGAAATACAGCTCGCGAACGACCCGCCCACGTACGACGCCAGCAGGCCAGAGAGCGTGTACCAGAACAGCGCGCGGTCTTTCAGCAAGACCGACGGCTGCCACGGCGTCTTCTCCTCGGCGGTATCTAACGCCACGCTTTTCTGCACAAAGAAGTGGATAAAGCCCAGCGGCAGGGCGGCACAGAAGGCTGCCAGCCAGAACGGCAGCTGCAGGCTGTACATCACCAGCAGGGTGCCAATCGGCGGGCCGACCGTCCAGCCAATGTTCAGGAAGCTGTAGTTCAGCGAGAAGACCCGCGCCTTCTGGCTGGAGGTGAGCACGTCGGAGAACCAGGCTTTCAGCACCGTCGAAAAGACGGAGTAGGCGCAGTTGATCAGCGCAAAAAACAGCACCACCAGCGTGACGTTATTGACCAGCGGGATCGCCACAAATCCGGCGATAAACGCCACAATCGCGATCAGCATGTAGCGTTTTTTATCAAACTTATCGGCCATAATGCCAAATCCCAGGCTGAACACCACGCCAATGGTCAGCGCCACGGTCAGGGCATAACCAATATTCTCGACGCTCATGCTGTAGACGCGCGTGAGATAGATGGTCATGAACGGCAGCGTTGCCCCTCTACCGATGGTTAACAACAATGACGATGCCAACAGCGCTGCGGTTGAGCGCCTGAGAGATGGTTTCATATTCCTGCCCGACAGATGCTTATGCTTTTATTCGATGTGTGTTAACAGGATTACCATGACATAAGGGGCTTGTATAGCACCCGATTTATCCCTAAGTGCTTCAGCTGCCTGCCAGAAATAATGATCTTCTCGTGACGCACTTTTTTCTGTTACCTTGAAGTGTTAACAAATTATTAATAATTCAGGGGCAGGATATGACGCGGAAAGACGGGCTGCTGGCACTGCTGGTAGTCGTAGTATGGGGGCTCAATTTTGTGGTCATTAAGCTGGGGCTGCACAATATGCCGCCGCTGATGCTGGCCGGCTTACGTTTTATGCTGGTCGCTTTCCCGGCCATCTTCTTTGTGGCGCGTCCAAAGATCCCCTTTAAACTGCTGCTGGGCTACGGTCTGACCATCAGCTTTGGCCAGTTCGCGTTTCTCTTTTGCGCCATCAAGTTCGGTATGCCGGCCGGTCTGGCCTCGCTGGTGTTACAGGCGCAGGCGTTCTTTACCATTATTCTCGGGGCGTTTGTGTTTGGCGAGCGCCTGCAGGGCAAACAGCTGGCGGGGATCACGCTGGCGGTGTTTGGCGTACTGGTGCTGATCGAGGCCAGCCTGAATGGTCAGCACGTGGCGCTGCTCGGGTTTATGCTGACGCTGGCGGCGGGGCTGAGCTGGGCCTGCGGAAATATCTTCAACAAGCTGATCATGCAGCACGAGGCGCGCCCGGCGGTGATGTCGCTGGTGGTGTGGAGCGCACTGATCCCGGTTATCCCGTTTCTGCTGGCGTCGAGTATTCTGGACGGTCCGGCGGTGATGCTGAACAGTCTGGTCGACATCGATATGACCACGATCCTGTCTCTCGTCTATCTGGCCTTTGTCGCCACCATTGTGGGCTACGGGATCTGGGGATCGCTGCTGGGGCGTTATGAGACCTGGCGCGTTGCGCCGTTATCTCTGCTGGTGCCGGTGGTAGGGCTTGCCAGTGCGGCGATATTGCTGGATGAAACGCTAAGCGCGCTGCAGCTGTTGGGTGCCGTGCTGATCATGGCCGGGCTGTACATTAACGTGTTTGGTCTGCGGGTTCGTCGGACGACGCGGGTAAGCGAAAAGGCATAAAAAAGCCCCGCGTCTGCGGGGCAAAAACGAATCAGAAGCCGTGCTGATTATAATAAGGCACGCCTAATTCGTCGGATTTGTCGCTACCAGCACCCATGTGGTTGAAATCATAGGGCGACTGGTCATGTGCGGACGGCAAAATCATCGTATCAGGATTATTTTGCTGCGTTGCACGAGGGGTTTGCTCCGCGAAGGTCTGGCTGGAGAACAGCACCAGCAAGGCGAGGGCGGCGGAGGCGATAACTTTCATGATTTCCTCGGTTACGTCTGTGACAGGCGATGATTAACTACAGTGTTTTAACGGATACAGGTATCGGGATTCGCCCGGCACGCTGGTGATTCGGTACTTATGAGGCGGCACGTCAAAATAGTTCTTGAACGTACGCGTCAGGGTTTGCTGCGATTCAAATCCGTAACGCTCCGCCAGATAAAGGATCGGCTCATTGCTTTCTTTCAGTTTCTGGGCAATCTCCGTCAGCTTGCGGCTGCGAATATATTGACCTAATGAATGGCCGGTCTCTTTTTTGAACATCCGTTGCAGGTGCCATTTGGAGTAACCCGAACGCTCTGACACTTTTTCAAGGGAGAGCGGCGATTCCAGGTTATCCTCGATCCAGTCCAAAATGCTATGAATGGTGATAGCGTCAGTATTGCGTCTGGACATCGTCATACCTCTTTTTTCTGTTTACGGCAGGATTTTCTTCAGCAAAAGCTCAAGGGTTGCCACTTCATCTGCCGTTAAGTTTTTTGTTAGTTCCTGATGCAGTGTTTGTCCTACTAATTGATGACATTGCTCGCACATGGCCGCGCCATCGCTGGTCAGCTTCACCAGTACGCCGCGTTTGTCATTCGGGTTAGGGCTTCGTTCTATCCATCCTTTGCAGACGAGACGATCGAGCATGCGGGTTAACGCACCCAGATCGACAGAGAGCACCTTTTTCAGCTCAACCGGCGTGATACACACTTCGCAGCGAATGGAACACAGCACTTTGAACTGTGTTGCGGTGATATCCAGCGGTGACAGATAGTCATTGAGCAGGCGATCTTTTTTCTGATTGACCATATGAATAAGACGACCCAGCGGAACAACGTCGTTAAAGATATCACTGGTGCTTTTCACAATGGTTGCCCTGGCAAGTAATTAGTCACGGCAGATATTATTGCTCAGGCAAGTATAAGTCAACTGAATGAATCAGCCGATGCCACGAATTGCTAAAACGTTTCATGAACTTTTTTTAAGGTGTTTCAAATCATAGAGATAACTTCCTGTTATCTTTTCAGAAGGAAAATAATCGTTACGTTGCGCCCATGGCTGAATGTCACACTTTCCCCCTATAATTGCTGTGTTAAATATGGATAAGGACGACAACGCACTATGTTGGATTTGATTAAAGCAATCAGCCTTGGGCTGGTGGTCTTGCTGCCGTTGGCTAACCCGTTAACGACGGTGGCGCTTTTCCTCGGGCTGGCAGGGAATATGAACAGCGCCGAGCGCAATCATCAGTCGATGATGGCCTCGGTGTATGTGTTTGCCATCATGATGGTGGCTTACTACGCCGGGCAACTGGTGATGAATACCTTCGGGATTTCCATCCCCGGCCTGCGTATCGCCGGGGGGCTGATCGTGGCCTTTATCGGTTTCCGCATGCTGTTCCCGGCGCAAAAAGCGCATGAGTCGCCGGAAGCGACCAGCAAATCGGAAGAACTGGAAACCGAACCGAGCGCGAATATCGCCTTCGTGCCGATTGCCATGCCGAGCACGGCGGGGCCGGGGACCATCGCGATGATCATCAGCTCCGCGTCGACGGTGCGTGACAGCGCAACCTTCCCGGACTGGGTGCTGACGGTGGCACCGCCGCTGATTTTTGCGATTATCGGGATTATCGTGTGGGCATCGCTGCGCAGCTCCGGCGCCATCATGCGCTGGGTAGGCAAGGGCGGTATCGAGGCGATTTCCCGCCTGATGGGCTTCTTACTGGTCTGTATGGGCGTGCAGTTTATTATTAACGGCGTGCTGGAGATTATTAAGACCTATCATTAAGTTCATTGCCGGGTGGCGGCTTCGCCTTACCCGGCCTACGAAATCCGTCTTTTTGTAGGCCGGGTAAGCGCAGCGCCACCCGGCACAAACAAACCTCACCCGTGCTGCCCTTGTTCCTCCAGCGCCACCGGCCACTTACGGAAGATAAGCACGGACCAGATCAGCGCCATCAGGGCCGGAATGGCACCCAGATAGCCAATCGCCGACATCGACACGTGCAGGATGACCTGGTTACCCACCAGCGCACCCGCGCCAATCCCCAGATTGAAAATTCCCGAGAACAGCGACATGGCGACGTCCGTCGCATCCGGCGCCAGGGCCAACACCTTCACCTGCATGCCCAGGCCAATAATCATGATCGCCACGCCCCAGAACAGGCTGAGGATCGCCAGATGGCTTTCACTGCCCGCGGCGGGCATCAGCAACAGCAGACAGGCCAGCAGCAGGCAGATAGCGCTGCTTACCAGCGAGGAGGCATGCCGGTTACCCAGCTTGCCGAACAGCACGCTGCCAATAATCCCCGCGCCGCCGAGGATCAGCAGTAAGACGGTGGCAAAGTTGGCGCTAAAGCCTGCTACCACCTGCACAAACGGTTCAATGTAGCTATACGCGGTGTAATGGGCCGTTACCACGATGGCGGTCAGCAGGTAGATGCTCAGCAGCGCAGGGCGACGCATCAGCAGCGGCAGGCTTTTCAGCGAGCCGGAATGCTCGCTCGGCAGCGCGGGCAGCAGCTTAATCAGACACACCAGCGTCACCAGCGCGCCCATGCCGATGGCGAAGAAGGTGGTACGCCAGCCGAAGTATTGCCCCACGATGCGGCCAATCGGCAGACCCAGCACCATCGCCAGTGCGGTACCGGTAGCAATCAGGCTCAGCGCCTGGGCGCGTTTACCTGCCGGCGCCAGGCGAATCGCCAGCGACGCGGTGATCGACCAGAACACCGCATGGGCAAAGGCGATACCGACGCGGCTGATGACCAGCACCGTAAAATTCCACGCCATAAACGACAGCACGTGGCTCGCGATGAACAAGACAAACAGACCGATCAGCAGCCTGCGCCGCTCTATCTGGCTGGTCAGCAGCATGAACGGCAGGGACATCAGCGCCACTACCCAGGCGTAAATGGTCAACATAATGCCCACCTGCGCCGTTTCCATCTGGAAACTGTCAGCGATGTCAGACAACAGCCCAACCGGCACAAATTCTGTGGTGTTAAAAATAAACGCGGCAATGGCCAGCGTGACCACGCGTAGCCACGCGACCCTGCGGGAAACTGTGTTCGTTGTCATAGGGATGTCGGAGATTCGTTGCTGAAAAGAAGAGGAGACGATCTTAAAACGTTGAATGGCGAAAACTCAACCATTATGTGACGCAGATCTCAATATTTACCTTATGAAAGCGGTAGCCGGGAGCGCTGTTTTCATTGAATATAAAAGAACAACACAATAAAAACAGGCGGTAAGACAATGCAGGAGATTGATTTTTATCTGGTCGATGCGTTCAGCAATACCACGTTTGGCGGCAACCCGGCCGCCGTTTGTCCGCTCAAGGAATGGTTACCCGATGAGACCTTGCTGAAAATGGCACAGCAGCATAATCAGTCGGAAACGGCCTTTTTCGTCTGCACTAAAGGAGGCATTGAGCTACGCTGGTTTACCACGCTTACCGAAGTCAATCTCTGCGGCCACGCCACCCTTGCCGCCGCGTACGTTCTGTTTAATGAACTGGATTATCCCGACTCGCGGATCCACTTTGATACCGCCTCTGGCCGCCTGACGGTCAGCCGGGAGGGGGAGTGGATGACGCTGGACTTCCCGGCATGTCCAACCCAAGAAGAGACGCCGCCGCCGGAGATGCTCTCGGCGCTCGGTATCCGTCATTACGTTGCAGCCCGCAAAGGGCGCGCCTGGCTGATCGTGCTGGACAATCGCCAGCAGGTTGAAGCACTCGCGCCACGCTTTGCGGCGATGACGCCGGGCGAGCATAAGGTGAGCGTGACGGCACGGGGTGAGGCGGAATACGATTTTGTCAGCCGCTTTTTCTCCCCCGGGGTATCCGTTCCGGAAGACCCGGTCACCGGCTCCGCGCACACCATGCTGATCCCGTACTGGGGTGAACAGTTGGGGAAAACAGCCATGCTTGCCCGCCAGGTTTCCGCGCGCGGCGGCGACGTGCGCTGTGAGCTGAAAGGCTCGCGCGTGCTGATGAGCGGGCAGGCTTCACTTTATCTGAAAGGCACAGTTTTTCTGCGCTAAATAACCCATAACAAGAGAGGAAGAGACAATGCAGGAAATTGATTTTTATCTGGTGGATGCCTTCAGCGACAAAACCTTTGGCGGCAACGCGGCAGCGGTATGTCCTCTGGAAGCGTGGCTGCCGGACGAGACGCTGCTCAAAATGGCGCAGCAGCATAACCAGTCTGAGACCGCCTTTTTTGTACGCACCGACGGTGGGTTTGAACTGCGCTGGTTTACCACGCTCGATGAAATTAACCTGTGCGGCCATGCTACGCTTGCCGCATCGCACGTTATTTTCGAATACCTTGACTATCCGCACACTGAAATTACCTTCACCACGCGCTTCGTGGGCGAACTGACGGTTAAACGCAGCGGCGACTGGCTGACGCTGAACTTCCCCGCGTGGTCAACGGAGGTGGTCGAGAACCCACCTGCGCTGCTGTTTAGCGCCCTGGGCATCCCAGAGGCAAAAGAGGTGCGCGTCGGACGTGATTACCTGGTGGTGCTGGAGAGCCAGCAGCAGGTGGAAGCGTTAACGCCGGATATTGGGGCGATGATCCCGCTGGATAAAATGGTCTGCGTGACGGCGCCGGGCGAAAAATATGACTTCGTCAGCCGCTTCTTCTGCCCGGGGGAAGGGGTGCCGGAAGATCCGGTTACCGGATCCGCCCACAGCATGCTGATCCCTTACTGGAGCGAAAAGCTGGGTAAAACGTCACTTTATGCCCACCAGGGGGCGCACCGTGGCGGGGATCTGCGCTGCGAAATGAAGGGCGACCGCGTGCTGATTGGCGGTCAGGCCACCCTGTACCTGAAAGGGAAAATCTTTTTGCGCTAACGGAGCGGTACGATAAGTTAATTGTATGAAGCACCCTGGCAGGCCTGCGCTATGTTGACATTTAGCCTCACAAAAAAAGCAAGGAGCCTGCCATGTATTCCATTACCTCTGAATCTGCACGTCACCCGGACATTCTCAGCCTGATCGCGGCGCTGGACCGCTATCAGAGCGAACTCTATCCCGCCGAAAGCAATCATCTGATCGATCTGGCTGCGCTGCCGGAAACGTCGCTGATCCTGATGGTCATTCGCGACCAGCAGCTTCAGGCCGTTGGTTGTGGCGCCATCGTGCTCAACGGCGACGGTACGGGGGAGATGAAGCGGGTCTATATCGATCCGGCCCATCGTGGGCAGCACCTTGGGGAGACGCTATTGGCCGCCCTGGAAGATGAGGCCCTGAGCCGTCATTGCCATACGGTACGGCTGGAGACGGGCATCAGGCAGCGCGCCGCGGTGCGTCTTTATGAACAGTGCGGATACGATTTGCGTCCGGCGTTTCCCCCGTACGTTGACGATCCGCTCAGCCTGTTTATGGAGAAGGCGCTGGTTGAAGACGTTCGTTTAGCAGCGCTATAAAGGCCTCCAGCTGGCGGGTCATTGCCCCGCGTCGCCACACCAGCCAGGTGGTGAGCCAGCGCCAGTTTTCCGCCAGCGGCCAGGCTTCAACCTGATGATGCCCGGGCATACTCTCCAGCATCGAGCGCGGCATCAGCGCGATGCCCGCGCCCGCAATGACGCAGGCGAGCATGCCGTGATAGGACTCCATCTCGTGAATGCGGCCGGGCGCGGCGCGGTCAGCGTGAAACCAGCTCTCCAGGTGCCGGCGATAAGAGCAGTTGGCGCGAAAGGCATAAACGTCGCTGCCGCTCACCTGCGCGGCGCGTGAGATTTCCGCCTGCCCGGCAGGCGTGACCAGCATCATCTCTTCCCGATAGACCGGCATTCCTTCCAGCTCCGGGTGCGACAGTGGCCCGTCGACAAAGGCGGCGCTCAGGGTTCCCTCCAGTACGCCATCAATCATCGTCCCGGACGGCCCGGTAGAAAGGGCAAACTGAATGCGCGGATAGCGCTGGTTAAACTGTGCCAGCGTTTCAGGAATGCGCACGGCGGCGGTACTTTCCAGCGCGCCGAGGGCAAATAACCCCTGCGGCTCATCCCCCGCGACGACCATGCGCGCTTCATCCACCAGGGCGAGGATCTGCTTGCTGTAGCGCAAAAAGTTATGGCCAGCCGGGGATAAACGCAAACGCTGGTTCTCACGAATAAACAGCTCAACGCCAAGATCGGCTTCCAGCTGGCGGATGCGGGTCGTCAGGTTTGACGGCACGCGATGCACCTTCTGCGCCGCCTGGGTGATACTGCCCGTCAGCGCGACGGCGTTAAACATTTCAAGCTGGGTTAAATCCATAGCGTTCTCGTTTCGTGAATAAGGTGGTTAGTATTATTCATTTTTAAGAAATAGCAGAGTGAGCCACAATAAATCAACCCAAAAACGTGGAGAACACCATGACTTATTCCTCTGCAACACATGCCTTCTCAGTCAACCCGGCAACGGGTGAAACCCTCGCCGCGTATCCGTGGGCGATGTCGGAACAGGTTGACCGCGCGATTTCTCAGTCCGATGCGGGCTATCGCCAGTGGCGTCGCGAAAGCGTCTCCCACCGGGCGCACAAGCTGCGCGATCTTAGCGCCGCGCTGCGTCATCGCGCTGAAGAGATGGCGCAGACGATCTCCCGTGAAATGGGCAAACCCATTCAGCAGGCGCGGGCCGAAGTGGCGAAATCCGCCGGCCTGTGCGACTGGTACGCCGAGCACGGCCCGGCGATGCTGCAGGCGGAACCGACGCTGGTCGAAAACCAGAATGCGGTCATTGAATACCGTCCGCTGGGGCCGATCCTCGCGGTCATGCCGTGGAACTTCCCGCTCTGGCAGGTGCTGCGCGGCGCGGTGCCGATTCTGCTGGCAGGTAACAGCTATCTGCTCAAACACGCGCCCAACGTCCTCGGCTCGGCGGAGCTTATCGCGCAGATCTTTGCGGATGCCGGTTTCCCTGAAGGCGTGTTCGGCTGGGTAAACGCCACCAATGACGGCGTCAGCCAGGCGATTAACGATCGCCGTATTGCGGCGGTGACCGTCACCGGCAGCGTGCGTGCCGGGGCTGCCATTGGTGCTCAGGCGGGGGCCGCGCTGAAAAAATGTGTTCTTGAGCTGGGCGGCTCTGACCCGTTCATCGTCCTCAACGATGCCGACCTGGATCTTGCCGTGAAGGCGGCGGTAGCAGGCCGCTACCAGAATACCGGGCAGGTGTGCGCGGCGGCCAAACGCTTCATTGTGGAAGAGGGTATTGCGAAGACCTTTACCCAGCGCTTTGTCGACGCGGTTGCTGCGCTGAAGCTGGGCGCGCCGGACCAGGAAGAAAACTATATTGGCCCGATGGCGCGTTTTGACCTGCGCGATGAACTCCATCAGCAGGTGCAGGCGACGCTGGCGGAAGGTGCAACGCTGCTGCTGGGCGGTGAGAAAATCAGCGGTGAGGGGAATTATTACGCCCCAACCGTGCTGGCGAACGTCACCCCGGCGATGACGGCCTTCCGGCAGGAGCTGTTTGGTCCGGTCGCGGCCATTACTATCGCGAAAGACGCGGAGCATGCCCTGATGCTTGCCAACGACAGCGATTTTGGCCTGTCTGCCACGGTCTTTACCACCAGTGATGCGCTGGCAGAAACCTTCTCCCGCGAGCTGGAGTGCGGCGGGGTGTTTATCAACGGCTTTAGCGCCAGCGATGCGCGCGTGGCCTTTGGCGGCGTGAAGAAAAGTGGCTTTGGCCGCGAACTTTCCCACTTTGGGTTGCACGAGTTCTGCAACGTGCAGACGGTGTGGAAGGATCGCGTGTAATCCCGCGATGTCGGCCCTCATCTCGAGGGCCGTTGTCATTAATCTGCAATGGTTCTGTCATTTTCATTTCGTAGACTCGCTCGCGTCTAACGCCTTGTAAACGAAGCTAATTATGAACCTAACGCAAATTTTTCGCCGTATTGCGCAACGTCTCACTCCCCGTCACTTTGGCCTGCTGACAGGGATCTTTTGCATTATTGGCCTTTTCTCCGCGCTGCAGCTCTCCTCGTCATTCCTGCTTAACGCCTCCCTGAACGAAGCCCAGCGCAACGAGCAGCAAAACCTGCTGGCGTGGCAGCAGCAGAGCAAGCTGGATCTGGCCCGCGTCTCTCTGCTGGCGGCAAGCGATCTCCTTAACCGCTCCGGGGTGTGGTTTATGCAGGATAAAGAGACCGGATCCGACGGAAGCTGGCACAGCCTGATGGATGACGCGCAAAAGGCGCTGACGGTGTCTCAGCAGGCGTGGAAGGCCTGGCTGGCGCTGAATCCACCGAAAGACGACGCCCTGGTGAACAGCTATCAGCTCTTCTACGGCGCGATCAAAGAGCAGGCGGAAGGTCTGGTCAAAACCAATACCATCGACGCTTTTTTTGCCGTCCCGGCGCAGGCTTTTCAGACTGATTTTAACGACAACTATGCGCGCTATCAGCAGGCAAGCGAGAAGCAGGCCATGCAGGGGCGTCAGAGCCTCATGGCGCAGCTTTCTGACCTGCAAACGTTATTCCTTTTTGCCCCGTTGCTGTTAGTCGCCATTGCTGCTGTCGTCTGGTTCGGTATGTCCCGATGGGTGATTACGCCGCTGCGTCGGCTCATCGCGCATATCAACCGGCTGGCAGCAGGGGATCTCTCCGGCACGCCGCCGAACGTCATGCGCTTCAACCGGGAGATAGGGCAGCTTAGCGACAGCATTGCCACGATGCAGCACGGCCTGCAGCAGCTGGTGACGCAGGTCAGCCACGCCACGGCTACCATGGTGGAGAACATTGATTCTCTGGCGCAGGGTAACCAGAAGCTGTATCAGCAGTCGGCACGTCAGGCGAAAGAGCTTGAGGATGTGACGGCGCATATTGCGGCGCTGGAAAGCCACGTGGAAGGGAATACCGGCTATGCCAGACTCGCCAGCTCCCGGGCCGATGAAGCGCGCCAGGCAGCCGTGGGCGGCGACCAGATGATGTCGACCGTAAACGCGTCTATGCAGGCGATCGTCGACCGATCGTCTGAGATGCGCGGGATCGTGGCGATGATCGACAGCGTGGCGTTTCAGACGAACATCCTGGCGCTGAATGCCGCCATTGAGGCCGCCCATGCCGGAAATCAGGGGCGCGGGTTTGCCGTCGTCGCCCGCGAGGTTGGACTGCTGGCCAGAAAGAGCAGCCACTCGACACAGACCATTCAGGAGCTGATCAACCGTTCACTGCAGGGTATCGAAGACGGTTCCCGTGCCGTCACCCTGATGGAAGAGAATTTGCAGCAGGTCACCGGTCTGGTGGGCAATTTGAGCAGTTTGCTGAATGAGATCTCCACCGCCACGCTCAGTCAGGGAGAGCGTATTCACCTGATGACGCGTCAGCTTCAGGCGCTGAATCAGGTATCCCGTCAGACGGACCTGCTGGTCTCTGACGCCTCGGAGGCCTCTGAGCGGCTGCAAAAGCAATCCGATCTTTTATTGCAGGCCGTTTCGCGTTTTCGTCTTAGCGCCTGACGCAATACATAAGCCTCTGTTATACTCGCAGCCCGTTTTAGCCTGAGGGCAAGGAGCAAAGTGTGGCTGCGGTCATCCATAATGAGATGTTGGACGAGATTCTGGCGCAGGTTCGTCCGTTAATTGGAAAGGGGAAGGTTGCCGACTATATTCCGGCCCTTGCCTCGGTCAGCGGGAATAAGCTGGGTATTGCTATCTGCACCATCGACGGACAGCGATTCCAGGCAGGGGATGCAACAGAACGTTTTTCCATTCAGTCCATTTCGAAAGTGCTCAGTCTGGTTGCGGCGATGCGCCAGTATGAAGAAGACGAAATCTGGCAGCGCGTGGGTAAAGATCCGTCCGGCCAGCCTTTTAACTCGCTGCTTCAGCTTGAAATCGAGCAGGGTAAACCGCGCAATCCCTTTATCAACGCCGGGGCGCTGGTGGTCTGCGATATGCTGCAGAGCCGCCTCAGCGCACCGCGTCAGCGAATGCTGGAGATAGTACGCCAGCTCTCGGGGGTTGACGACATTGCCTACGATCCGGTGGTGGCCCGCTCGGAGTTCGAACACTCTGCCCGTAACGCGGCCATCGCGTGGCTGATGAAATCCTTCGGCAACTTCCATAACGACGTGGCGACCGTCCTGCAAAACTATTTCCACTACTGCGCCCTGAAAATGAGCTGCGTTGAGCTGGCTCAGACGTTCCTGTTCCTTGCGCATCAGGGGCACGCGCCGCACCTCGACCAGGAGGTGGTTTCTCCTCTGCAGGCGCGCCAGGTCAACGCGCTGATGGCAACCAGCGGGATGTATCAAAACGCCGGCGAGTTTGCCTGGCGCGTTGGCCTCCCGGCCAAGTCGGGCGTGGGCGGCGGAGTGGTGGCGATTGTACCGCATGAAATGGCGATTGCGGTCTGGAGCCCCGAGCTGGACGAAACGGGAAATTCCCTTGCCGGTGTCGCGGTTCTGGAGAAACTGACCCAGCGTATGGGACGTTCCGTTTACTGATGTCTGACCTGGATCCCCTTTTTTCCCGTCTGGCGCGATCGACGTTTCGCTCGCGCTTCCGCTTAGGCGATAAGGAACGGCAGTATTGCTGGGATAAAGGCCCCGATACCATTGATCAGCATGCCGCTGATTTTGTCGAAAAGCGCCTTGCCCCTGCACAACCCGCGAATGACGGCAAACAGACGCCCATGCGCGGTCACCCGGTATTTATCGCCCAGCATGCCACCGCCACCTGTTGCCGGGGCTGTCTGGCGAAATGGCATAATATTCCTCACGGTGTTCAGCTCACCGCGCAGCAGCAGCAGTATATCGTCAGCGTGATTCACCACTGGCTGGTGCTCCAGATGAACGCCTAAATTTGACGAGTTATGATCCCGTTATATTTGTGTTATAGATTCATCCTAAGTGAGCGCCGATCGTGCTGACGACCGCAATAACTGCCATAAGCTTTCATATGGAATGAAATTTAATGCGTTCTGCTCTTACCGCTTTCAGGCCGTTCCAGCCTGACACGCCGCTGCGAAATGCATCGACGATCTTTATCCTCACCACTTTGTTCTATTTTGTGGGGGCGGAATTACGTCTCGTGGAAGCCTTGTCGCTGTTCTGGCCCCTCAACGGCGTGATGGCAGGGATCTTTGCCCGCTATGTTTTTCTGAATCGCCTGCATTACTACGCGGTATCCTATGTTGCCATGCTGATGTACGACGCGGTGACGACCAACTGGGGGATAGCCTCCGTGGTGATCAACCTGTCTAACATGGTCTTTATCGTTGTGGTCGCCGTGCTGATTCAGCGTGACAGGCGGCTGATGAAGAAAACCCCGGATCCGCTTAACGCATTACGCCTGTTCAACTACTGCCTGATCGCTGCGCTGCTGTGCGCACTGCTCGGCGCGGTAGGGTCGGTCGGGATTGACAGCCACACCTTCTGGCCGCTCTTTGCCGACTGGTTTAGCGAGCAGTTCTCAACCGGCGTGCTTGTTGTGCCGTGTATGCTCACGATAGGCATGCCCGTGCGCGAATTCAGGTTACGTCTGGAGCAGCTGTTACCGGTTATTGCGCTGATCGTCTCGGTGGTCGCGTCAGTCGTGATTGGCGGCGCGGGGAGCCTCTCTTTTCCACTGCCTGCGCTTATCTGGTGTGCGGTACGCTACCCATTGCCTGTGACCTGCTTGCTGACGTTTGTCACGGGCGCCATTGAAATTATTCTGGTCGCCAACTCGGTGATTAATATTGCCGTGGCGACACCGCTGACCACCCCAATGATGTTTTCTGCCCGGCTGGGTATTGCCACGATGGCGATCTGTCCGGTGCTGGTTTCCGTCAGCATGGCAGCCATTAATTCCCTGATCCGTCAGGTTTCCCTGCGGGCGGATTATGACTTTTTAACGCAGGTTTATTCGCGTTCCGGACTTTATGAGGCGTTAAAACACGAAGAGACGCACCGCCATTCGCGTTTCCTGACCGTTATGCTGCTGGATATCGATTACTTCAAAAGCATCAACGATAACTACGGCCACGAGTGTGGCGACCGCGTGCTGGCGTCATTCGCCCGGCAGGTTCAGCAGGTGGTCGGTGAAGACGGGATGGTCGCGCGTATGGGCGGGGAAGAGTTCGCGGTGGTGGTCAACTCTGGCGACGCTCGACACGGTTATGAACTGGCGGAACGTATCAGAACTACCGTCGCTAACCATCCTTTTACATGGCGTCAGCAAACGCTCTCTCTGACGGTCAGTATTGGCCTTGGAAGCGGGAAGGCGGAGGCATGGCAGTTAACCGAGGTCTTCAACAAACTCATGACCGAAGCGGACGATCACCTCTATCGTTCAAAAAAAGCGGGTCGAAATCGTACCAGCGCCCGGGTCGCGGACGAGCATATTACTGCCGCCACCGGGCATGAAACAGAGCTGCGTTAATCGTCATAAGGCATTGACGTGAATAGCAAGTGGCTTAACAGACTGTCAGAACACTGACAATGTCACTGTTTAAGCTACGCTTTTAGTAACGCTTTACGTCAGGAGACATTATGAAAGCACCTGCAACCCCTGAAAATGAAACAGACAGACTGAACTCGCTGCGCGAATCAGGTCTGCTTGAGATCGACAGTTCCCCGGCGTTTGACCGGCTTACGCGTCTGGCGAAGCGCTTCTTCCAGGTGCCGCTGGCAATGGTCAACCTCATTGATGAGCACTCGCTAATCGTGAAGTCGGCCGATGGCAAGGCGCCTGACACCGTTCCGCGTAATATCTCGTTTTGTGGCCATACGATCCTCACCGAAGCACCGCTGGTGGTTGGGGATATGCTGCAGGACGATCGTTTTGCGGATAATCCGCTGGTGGCGGGTGAACCTCGCGTGCGTTTTTATGCGGGCTTCCCGCTGCGCTTACGGGATGGCGCCAGCGTGGGTTCGCTGTGTCTGATTGATTACGCCCCCCGTGAGTTCTCGGCGGCCGATCTTGCCGTGCTGGGAGACCTGGGCGCGCTGGCAGAAGATGAGTTTGCCGCCATCAGCGCGGCGACCACGGATGAGTTAACCGGCTTATTCAACCGCCGGGGCTTTAATCAGCTGGTGCGGTTTACGCTTTCGGTTGCCCGACGCCGGGCGGAGCCGCTGACGCTCGGCTGGCTGGATTTGGATCGCTTTAAGGAGATTAACGATCGCTACGGGCATGAAGAGGGCGATAAGGCGCTTAAAGTTATGGCGCAGCTGATGCGCAGCGCTTTCCGTGAGGCCGATATGCTGGTGCGTTTTGGCGGGGATGAGTTCGCGGTGCTGTTCGCGGATACCGACGAGCAGGGCGCCTGGATAGCCATGCAGTATCTCGCCGAGCAGGTGGAAAGCTATAACGCCCGCAAGCTTCACCCGTGGTCGCTACACTTCTCATGGGGGCTCAGTGAATTCGATCATAACGGCAACGACCTGCAACAGTGGTTAAAAGATGCCGATGAAAAGATGTATGCCATGAAGCAGCAGCGCCAGCGCGCCCGGTGACATAATAAAAGCCTATGTCCGAACCGCTTGCGTTAATAAGTTGTTAAACCCAAAGTGAGCGTATTCAACGTAAGGAAAAACAATGAATACCTCACTGCAAATCAAAACCCTCACCCGGGAAGAGATCCTCATCCATCTTGATGCGCTGGCCGGGATCCTCGAAAACTGCGTAAACGGCGGGGCATCCGTCAGCTTTATGCTCCCTTTTAGCCTCGACAAGGCCCGTACTTTCTGGCGCGGTATTGCCGAAAGCGTCGCGCGAGGCGAGCGGCTGGTGCTTGCCTGCGTCGATGCGCAGGACGGGGTCATTGGAACGGTGCAGCTGATCGCAGACCAGCCGGAAAACCAGCCGCACCGGGCGGATGTGGCGAAGCTGCTGGTGCATGAGAAAGCGCGTCGAAAAGGGGCAGCAATGGCGTTAATGGAAGCGCTGGAGGCTGAGGCCCGGGCCAGAGACATTTCTGTGCTGGTGCTCGATACCTCCACCGGCAGCGGGGCCGAAATTTTCTACCTGCGTGCCGGCTGGCAAAAAGTTGGTGAGATCCCGCGCTACGCGCTGATGCCTGACGGCGCCATGACCGCCACCTCTGTCTTTTATAAGTTCTTATAATTATTTTGCACAACCGCACCGCGGATTGATCAAAACAGGGTTTCCGGTCGTTAAGTTTTGATAAGTTATCGTACCAATCTTATCAGGCTGTATGACTAATCATAAAAGGAATCCCCTTGTGAACACGCTCAACCGTCGTGATTTTCCCGGTGCGCACTATCCAGAACGCATCATTCAGTTTGGTGAAGGCAATTTCCTGCGTGCGTTTGTCGACTGGCAAATTGACCTGTTAAACGAACATACCGATCTTAACGCTGGCGTGGTAATCGTACGCCCGATTCAGAGCGACTTCCCGCCGTCGTTAAGCACCCAGGATGGGTTGTACACCACGATCGTTCGTGGCCTGAATGAGCAGGGCGAGGCGGTGAGCGAGGCCCGGCTGATCCGCTCCGTTAACCGGGAAATCAGCGTCTATGACGACTATGGCGCATTTCTGAAACTGGCTCACAATCCCGATATGCGGTTTGTATTCTCGAACACCACCGAAGCGGGTATCAGCTACCACGCGGGTGACAGCGTCGACGATGCCCCTGCGGTGAGCTATCCGGCGAAGCTGACGCGTCTGCTGTTTGAGCGCTTTAGCCACTTCAACGGTGCGGCTGACAAGGGCTGGATAATCATTCCCTGCGAGCTGATTGACTACAACGGTGACGCACTGCGTGAACTCGTCTTGCGCTATGCGCAGGAGTGGGCGCTGCCTGCTGCCTTTATTCAGTGGCTCAACGACGCCAACAGCTTCTGCTCGACGCTGGTTGACCGTATCGTGACAGGCTATCCCCGCGATGAAGCGGCCGCACTGGAGGCTGAACTGGATTATCACGATGGGTTCCTCGACACGGCCGAACATTTTTATCTGTTTGTGATTCAGGGACCGGCATCTCTTTCGCACGAACTTCGTCTGGATAAGTACCCGTTAAACGTGCTGATTGTCGACGACATCAGGCCCTACAAAGAACGCAAGGTGGCCATTCTGAACGGCGCGCACACGGCGCTGGTGCCGGTCGCCTTCCAGGCCGGGCTGGATACGGTAGGCGAGGCGATGAATGATGCCGAGGTCTGCGCGTTCGTCGAAAAAGCAATTTATCAGGAGATCATTCCGGTCCTCGATTTGCCGTGTAACGAGCTGGAATCGTTCGCCAGTGCGGTGACAGGACGTTTTCGTAATCCCTACATCAGACACCAGCTGCTCTCCATCGCGCTTAACGGTATGACCAAATACCGCACCCGCATCCTGCCGCAGCTGCTGGCAGGGCAGACGGCGACGGGGCAATTACCGGCTCGCCTGACGTTTGCTCTGGCCGCATTGATCGCGTTTTATCGCGCGGAGCGTAACGGGGAGAGCTATCCGGTGCAGGATGATGCACGCTGGCTGGAACGTTATCAGCAGCTGTGGGCGCAGCACCGCGATCGGCAGCTTAGCACCCGTGAACTGGTGCAGTCGGTGCTCAGCGCACGCGACCACTGGGAGCAGGACTTGACGCAGGTAAGCGGTCTTGTCGACCAGGTGACGCTGGATTTGGATGCCATTCTGCTTAAGGGCATGCGCGCCGCGGTTAAACCGCTTTGCTAATGCATTCACCCGGCTTCGGCCGGGTTTGAATAGGCCCCATTTAGTTACAACATACTATGTGCTTTGTTTTTAAAAAGCACATGCAGCACCGTGCGAATTTCGCTAATCAGGGGAGAAAATGCAATGTCCCGTTAACAAGCTTGCAACGGTGACGGGGATCACGTTTAATAGCCTCGCTCTTTTCTTGTCTGAAACTCACTATGATCGTTCGTCCTAAACAGCACTGGCTACAACTGATTTTTGTCTGGCACGGTTCGGTACTTCCCAAGATCTATACCCGATTGCTGCTCAACTTCCTGCTCTCTATCGCCGTTATCCTGATGTTGCCGTGGTATACCTCGCTCGGTATCAAATTTACCGTGGCGCCATTCAGCATTCTCGGCGTGGCGATCGCTATCTTTCTGGGTTTCAGAAACAACGCCTGTTATTCACGCTACGTTGAGGCGAGGCTGCTCTGGGGGCAGTTGATGATAGCGGCACGCTCGCTGTTTCGCGAGGTAAAAAACACCTTACCCGACGATAAGCACCTCGGCGAATTTGTCCGCCTGCAGATTGCTTTCGCCAACTGTCTGCGCATGACCCTGCGCCGGGAACTGAATGCTGAGCAGCTCTCTCGTTATCTTGCTGCGGAGGATTTACGTAAAGTCATGGACGCCAACTCACCGGCGAACCGTATTTTGCTGATGATGGGGGAGTGGCTGGCCGTGCGGCGGCGAAACGGGCAACTCTCAGACATTCTGTTCCATAGCCTGAACAACCGTCTGAACGACATGTCTATCGTCCTTTCCGGCTGCGAGCGCATTGCGACCACGCCGGTGCCGTTTGCCTACACGCTGATTTTGCACCGCACGGTATATCTGTTCTGCATCATGCTGCCGTTCGCGCTGGTTGTGGACCTGCACTACATGACGCCCTTTGTCTCTGCGCTGATTTCCTACACCTTTATTTCGCTGGACACCCTGGCGGAAGAGCTGGAAGACCCGTTTGGCACGGAAGATAACGACCTGCCGCTGGACGCCATCTGCAACATGATGGAACGCGATCTGCTGCAGATGAATGATGAAGAGAACATTCCGGACAGGCTGATGCCGGATAAGCACTATCAGCTGACCTGACGGGCGTTCCACTCGTCGCGGGTAATCTCCCACAGCTCGGAGTCCAGCATCCCGCTGACGTAGGCTTTCTTCTCCGTTCTGATAAGCCGCATGCCGCTACTGTCCGAAATACGACGGGAGCGGCTGTTGGCGGCGGCCTTCGGGGCCCGCAAAACGGATTTGTTTAGCGTGTTGAACCAGTAATCCGTCGCGGCAATGCTGGCTTCGCGCATATATCCGTGCCCCTGAAACTCCGGCGCGAGCCAGAACCCGCGGTTGTTATCCTCGACGTCGTACAGGCAAATAATGCCCATCAATTCATCCGGCACCTCACGTCGCCGGATGCTCCAGAACCAGGCAATCCCTTTCGCCATATCCGGCAGCGCCACGTTGTTGACATAGTTTTCCGCGCCGTTATCCGGATAGGGCCAGGGTACGGAAGAGACCATATAGCGGACGATCTCCCAGCGCGGATACAGCGTTTGTATCTGGACGGCATCTTCCGCAACCAGCGGTTTCAGCAGTAAACGTTCTGTCGTGAGCGTCGGTATTGTCATGCGCGGATCTCCCTATTTAGGCGTTATGCTTTTGTTTGCGTTCTGGTATTTTCATCTATATGACGTTCTGTTTAGTTGCGTTGTAACGTATTTACTACCAAAATTTTGCTCTGCTGAGCGTTCGACTACCATCAGATTAGTTGGGCTAACTTACCTACCCACATAAGGAATAATGTATGGTTTTGCCTGGAATGAATCCTGAGACCAATCTCCCCGGTTATGATTATGCGCGAATGGCAGGTTTAGGGGCTGCAGATTTCGATTTCAAAGCACTGGGTTCCGCCATGGACTGTAATCGCGAATTTGCTCAGGCCGGTATCATTTATTCTGATGGTACTCAACGCTACCTGGTTCGCTCTGGTCAGCGTCATCCTAATGGCCAAAGTGGTATTGTAACCCACGTAATTGTAACGAAAGCGAATTCGCAGCCATCCACATCCAGCGTAGGTAAATCATTGACTGACGCTGTGACATCGACATCCATGGGTACTGAGCTTGCGTCGACTGTACTATCCTGTGGCGCGATGATCATTACTGGAGGTGTAATGCTTGCAGGCACGGCAGCAACACCTCTTACCGCAGGAGGCAGTGGTGTTTTAGTGGCTATCGGCTACGCTGGTACTCTCGCTACCGGATTACAATGTGTTAACGGTCTTTATCGAATTTATGATCTGGTTGAAAACGGTGGCGGAAATGTTGCATGGCTCGATACGCAAGAATGGTACGTCGCCACCTCCACATCACTGGATGTAATTTCGTTAGCAAGTGCAGGTGGGGCATTAAAAGAAGCCGTTACCACCTGGCGTGCAATGAAATCCATATCTTCCTTGAAAGCCACTGAATGGTTAAAAAGCTATCCTCGTCAGGATCGTGCTCGTTTGACCGAATTGATAATTCGCGCGCAAAACCCCGGTATAAGCAACAAAGAAATCAAGGCTCTTATCCGCGCGGGTCTTTATCCGAAACGCTTTCCAACCGGGCCGGTTCAGGTAGAACTCACTCGACAACTTGGGCAAGTGGTAACAAGTGCCGCAGCATTAGCAGGAAGTGCGGTGAGCGGCGTTATTGCAGCGCCCAGTAACTTACCACGGACCGGTAAATACATTATCGGTACCATTCAGTCACTGGCGGTATTCTGATGAAGTTTTTGAGTTTGTTAACCGGACGGGTTTTCCAGGATCTCCTGCAACATGGTAAAGATATAGAGGAGGCTATTGCTCGTCGTGATACCCGCCTTCTGGATAATTCCACTCCCGAGCTGGAACGGTATTTTTCGCGACCCCTCAGCGAGCTTCCGCGTCAAAATCCTTACCCGGTAGCTATGCTGTTACCTCTGTTTTTAGTGGCGTTTGCGCTAAACCTTTTGCCTTTTCTCAGCACGTTGCAGGGTTTGTCACCTTTACATCATGCATTGAGCTTTTTCTTACCATCATTGACGATGACAGGCGCGCTCATTGTGACAAGCGTACTACTGGCTCGTGGAAGGACGTCGGGATTGTCGGGCTTTATGGCGTTGTTCATCATCCTGCTGATAACGACCCTCGTTCAGGTTCTACATGTCATGCTTTCTCATGATGGAAGCCTCTGGCCACACGTCATTGCATCTTTCGCGCTGTTACTTTGTCGGGTGGTGATGAACGGCAGCGGCTTTGTTCTGTTTACGCTCTATTGTCGTACTCAGCGTCTTGCCAGATTGGCACGGGAAATGCGGCTAAAAAGCCGTTAAAGGGGGAGGTTATGACATTACGAAAAGCCACGCCACAGGAAGCCGAAACACTCTGGAATATACGCAATCAGGCGATTCGTCACGGCTGTACAACCAGTTACGACGCTGAGGTCATTGCGCGCTGGACGCCCGATCTGATGCCCGAACGCTATCGGCACATGGTCATTGAATACCCTTTTTACGTGGTTGAAGATGAAAAGGGCGATGTTGCGGCAACCGGCTACCTCGATCTGGATACCCATTGCCTGGAGGCGATTTTCACCTTGCCCGCAGCCTCCGGCAAAGGCATGGCGACCCGGATTATTGAGGCCCTCAAACATGAGGCCCGCAGCCGGGGGATAACCCGCCTGACGCTTGATGCAACGCCTAACGCCCAGTCGTTTTATCAGAAGCTGGGGTTTGTGACGCTGCGCGAAAACTATCATCACTCGCGTATGGCGGGGGCTGATTTACGCTGTTTTGAAATGGCGATTACTCTGTAATGTGAGGAAAACATGGCTGTTACGGTACGACCGCTATACAAAGACGATTATTCCCAATGGCGACTGCTGTGGGACGGCTATACCCATTTTTATGATTGCTACCTTGAGGAATCCGTCACCGCAGCGACGTGGGAAAGGGCGCTCTCAGCGCATTCATCGATGTTCTGCCGGGTCGTGGAGAAGGACGAAAAGATCATCGGTTTCGCAATGTGTGTTCTGCACGAAGGCACCTGGTCAACCGCGCCCATCTGCTACCTGGAAGATCTGTTTGTTGATGCTGCCGAACGCGGGGCGGGGGCCGGTAAGGCGCTCATTGACGCTCTGATTGAGGAAGGCAAGCGCGAAGGGTGGTCGAAACTGTACTGGGTCACCCGGGAGAACAATCCGGCGCGTAAACTTTATGACAAATATGGTGAAGCTGACGACTACGTCCGCTACCGTCTCTCCCTCTAAGACTTCAAGGCCTGTGTTTGTATCACACTGTATCAGCGTCCCGGATACATACACAGGCTTGCAATAAACCCGCTTTCGCACATATCCGCTATACATTGAGGTGTTGTGATATCCCCGTGAATTGTACTCAACCGGAGATACCAACATGTTCAGCAAACTTGCTTACTCAACCCTCGCACTGACCGTTTCGCTTGGCACCGTGATGTCCTGTCAGGCGGAAGCCACCGGCACGAATTTCGCGGCCGCCTTTGATCATCCCCAGCAAATTAACGCTGGCGATCTGAACGTCGGTTATGTCGACATTGGCCCGAAAGACGGTCAGCCGGTTATTTTATTGCACGGCTGGCCCTACGATATTCACAGCTACGCCGAGGTCGCACCCGCTCTGGCGGCAAAAGGCTACCGGGTCATTGTGCCGTCTCTGCGCGGCTACGGTACCACGCGCTTCCTGTCAGCAAACACACCGCGCAACGGCCAGCCCTCGGCGATGGCGAAAGATATCGTTAATCTGATGGATGCCCTGAATATCCGGCAGGCGGTGTTTGCAGGATATGACTGGGGTGCCCGGACGGCGGATATCGTCGCGGCGCTGTGGCCAGAGCGCGTAAAATCACTGGTGTCGGTGAGCGGGTATCTCATCAGCAGCCAGCAGATTGGCAAACAGCCGCTGCCGCCAAAAGCAGAGCAGCAGTGGTGGTATCAATTCTATTTTGCGACAGAGCGCGGTGCGGAAGGCTATGCCAAAAACACGCATGACTTTGCGTGCTTAATCTGGTCGCAGGCCTCGCCTGACTGGAAATTCAGCGACGCGGTCTTTAACGCCAGCGCCAAATCCCTCGATAACCCGGACCACGTCGCGGTGACGCTCAGTAACTATCGCTGGCGTTTAGGGCTGGAAAAAGGCGAGCGCAAATACGACCGCTACGAGCAAAAACTGGCCACGCTGCCGAATATCACCGTACCAACGATCACCATCGAAGGCGGCAACAACGGCGCGCCGCATCCGGCACCGCAGGCCTATGCAGCTAAATTTACCGGCAAATATGAGCACCGCACCTTCGGCGCAACCGTGGGGCACAATCCGCCTCAGGAAGATCCGCAGGATTTCGTTAAGGCGGTTATCGACGCGGACAAGCTGTGAAATGTGCTATTTTCAGTACGTTACCCTTCGGTCTGGAGAGTTCGGTGGAACATATTGACCACATCCTTGTCGTCGATGACGACAGGGATATTCGTGAACTGATTGTCGACTATCTCGTTAAGTCCGGTTATCGCGCCTCCGGCGCGGCGAACGGCAAAGAGATGCGTGCCGTGCTGGATAAACAGCATATCGACCTGGTGGTGCTGGATATTATGATGCCCGGTGACGACGGCCTTACGCTGTGTCGAGAGCTGCGCGTCGGGAAGTATAAAGATTTGCCCATTCTGATGCTGACCGCGCGTAACGAGGAGACGGACAGGATCCTGGGTCTGGAAATGGGGGCGGATGATTACGTCGTGAAGCCGTTTGTCGCGCGTGAACTACTGGCGCGCATTAAAGCGATTTTACGGCGTTTTCGCGCGATGCCGCCCAATTTACAGGTGACGGAAGCAGGGCGTCTGGTGATATTCGGTGAATGGCAGCTCGATACCGTCGCTCGCCACTTAATCGACCCGGAAGGGGTGATCGTCGCGCTCAGCGGAGCGGAGTATCGTCTGCTGCGCGTTTTCCTTGACCATCCGCAGCGCGTGCTGACCCGAGACCAATTGCTCAACCTGACGCAGGGGCGAGACGCCGAGCTGTTTGAACGCTCAATCGACCTGCTGGTTAGCCGGGTTCGCCAGCGTCTCAATGAAGATGCCCGCACGCCCGCCTATATCAAAACCGTGCGCAGCGAAGGCTACGTCTTTACGATGCCGGTGACCATCAAAGAGGTTAACGAATGACGATCTGGCCGCGCTCGCTGCTGGCCCGTTTGCTGCTCGTCGTGCTGGCCGGTCTGCTGCTGGCTAACGCCCTGAGCCTGACGCTGGTCATGGTTGAACGCATGCACAGCGCCCGCACGGTGATGCTCGGTAATCTGGAAAACGATGTCGCAACCAGCGTCGCCATTTTAGATCGCTTACCGGCCAGCGAACGCGCCGCCTGGCTGCCGCGGCTTGAACGAGGTAACTATCGTTATATCCTGGGCACAGGGGAACCCGGCGCAGAGCCGACGGATAAGCGTTCGCAGGACGCCATCAGAACCTTAAAAGCGACGCTGGCCGCGCATTACCCGCTTAGCTTTACCGCCGTTCCTGGCGCCATTTCACATATTCAGGCCCACCTTACGTTACGTGATGGCGCACCGCTGACCATTGACCTGATCCCACGCATGCCGCCCGTCGCCAGCTGGCTACCGGTCGTCCTCATCCTGCAACTGCTCGTACTGGCCGTCTGCGCCTGGATCGCCGTGCGGCAGGTGGTACGGCCTTTTTCACACTTTACCCGCGCGGTGGATGCGCTGGATCCGGCGGCCAGCAAGCCTATGACGGAAAAAGGGCCGCTTGAGGTGCAGCGGGCAGCGCATGCCTTCAACGCCATGCAGGCGCGCATACAGTCTTATCTCCGGGAACGCGCGCAGATCCTGGCCTCGATTTCTCACGATCTCCAGACGCCCATTACCCGCATGAAGCTGCGCGTCGAAATGGCCGGAGAGCCTGAACTTCGCGACAAGCTCCTGAACGACCTTGATAACATGTCTCGTCTGGTGCGGGAGGGCATTGCGTATGCCCGGTCATCGGAATCACTGGAGGAGACGTCACTGAAGCTGGAGCTGAACGCCTGGATCAACAGCATCGCCTGCGATTATCAGGACATCGGTAAAAACGTGCACTTTCAGGCAAGCGAAACCCGCTTGCCCATCGTCACGCGGCCGCAGGCGCTTCGCCGGGTGATGACCAACCTGCTGGATAACGCCCTCAAATTCGGCGAGCGTGCTGCGATTGCGATAGACGTTTCGTCGGACAGCGAGGTCATTATTCACATTATGGACGACGGACCGGGAATACCCGAAGCCGAGCTGGAGGCGGTTCTGCAGCCGTTTTATCGGGTTGAAACCTCGCGTAACCGCGATACCGGCGGGACAGGACTCGGCCTGGCGATTGCCGCGCAGCTGACCGCACAGCTGGAAGGAAAACTCAGGCTGGCGAACCGCGCCGGGGGCGGACTGTATGTCGCCATTACGCTACCGCGTCGTTCGTAAAATTGTACGGCTTTGTATCTCCCGGCCTGGGCGATACAGAGCCAGACAAAACCCACGCGTTTACACATACCCTGAACACATCCGCACGATGAAATAGCCTCACTGCAGTGTCGCAGGACATGTCATGTGAGGTCACTATGTTTCTGGTAATCGCTTTTCTGGGCGGGATGATAAGCCTGCTCAGCCCATGTACGCTCCCGGTTATTCCACTCCTGTTCGCCGGTTTCCAGGGGCAGCGTCGGCATATTCTGGCCCTGCTTGCGGGGATGATCGTGATGTTCACCCTGGTGGCAATGGTCGTCTCCGTCGCCAGCGAGTGGATAACAGAGGCAACCATTGTCGGGCGCTGGATCGCGCTCGTCATTCTGGCCACCGCCGCGCTGGCATTGATTTTCCCGTCTTTCGCCCAGCGTATTGCGGGACCGGCCGTCAGCGCGGGAAATGTTCTCAACAGCCGCAGCGGGCAAACGCGCGGAATGGCATCGGCTTTTCTGGCCGGGCTAGCGGTTGGGCTGCTCTGGTCTCCCTGCGCCGGGCCTATTCTGGGCACGATTTTCAGCATTAATATTGCGGGGCATTCGGCCATCGCCACAGGCGCACTGCTTGCCGCCTATGGCAGCGGATGCGCGCTGATGCTGGGTCTACTCGTGTTTGGCGGACGCTCGCTGATGGCACCACTGAGAGCAAAATCGGCGCTAATGGCGAAGCTGCGTCAGGGTGCGGGGGTGGCGATGTTAGCCGCAGTCATCCTGAACGCGACGGGGATGACTTCGCTACTGAAAGGGGCAAACGGCGTCGCGGACCGTCTTGAGACGGCGCTCTTGAATCTGGCGAAACCTGCCACCGCGCCGGTGAAGCTCCAGCCGGTAGTCATGACAGAGCCCAGCAGCCAGCTGCCTTCGCTAAGCGGTGGAACAGGGTGGATAAACGGTGACCCTGTCACGTCTGAATCGTTACGGGGAAAGGTTGTACTGATTGATTTCTGGACGTGGGACTGCATTAATTGCCAGCATACGCTCCCCCATGTGCGGGAGTGGGCCACAAAGTACCAGCCGCAGGGTCTGGTGGTGATTGGCGTTCACACCCCGGAATATCCCTGGGAGAAACCGCTGTCGTCGGTTAAAAATGCGGTGAATAAATGGCAACTGCCGTATCGGGTGGTGACGGATAACAACTATCAAATCTGGAATGCGTTCGGCAATCAGTACTGGCCAGCACATTACTATTTTGATGCCAAAGGGCAGCTGCGCTATACCGCCTTTGGCGAAGGTGACTATGAGCAACAGGAAAAGGTTATCCAGCAACTGCTCAAAGAAGCCCGCTCATAATCGGATCAGGGCTGGCGTTGAGCCACGATAAACAACCTTGGAAAAGCCAGCAGTATCTGCCCGTTTTCCTGGAGCGGATACTGCTCTTCCAGCAGTTCATGGTAGCGTTTCAGGAACCGTTTCTGCTCGCTCTCGTTCAGTTCCTGAAGCCAGGGGCGCAGGCCGGTGGCGCTTACCCAGTCAATAATCGCCTGATGAGAGCTCATTTTGTGATAATAGGTTGTCCGCCAGATATCCACGTCACAGCCAGCTTCCGACAGAATATCGTAATAAGCGTGTACGCCCGGCAGCGGTTCGCGGCCACGATCTGGGTAGTCTTGCTCCAGCGCCACTTCACGCATCGCCACATGGGTGGGTTCCAGCCAGTTATCAGGCATCTGGATCGCCAGCACGCCATTTAGCTTAAGCAGGGAGACTAGATGCGGCAGGAGATCGTAATGGTCCGGAACCCATTGCAGCGACGCGTTGGCATAAATCAGGCTCAGCGGCTGGCCGGGCGTGTACTGACGAATATCGGCCTCTACAAAATGGCAATCGGGTAAGGCGGCGCGTGCTTCCTCGAGCATGGCAGGGGAGTTATCGACCCCGGTGATGTGAGCAGAAGGCCAGCGATGCTTCAGCAGCGCGGTGCTGTTTCCCGGTCCGCAGCCCAAATCCGCGATGGTAGCGGCCTCATCCAGAGGAACTCTGGCGAGCAGTTCTGCGGCCGGACGCGTTCTTTCTGCGCCAAATTGCAGGTAAAGAGAAGGGTTCCAGTCGGCCATTATCAATTCTCCGTTTTGCATGTTTCTGCAAGAATAGCACAGGCAGATGCCTGCAAAGCGGTATTGGCAAGGGTGTTTGGCCAGAAGAAGCCAGCAGAGTCAGAAAATGAGGAAAGGTGGGTAATGGTGCCAACTTACTGATTTAGTGTATGATGGTGTTTTTGAGGTGCTCCAGTGGCTTCTGTTTCTATCAGTTGTCCCTCCTGCTCAGGTACTGAAGGCGTGGTGCGTAACGGTAAAAGCACTGCCGGACATCAGCGCTATCTCTGCTCTCACTGCCGTAAAACATGGCAACTGCAGTTCACTT
>NZ_JBMKHB010000028.1:0-65186 GCF_049238285.1 Enterobacter cloacae complex sp. IR53041 | reverse complement strand
CTGAAAATGCCGGCCTTTGAATGGGTTCATGTGCAGCTCCATCAGCAAAAGGGGATGATAAGTTTATCACCACCGACTATTTGCAACAGTGCCGTCGTAACTACGGTATCGTTTACGACGTAGAATCTTACACCGATATGGCGCCGTCCTTCTCTGGTATGACTTGGGGCGGTAACTATGTTGATAACTTTATGACCAGCCGCAGCACCGGTCTGCTGACCTACCGTAACAGCAACTTCTTCGGTCTGGTTGACGGCCTGAGCCTGGGCGTTCAGTACCAGGGCAAAAACGACCGTGCTGACGTTAAAACCTCTAACGGTGACGGCGTAGGCTACTCTCTGGGTTACGATTTCGGCGAAGGCTTCGGTGCAATCGCATCTTATAGCAACGCTAACCGTACTCTGAAGCAGAAAGCTGACGGCGAAGGCGACAAAGCTGAAGCATGGGGTCTGGGTCTGAAATACGATGCCAACAACATCTACCTGGCAACCACCTATGCTGAAACCCGTAACACCACCCGTACCGGGTCTGATGGCGATGCTGGTTTTGCTAACAAAACGCAGAACTTCGAAGTTGTTGCTCAGTACCAGTTCGATTTTGGCCTCCGTCCAGCAATCTCCTACGTGCAGACCAAAGGTAAAGACCTGGCTGGCGTGACCAACTCTAAAGGCACCTTCAAAGGTGGCGATGCAGATCTGGCTAAATTCATCCAGGTTGGCGCAACTTACTACTTCAACAAAAACTTCAACGTGTGGGCTGACTACTACATCAACCTGCTGGACAAAGACACAGACTACGCGCAAACCGTTGGCGGCCTGAACGGCAACGACGATATGGCAGCTGTGGGTGTGACTTACCAGTTCTAATCAGAACACCACTTTGTTATATGCTTAATGAACAGGGCTTCGGCCCTGTTTTTTTATGCCTGACAGAAAATAATGGCGACTTTTGAAAAGCCGCACGCTTTTCGTCGCAAACGGTTGGCATTTTGTAAATCTACCGTTAACCTGATAGCGGATTTCACTTCTGTAATCACAATGGAACTTCGTCATGTTTGAGAACATTACCGCCGCTCCTGCCGACCCGATTCTGGGCCTGGCCGATCTGTTTCGTGCCGACGACCGCCCTGGCAAAATCAACCTGGGTATTGGTGTATATAAAGATGAAACCGGCAAAACTCCGGTACTGACCAGCGTTAAGAAAGCTGAGCAGTATCTGCTGGAAAACGAAACCACCAAAAACTACCTCGGTATTGATGGTATCCCTGAATTTGGTCGCTGCACCCAGGAGCTGCTGTTCGGTAAAGGCAGTGCAATTGTGAGTGACAAACGTGCCCGTACGGCACAGACCCCGGGCGGTACCGGCGCGCTGCGCGTGGCGGCGGATTTCCTTGCGAAAAACACCTCTGTGAAGCGTGTCTGGGTAAGCAATCCAAGCTGGCCGAACCACAAGAGCGTATTTAACTCTGCGGGTCTGGAAGTGCGTGAATACGCCTACTACGACGCAGCAAACCACTCTCTGGACTTTGACGGCCTGCTGGCGAGCCTGAGTGAGGCGCAAGCAGGTGACGTGGTGCTGTTCCACGGCTGCTGCCACAACCCAACCGGTATCGATCCAACGCTTGAGCAGTGGGAACATCTGGCGAAGCTGTCCGTAGAAAAAGGCTGGCTGCCGCTGTTTGACTTTGCCTACCAGGGCTTCGCCCGTGGTCTGGAAGAAGATGCCGAAGGCCTGCGCGCGTTCGCCGCAGTGCATCAGGAGCTGATCGTTGCAAGCTCCTACTCCAAGAACTTTGGTCTGTACAATGAGCGTGTAGGTGCCTGTACGCTGGTTGCGGCTAACGATGAGACCGTCGATCGCGCGTTCAGCCAGATGAAATCCGTTATCCGCGCTAACTACTCTAACCCGCCGGCACACGGTGCCTCTGTTGTTGCGACTATCCTGAGCAACGATGCGCTGCGAGCCATCTGGGAACAAGAGCTGAACGATATGCGTCAGCGTATTCAGCGCATGCGCCTGCTGTTTGTGAACACCCTGGCGGAGAAAGGCGCGGATCGCGACTTCAGCTTTATCATCAAACAGAACGGCATGTTCTCGTTCAGCGGCCTGACCAAAGAGCAGGTTCTGCGTCTGCGTGAAGAGTTCGGCGTGTACGCTGTGGCGTCTGGCCGCGTGAACGTTGCAGGCATGACGCCTGACAACATGGCGCCGCTGTGCGAAGCGATTGTCGCCGTACTGTAATTTGCGCCCACAAAAAAGCCTGCATGATGCAGGCTTTTTTTATTCGGGTTACCAGACAGGCATTTCATCCTGAAGGAACGGATTATGGAGCCGTTCATAGCCCAGCGTCGACATCGGACCGTGCCCAGGGATAAACGTCACATCATCACCCAGCGGCAATAACTTCTGTTTAATCGACTGAATCAGCTGCCCGTGATCGCCGCGCGGAAAATCGCTGCGTCCTACGCCACCTTTGAAAATCACATCGCCGGAGATCAGCAGACGGGACTGGTCATCAAAGAAGACGATATGGCCTGGCGTATGCCCAGGACAATGCAACACCTGTAAAGTCACATTCCCTATGCTAACGCGCTCTCCTTCGTTCAGCCAGCGATCGGGCGTCAGGGGCTGACACTCATCCAGGCCAAACATGCGGCTTTGGGCGGGTAACCCCTGTAGCCAGAACTCATCTTCTTTTTCCGGACCGACAATCGGCACGCCGTAGTGTTCAGCCAGTTCAGCCGCTGCGCCCACATGGTCGAGGTGACCATGCGTCAGTAAAATCTGCATAAGCGTCACGCCGCTGTCGGCGACTTCCTGCTTGATCTTCTCAGCGTCACCGCCGGGATCGACAAGCGCGGCCAGTTTAGTCTGTTCGCACCAGATGAGTGAACAATTCTGGGAGAACGCGGTAACCGGAATAATACGATAGTTCATACTGCTCCTGTGTTTCGTTATTACCAGTGCCGAACCGGACCGGTATCAATATGCACAAAGTTGCTGCTGGGGTAATATCCTACACCACCTGCGCGCATAGATAACGCAGCTTTGCGAATATTGGCTAACGAAACGCCCTCAATATGGAAATCCATTGCCTGTCCCTTCGTGTGATAGCTTTTTTTCGCTACCCCGCGACTGTGGGCGCGCAGTTCATTATTGGTATCAACAGAGCGATAACCAGAAATCAGCTGCACCGGCTTGCTGGTGCCCAGCAGGCCCTGAAGGCGGTAAAGCTGATCAAACAGTCCTGGATCGATGGCTTTTATTTTATTCGCGCGGAAATCACGGAAAAAATGGTTAAGTCTTGCTAATTCATCCTGAATATAGCCTCTGCCATCGAAGAACTCCGCTTTTAGCGACTCACCGGTATGAAGATTGTTGAGCGTTAAAACTCGCGGACGAGGTGTCGAGAGGGTGGCAAATGCTGGCGTCGGCAAGATGGCCGCTGCGCCAAGCGCAACACCACCTAACGCCAGCAGTTTGCGGCGATTAGCGTCAAATTTGTCCATGATAATCAGGTCTACAGGTAAAAGAAATCGTAATATGCATAGCGCACGAAGGGCACCTTAACTGGCAAAACCGGGTACGTCAAGGCGCCCAACCCCAGTGAATACGCGGCTTGCAGCGATATAGCCCCTTATTCACCCTAACTTACGACAATCATTTTTCCCGAACTGCTTCATTTACCTGATTAATTGTTCCGCTTTTGGCAAAATTTGTGCGCCGGATCGCGCGGTGAGATCATAATTGTAAATATCTGTACGGTACTGAGTCCGCCCGTCTTCGCCCACAAACGCCGTCAGATAGTAAAGATTGACCGGAATATTGTGTCGAATATTAACGTAACGCGTATCCCCTTGTTTCAGGGCATCCGAAATGCGCGTATCGTTCCACCCTGCATCCTGCAGCAGCATATTGGCCAGCTCCGAGGCTTTGTTCACGCGCACGCAGCCAGAACTCAGCGCGCGCGTATCTTTCTGGAACAGGTTGTGGTTCGGCGTATCGTGCAGATAGATAGCGTCTGAACTCGGCATATTGAATTTGTAACGCCCTAAAGAGTTATGCGCCCCGGGTGCCTGCTGGAAACGGAACGGCAGATTAGAAGCCGTGATTGTCGACCAGTCGACCATATAAGGATCGATAGCCTCTTTACTGTTCCATCCACGCATCACCGTATAGCCATGACGTTCCAGATAACCCGGATCGTTCCAGACCTTCGGCAGAATGTCTTTACGCGCCAGCGTCGGCGGCACGTTCCACGGCGGGTTAACGACTACGTTATTGAGCGCGCTGCTCATCATCGGTGTTTTGCGATCCGGACGCCCGACAATCACGCGCGACGCCAGTTTTTCGCTACCGTCCTGGTAATAGACCAGGGAATACGCCGGAATGTTAACCATAATGCCGGTAGAGAGGGTTCCCGGCAGCAGGCGCAAACGCTGGATATTGAGCGCCAGCACCCCTGCCCGCTGCGCAGGCGATACGTTCAGCCAGTCTCGCGTCGTCTGGCCAATGACGCCATCGGCTCCCAGTCCCTGAGCAGCCTGGAATTGCTTCACTGCCGCAACCAGCTCGCGATCGTATGCTGCGGGTTTATTGCTGACGGCAATCGCTTTTTTCTCTTTCACGGGCGCTGACGGGCTGACCGCCGCGTTTTGCGGATCGTCGCCTGGCAGGGCGATATGTGGCCCGCCTTCAAGAAGACCCGAGCGCGTCAGGATCTCGCGCAGAGCAGGCACATCGCTACTCCACTGCCCCGGACGCAGCGTCGCGGCGCCGCGCATCTGCGGCCATGGGCGCGAGTCGCCCACCAGCGCGAGGAGCGACTGGTGAAGCGTGGCGTATTGTGGATGCGCCGGTGCGAGGCTGGCAATAAAGCGCGGCAGTTCGCCATTATCGAGGGCTAACTGCCACTGGTTAATCACCGACAGCGCTGGCGTCGCGAGCTTATACGGCTTATCGCTGTACAGCCAGCGGTTGCCATTGACCGGAATACCCGCCACGAACTGCAGGTAACCCATCATGGCATCGGAAAGCACCACATCTCTCGCCTGCCCTGTTACGGCAGGATCGGTTAACAGTTCAACCCACTTTGTAAACTGCGGCTGAAACCCTGCAATTGCGACCTCCGCCAGCTGTTGCTGGAAGGCGCGCACGGCATCGCGGTTTTCCCACATCGGTTTCATATCGCGGGCGGCATAAAGCAGCGTGAGCTGATTGAGATAGACAGGCGTGTAGCCTGACGGCAGCCCCGACTGCAGCTGCTGGCTGAGCGATTCGGCGTCGATGCCTTCCGGCAGCGGCTTAATACCGGCCATTATCGCCGTCGCCGGAGATTGCTCCAGCGGCTGGGACAACGACGTAGGCTGCGCGCCCGTCGTTGCCGAGCTGTCAGTCGGCACAATTTCAGGCTCATCGGCCTGGGCGGTTAACAGTGGAGCAAACATCACTGCCAGACATAAACTTAGCGCCGACAGCTGACGACCACATTTTTTCTTAAGCAACATCCCTTGCCCCCTGTTTTCACGACATGCCCATCACGTTGGGGCTTTCTTTCATTATAGGTAGACGGCTAAGCTGTTGCCTTACCTTATGTAAAGAAGTTTAAAGATAACGCAGCCCTAAGCACAAGTTAAGTTTAAAAAAAAAGCGGCGCCAGAGCGCCGCTTCGGGTCAGAAGACACTTCAGGAAGCGTCCGCCGTGGTTTCCGGCAGTGACTCCGGCGGCTGCGGCGCAAAGCCGCGCAGCCCGACAACGTGAACGTGCTCGCTGTTCTGGAACACTTTACGCACCAGCTTGTAGGTTGTCCCTTTTTCAGGGCTGATGTTCTCCGGTGCCGCAATGATGAGCTGCATATCGAGACGTTCGCAAAGCTCAAACAGCGTGGCAATGGAGCGCGCATCAAGACGCGCCGCCTCATCCAGGAACAGCAGTCGGCATGGGGAGATATCTTTGCCGCGCAGGCGGCGCGCTTCGTCTTCCCAGCTCTGTACCACCATCACCAGAATTGACATCCCGGTACCGATCGCTTCACCGGTAGAGAGCGCCCCGGATTCCGCACGCAGCCAGCCGTCTGAACCACGGTTTACCTCTACCTCCATTTCCAGGTAGTTACGGTAATCCAGCAGCTCTTCCCCGATGGTTTGCGGCGTACGCTGTCCCATATCAATCTGCGGGTTCAGGCGCTGATACAGTTTCGCCAGCGCTTCGGAGAAAGTCAGACGGTTGCTGTTGAACAGATCCTGGTGCTGCTCGTGCTGCTCAGACAGCACTTCCAGCAGCGTCGCGTGGGCTTCACGCACGTTGACGTTGAGGCGCACGCTGTTCACCTGGCCAAACGACACGCTCTGCAGACCCTGGTTCAGCTGGCGGATACGGTTCTGCTCGCGCTGAATGGTTTTGCGGATGATATTCGCTACGCTGCGGGAGCTGATCGCCAGCTTCTGCTCGCGAGAAGTCAGCTCTTCCGTCAGGCGCCCCAGCTCGATTTCCATCTGCTCAATGGCTTCGACCGGATCGTCGGTACGGATAATGTCCTGACGAATACGCTCGCGCAGGTGCTGGTAAACCGCCACGAAGAACTGGATTTTACGTTCAGGGCGTTTCGGATCTTCTGACATACGCAGGACATCGCGCAGGTGTTCGTTATCCGCCACCGCCAGACGCAGCGCACCCAGCGCCTTATCCGACATGGAACGCAGCTCATCGGCAGAGAGATACGCCAGCTCGCGACGGTGCAGACGACGCTCAACGTTATTGTCTTTCACCATGCGCATTACCGCGCACCAGCCCGCCTTCGCGGTCACGACCTGCTCGCGCATCTCAAAGTAGTCGCGCTCCAGCTTGCGCAGGCGACGGGTCAGGTTATCCATTTCTGCTTCGCAGAAGGTGAGCGCTTTTTCCAGCTGATTGCGACGCGCGCGGTTGTTGCTGAGCTGAGCATGCAGCTCGTCACGACGAATGCGCGCGCGCTCTTCCGCCCCGCTGTCGGCACGAACGCCGATGTCCTGAAGCTCTTTCTGCAGGTCGTTTAACAGCTCTTTCTTGGTGTCGAAGGAGCTTTTCAGCGAGGCCAGCACCTGGTTGTACTGGTTCAGCTGAGTGGAGTGGCTGCGCATCGCTTCGCGGGCGCGGGTACGCTCCGCTTCCGCCTGCTCAAGGCGCTGACGCAGCTTTTCATTCAGATCGCTGTTACCGCTCAGCATTTCTGCCGAATCGGAGTAGCCGAAGTGGGCGCGACGCTGCACCACCTCCGTCAGGGCGAACGCCTGCTGACGCGCATCGCGCTGCACCTGCTGCGACCAGGCATAGTCTTCTTTTAACTGCTCGAACTGTTCCGGGTCGCTCTGCAGGACAGAGACAACCGGCTCCAGCTTCGCCAGTTGATTGCCATGCTGCTGCACGAAGCGCGCGGCTTCCTGCGCTTCATCCAGACGCTCCTGGATCTCATCCACGCGGTCGGCCAGCGTGTCGTCTGCCAGCAGATTCAGGCGCGGCAGAATACGGTTAAGGGCCGCAACGCCCTCTTTCGCCTGCTCGAACTGGACGCGACTCTGCTGGTTGTCGCTTTCATGACTGGCAATCGCCCGTTCCAGTTCGCCACGGCGGGTATTGAGTTTGCGAATTTCCGCTTCCGGGTCGGCTTCGAAGGCCACGGCCAGATGGCTGCCGATAAAGCGGCTAAACGCATGATGCAGACGCTGGGTTTTCTGCACGTCAAACGACAGCGTCGCAAAGCGTTCAGACAGCGTTTCACGCTCGGCGTGCAGGCTTTCGATGCGGCTTTCGCGCGCGGCGCGGCCAAACAGCGGCAGTTCCGGGAAGCGGGAGTAGCGCCACTGACGGTCGGCGATTTTGACCACCACCGCTTTTTCCAGCTCGTCGACGCTGAATACGCTGTCATCGAACGACTGCGGATCCCCTTCGATCAGGTAGAGATCTTCCGGGCAATCTTCCAGACCGGCAAGCTGCTCCGAAATCAGCGACAGATCCGGCACCACGATCGCGTTACGCGACGGGCCATACAGTGCCGAGAAGTATGGCGCATCGTCCAGGCCGACATCGTCGTAAATCTCAGACAGCAGTACGCCGCCAAAACGCTCTGCCAGGGCATTGAGGCGCGGGTCTTCCGCACCGCCCGGCTGGCTTAAGCGCTCAATTTCTTCGTCGACGTCACGCTTGCGCGCGCCCACTTCATCACGCTCAACAATCGCCTCGCGCTCGCGCTCCAGCAGCTGCTGCAGGTATTCGGTCACTTCCTGGCTGGATTCGAACTGCTCGCCGCACTGCTCACTGAGCTGGTTAAGGTTGCTCTGGGCCGCCAGCCAGACCGGGGCACGCTGCAGAAGCGCTTGCGAACGGGACTGAAGCTGTTCCAGCTCCTGACGCAGGGTCATACGCTGTTCGCTGGCGCTGGAGACCGTGTCTGAAAGCGCAGCGATACGCGCCTCGAGTTCCTGATGCAGGGCCTCAAGCTCGTCAAAATCGTAATGTTTGCCCTGACGCTTGCAGAATTCGGCCAGCAGACGCTCGGCCTCCTGCTGCTCGCGCAGGCGCTGTTCCAGCTCGTTCAGACGCATACGCAGCGGCTGAACCTGCTCAGCCAGATGGCGCTGGTTCACGCCGTCACGCAGCAGCTCGCGGGCAACGTCCCAGGCTTCGTTACGTGCCAGCGGGCCGTTAATCGCCACAACCAGCTGATAGGCCTGCTCAAACTGGCTGTGCGCCGTTTGGGCGACGCTCATTTTCTGTTCGAGGGAGAGCAGTTTCTCAGTGGCTTCCTGCTCTTTGGCCTGGAAGGTATCCAGCCACTCGTCGGCGCTTTCCGGCGTCAGGTCTGGCAGATGGCACAGCTCTTTCGCGCGCTGTAAGGCCTGCAGTGCCTGGGTGTACTGGATCGCGCGCGTCTGCTGCACGTCCAGCGCCTGCTGATAATCGGCAAGCTGGCTTTTCAGCTCATCCACTTCCAGCTCGGCCGCTTCGGCGCGGGCTTCGTTCTCTTCCTGCATCTCGGCGGCTTCGGCCACCACTTCATTTTGCTCTTCAAGACGAATTTGCAGCTCGTCGAGGTCCGCTTCATAGCGCTCGATTTTCTCCTGCTGACGAAGCGCGGTCTGCACCAGGTTCAGGTGATCGCTGGCGGCCTGGTAATCGGCTTCCAGGTCACCTTCAGCACCGTTGTGCTCACCGAGCTCGCGCGCCATTTCGACGTGCTTGTACTGCTCGGCCACCAGCTGTTTGCGGGAGGTAAACAGCTCGCGGCGGTATTCTAATGCCTGATCGAGGTGGACGCGGCGCTCGTTGGCGTGGCGCATGTAGTCCGCCGCCACGTAGTTAGTGGCTTCGCTGATCAGGTGTTTAAACAGATCGCGGTCAGACTGGGTCACGCGAATCGCTTCCAGCGTCATGCGGTTTTCACGCAGCGCCGCCTCCATGTCCTGGAAGGCCTTACGCACGCCGCTGTTTTCCGGCAGCAGGTAGTCGCGCAGGGAGCGGGTAATGGCGCTGGAGATACCGCCGTACAGGGACGCTTCGATCAGGCGGTAGTATTTGCTACGGTCTGATGCGGTACGCAGACGACGCGCCACCACGCCGAGATCGAACATCAGCGAGTGGTAGTCTGTAATCGAGTTGAACTGTTTGAACTGCACGCCTTCGATCGCTTCGAGCTTATCTTTCAGCTCCTGCAGCGTCAGCACGCGCGCCTGGCGCTCGTTCAGGGTTTCCGTCAGCAGCGCCGTCGGCTGCACAGACGTTGGCAGCCCCTGGATGGCGAACGGTTTAATGTCGACTTTACGGTCGCGACCGGCAACCTGCTGCAGGCGCACGCCCACCACCACGCGCTGATGGCGGGAGTTAATGACGTCCAGAACCGAATAACAGACGCCCGCTTTCAACTTACCGTGCAGACCTTTATCACGGGAACCGCTTGTGGCCCCCGCTTCGGTGGTGTTACGGAAGTGAAGCAGCGTCAGATCAGGGATCAGCGCTGTGACAAACGCCGCCATGGTGGTGGATTTACCCGCCCCGTTACCGCCGGAGAGCGTCGTCACCAGCTCATCCAGATCGAACGTTCGGGCAAAGAAGCCGTTCCAGTTAATCAGCGTCAGTGAGCGAAATTTACCGCGTTCAATCATTACTCTTCCTCCCCGCTATCCGGCAGATTCTCTTCATGCTCATCATTGAGCTGCAAATGGTTTTCCACCGGCATCGCTTCACCGTCGCGGATCATGCGAAGCTGCGCTTCACGCGCGTCATCGCCCGCACGCACGTCGGCGCCGAAGCGGAAGACAGATTCCGTAATGCGGAATTTGCTGCTGTCGTGACCCATAAACCAGACCATCCCCAGACGACGCAGACGGTTCAGGGAAGAGCGGACTTTTTCCTGTAGTTTCTGACGGTCGAGATCCGACCCCGTGGAGCGGTTGTTCACCAGCTTAAGCAGCTTGCCCTCATCTGCCAGCGTCAACAGCTCGTCGTAAAGTTCCTGCTGGGTGAAGATCCCTTCATTCGCCAGACGTTCCGGGCTGAGGTAGAGGTAGCAGAGAATTTTGCCGACCATCATGTCCAGCTCGGAGAGCACGGAACGCGGAATCAGCGTCGTGGAGCGCGGGCGCAGGTAGAAAAACCCTTCCGGCGCGCGGATAAGCTCCACGTTGTAGCGGGCGTAAAACTCTTCCAGGTACTCCTGGAAGTCCATCAAAAAGGCGTGATTATCCAGCTCGTCTAAGCCAATGTGACGACCGGCACGTAGCTGGCTGTCCAGCGCCGGAAATAACGGATTCGCCAGCGCCTGTGCCAGCTTAACCGGCATCACTTGTTCAATATTTGTCAATGACATGCGCCTGTACCTTGGCTCCGTAATCGTTAATTGGCTGCCACTTCGGCGGCAGTCCGGTGAAATCGGCTTGCGCGATACCCAGGCGAACAGCCTGGTCTACCACAATGCGGGCAACGTCGAAGTGGCGCGCGCGAGGATATTGCGCCAGATAGTCGCGCACCACGAGCCCCAGATCCAGCGGAGCTTGTCTGGTTTTGTAGACCGCGAGCTGTTCTTCGATCATCGCCGCAAGCTGCTCGCGAATTTCGTTAAATTCTTCGTATTCCAGATCCGGCGGCAGTTCACCGGTTACCTCTTCATCACGCAATGCCATCTCTTCGTCGCGCATATCCAGCAGACGATCGGCATTGGCGTAGGTCAGCGCCCACGGCGCATCGAAATAGGTCTGCACCGACTGGCGCAGACGCTGGGCAAAGACGCGGTTTTTATCCATATCGATCGCGGTACGGATAAATTTATGCACGTGTCGGTCGTAGCCGATCCACAGGTCGATCGACTGCTGGCCCCAGCTGATGATGCGGTCCAGTTTGCTCTGCAGGTCGAACACTAAACGATCGATAAAGTGCAGATCGTCGTGCGCCAGCGTCGCGTCCTGGATGCGCAGCAGGTTCGCCTGCAGCTTATCCCCTGCGGCTTCCAGCGTATCCTGCAGCTCACGCAGCGTACCGGAGGTTTCTGACAGCAGAAGTTCACAGCTGGAGATGGCTGCACGCCAGTCTTTATTCAGCAGCTGTGCGATATCGTCTTTGACCTGCTGCTGCTGTTCGTCCATCAGGCGCTGGGTCAGATCGATACTGTCGAAGATTTCCGCCACCGAGTATTTCAGCGGTGCATAGACGTTTCGGTGCCAGTGGAATTCGTCACCGTCTTCATCTGCCGCATCGGCGGCGCGCTTAAGCTCACCGGCCACGATCGACAGCTGCATGGACAGACGCAGCGTGGAAAATTCGCGCTGGCGTATGTAGTAATCGGTGATGCCGATGCCCAGTGGCGTCAGGCGATAGATGGCGTTTCCTTCCGCCTGCTCGCTGGTAAAGCGGTTCAGCAGACGTTGACGCACCATATCGTTAATTGCGTTGTTGGCACGCACGCTAATGGTTTCGCTGGTTTGCTCAAACGCATCACTGACATGGCGGAACGCATCCACCAGTTCACCCTCGCTCATTTCCCCATCCAGCCGCTCGCCGTTCAGCGTGGCGACCGCCAGCAGGAAAGAGAGTCTGTCTACCGGCAGCGAGATGGAGAAATCGTTTTTCCTGGCCCAGGCAACCAGTTCGGGGACTGTCTGGGAAAATTCACTCATAGGTTATCCTTGCATCTGCGGCTTGTGCGCGGTGACGTGAATATAGCGGCCAAGGCTGACAAAAGGCTCCTGACGGCAATACCGCGTTTCCAATTCTGTTAAGGTGTCAAAACAGTCACGCTGTTTGTGTTTTTCACGCAGATAATCATGAAACACCCTGACGCCCGTCTTCCCGACAATCTGCCAGCCAATCGCCTCCAGCCAGCCATAGACCTGCTGTGGATCGCGCGGATAGTCCGGGGAAAGCGTGCGCTTTTTCTTTTTGGGCATCCCGACCTGAACATAGTCGAAGTTTCCCGCAACCATGTTGTGCATCAGGAAGCCGTTAGCATTGTAGAACATCAGCGACAGCGTGCCGCCCGGGCGCAACATCGACCACAGGCTTTGTAACACGCTTAGCGGATCGGCAACCCACTCCAGCACCGCATGAAACAATATCAGATCAACCTGGGTTTCCAAATGCTGTGCGATGTCCTGAGCGGCGCATTGTATAAAATGCATGTTGTCGCTCACACCTTTCTCTTCTGCCGCACGCGTCGCGCGGGCGACCATTTCAGCAGAAAGATCGCAAAGCGTGACGTGATGACCGCGTTCCGCCATTTTTATGGCCGTCTGCCCTTCACCGCCTCCGGCATCCAGCACGCGCAACGTTTGACCACCAAAGGTAGCCAGAATGGTGTCCAGATCCTGCCAGAGGATCGTCTGACGGAGCTGCCCTTTCGTGGTGCCATAAATGTTGCGCGAAAACTTTTCCGCGATGTCATCAAAATTGCGATCCCGCATTGGGAGAGTTCCACTCGCTAACTGCAAAACCGCTATTTTGTCACACCCGCGCGGAGAATGAACCTCTCTGGTGTAATATCACCGTCAATCACCTGCTATATGGTCAAAAAAGGAACCAAAAAGGATGCTTTTTACCCTTAAGAAATACATTGGAGGGATGATGCTTCCCCTTCCGCTGCTGCTCATCATCATCGCGCTGGGGCTGGCGCTGGTGTGGTTCAGTCGCTTTCAGAAGAGTGGCAAAACGCTGATCACGTTCGGCTGGTTGATCCTGCTGCTGCTGAGCCTGCAGCCGGTGGCTGATGGTCTGTTACGCCCCATCGAAAACAGGTACCCGACATGGCAGGGAAATCAGAAAGCGGCGTACATCGTGGTGCTGGGCGGCGGATATACCTGGGATCCTGACTGGGCCCCCAGCTCAAACCTGATCAACAACAGCCTGCCGCGGCTAAACGAAGGCATTCGCCTCTGGCTGGCGAATCCGGGATCAAAAATGATCTTCACCGGCGCGGCGGCCAAAACGAACCCGGTGAGTACGGCGGAAGCGGGCGCCCGGGTCGCGGAATCACTCGGCGTACCGCGCTCCTCAATCATCACGCTGGACAGCCCGAAAGATACTGAAGAAGAAGCTGCCGCAGTGAAGCAGGCGATTGGCGATGCCCCGTTCTTACTGGTGACCTCCGCCTCGCACCTGCCGCGCGCGATGATTTTCTTTGAAAAACAGGGCCTGCACCCGCTTCCCGCACCGGCTAACCAGATGGCCATCGACGCGCCGCTTAATCCGTGGGAGCGGGTAATCCCGTCCCCTATGTGGCTGATGCATAGCGATCGCGTCGGTTATGAGACGCTCGGACGCCTCTGGCAGTGGCTGAAAGGTTCCTCAGGCGAGCCAGGGCAAGAGTGATTTAGTCGCCAGATCGAAGTTTGCGCGATTAAAGCGTCCGGTGTTAACCAGCTGCGCAACTTCGTCCCAGAGCAGGTAGAGCCAGCGCCGCCAGAGAAACGCTTCCGCAACGGGGGCGCGTTGAAGGTAATGCCACAGCAAACCTTCCGCCGCCCCGCTGTCGCTGAGCCTGAACAGCTCATATTCACGCGGAGCCCAGAGCATGATCCCCGGCCCCACCATCGCCAGGAGCTGATCGCTGCGGGGGTCTTTCAGCATACTGCGCAGGGTGAAGTTACCGTGGATCAGCACGCAGTTATCGTTAAAACCTTCGAACAGCGCCGGTAAACACTCCCGGGTGCGAAAGAGAATACGTTTGTCCTGCATGGTTAAACCGGTATTGTTGAACTGGTTAAGCGTTCCCCACAGCACTTCAACCCGCTGGCGATACCACAGCGGCCAGAGATTTTCCTGAGTGCTGTCGACCGGCCCGACAAGTCCGCGGCTATCCTGACGGTGCCACGCCAGCAGCGCCTCGACAATCTGGTCTTTTAGCTGTTCCCAGCGTTCCGGCGTTCGCGCGGGCGCTTCAACGGGTACACCACGTAAACGTTCAATCAGCAGTACGTCCGGGCCGGGGTGTTCCTCATGGGTCATCACGCCGTACACCGTTGGCATACGCACGGTTCCCTCCCGCGCCAGCATCGACATTTTCCATGCAAGCTGCCTGGCAACGCCGGGTGACGTGAAACTCCGTGCCATCAGCGGCATTGGGTTACCCTCACTGTCGTACAACGACCAGAGCGCGGTATCGGCTTTTTCACTCACGCATTCGACCCGGCTTAACTTTTCACCCAGCAGATGGCTAAGTTCGGCACGCAGCTGTTCCATATGAGATTACCCCCATTAAGACTACTGCTTTTATAATGAGCGTCCTTAATGAAGATGTCACCCGGAAGAGATCAATCAGGAAAAAGAAAGTGAAAAATAAACCGGAGAGTGCATCTCTCCCAACGGAGAGATGCCGGTAAGATTAACGCAATTCAGCGCGAACGCGCTCAAGATCTTCAGGGGTGTCTACGCCCGTGCCGGGGACTTCCTCAGCAACGGCAACGTGAATTTTCCCGCCGTACCAGAGCACGCGGAGCTGCTCCAGCATTTCGATATGCTCCAGCGGACTCGGGGCCCAGGCCACATAGCGGCGAATAAAGCCGGCGCGATAGCCGTAGATCCCAATATGACGCAGGAAGGTATCACCGATGGTCTCTTTAGAAAGCGCAAAGCGATCGCGATCCCACGGGATCGTGGCGCGGGAGAAATAGAGCGCATAGCCTTCCGCATCCATGACGACCTTCACCGCATTCGGGTTGAAAGCTTCTTCTGCATGATGAATGGGTACCGCCAGCGTGGCCATTCCGACCTGACGCTGCGCCAGGTTTTCGGCCACCTGACGGATAATGACAGCGGGGATCATCGGCTCGTCACCCTGCACGTTTACGATAACCGTATCATCACTGAAACCGCATTTCTCAACCACTTCCGCCAGACGCTCGGTGCCGGACTGGTGATCGGCGCGGGTCATGCATACCTCACCGCCTGCCGCCTCAACCGCACGAGCGACATCCGGATGATCGGTGGCAACAATCACGCGGTCAGCACCGGATTCACGCGCACGCTCAAGGACATGCACAATCATCGGCTTGCCGTTGATATCCACCAGCGGCTTACCCGGCAGACGCGTTGAGGCATAACGCGCAGGAATTATGACAACAAAACTCATGGTTTGCTCTCTTCTGCCACCAGGGAACGGGCTTCGTTTTCCAGCAATACAGGAATACCGTCGCGCAGCGGGAAAGCCAGGCTGTCCAGCTTGCAAATGAGCTCTTGTTTGTCCTGGCTGTAGTAGAGTTTGCCGTTGCATACCGGGCAGGCAATAATTTCAAGTAAACGGTGATCCATAGTTCCTCCGTATGGGTAATCGCTAAAGCTTAACACATTCCTTTTTCAGGGCGTGCCTGTTTCCCAGCCACTTCGACAGGATGTAAACAATCCGTCAGGTACCCGGCCCAGCGTCACGTCGTCGGCCCCCTGCCAGCGCGCGAATTCGCTAATGGCGGACGTTAACCCTTTTTCCAGGCTGGCCGTCACCCTGACGCCCTCTTGCAAATAAAGCGCCATGATTTCAAGCGTGCCGGTCTTGCGGTGCATTTTGGCATCCATGCGCCCGACCAGTTGCCCCTTATGCAGGAGCGGTAAAACAAAGTAGCCATACTGGCGCTTTGGGGCCGGTGTATAACATTCCAGCCGGTAGCTGAAATCAAAGAGCTGCTCGGCGCGTTTTCTGTCCCAGACGACCGGGTCGAAAGGCGACAATACCGCGCTGTGGGTCGCCTGCAGTTTCCCCTCCAGGGCCTGAGGCAATAGCGGGAGGAGATCCGCATGTAGCCACATTTCGCCCAGCGTTTCCACGGTAACGGGAATGACGCGCTGTTCGCGTTGCCACATGTCCAGCAGCGGTTTCAGCGCGGGCTGGCGCAGGCGATAATAATCTGCCAGCCATTGCGAGCGAAAAATCCCCAGACTACGGGCGCTGTTTTCTAACATAATGGCCTCGGCCGCCTCCTGGGTAAGCAGGTCGCGCTCGTCGTCCCAGTGGGGCATCACGCGATGCGTGAGGTCGTAGACGCGCTGAAAATTACGCCGCTCAATCACCATGACTTTGCCTGAGGTAAACAGGCCTTCGAGATGACGCTTGTGCGGCTTCCACTCCCACCAGCCGCTTGTACCTTTGCGCGGGTGTTCAAAATCGGCGGAGCGTACAGGACCGTTTTCCTGAATATGCGCGATGAGCTGCTCTATTTCAGCCGCATGTTCCTGCATCCACGCCTGCCGGTATTTCCAGCCCATCTTTTCCGGCGCAAGCATACGGTTACGCACAAGGGCAAAATCGCTGCGGGGAAGGAAGCAGGCTTCGTGCGCCCAGTACTCCATCAACTCCCTCTTGCTGAGCGCCTCATCCAGCCACTGAGAAGGATAGCTCCCCAGGCGGCTGAACAGCACCAGGTAAGGGCTACGTGCCACAATATTAATGGTGTCGATCTGGAGTAGCGACATGCGCTGTACGGTAGAGAGAATATCGGCAGGCTGCGCGCGACGGCGGGGCTTTTTGAGCAGCCCCTGCGCGGCAAGGTGGAGATTACGTGCGGCTGAGAGCGAGAGTTGCGGTAAAGACATGCGTTTTCCTGTCAGTCAAAGCGCCACCAGAACCGCGTAAGCCTTTAGTGCACCAACGCAATCAGTTCCTTGAGCAAATGTTCCGGCTGCTCACCGCTGAGTTCGGCGTCAACCGGCAGATACCACCAGTTATCTTTCGCAAAGGCACGGCATTTCACCGCATCTTTTTCGGTCATGATCAGCGACTGCCCGGGTACGGTCAGGGCAGCGACCTGCCCTTCCACCAGCGCCTGATGGTCGGCCAGCGGAACGCGTTTTTCCAGCCGGGCACCACACTGTTCCAGCGTCGCGAAGAAGCGCGGCGGATGACCAATGCCCGCCATCGCTACCAGTGAAGGAAGCTCTGAAACCGACCGGCGTTCACCCGTCACCAGGTTGATTGCCAGACCCGGCTGCAGGTGCATCGGGATTTCACCCGTTTTCGCCTCACCACCGTTCACGATCACCGCATCAACGGACGTCAGACGCGAAGCGCGTTCGCGCATGGGTCCGGCAGGTAACCACCAGCCGTTCCCAAAACGGCGAACCCCGTCGATGACCACAATCTCTTTATCTCGCGCCAGGGCATAATGCTGCAGACCATCGTCAGTGATAATGATCTGTACCGCATGTTCGGCAAGCAGGGCCCGGACGGCATCGCTGCGCACCGGGGAGACCGCAACAGGGGCGCCAGTACGCTGGAAAATCAATACCGGTTCATCACCCGCTTCAGCCGTCGTGGTTTCCGCCGTCAGCAACAGCGGGTAATGCGCCGCTTTACCACCATATCCCCGCGATACCACGCCCGGGCGTATACCGCGCTTTTGCAACTGCTCCACCAGCCAGATCACCACCGGCGTTTTGCCGTTGCCGCCCGCCGTAAGATTACCGACAACCACAACGGGCACCGGCGCGCGCCAGGCCCGCTTCACCCCAAGACGATAAAGCAGACGGATAATGCCGCTCACCAGGCCGTAGAGCCAGGAGAGCGGCAAAAGCAGCAGCCACAGCGGGGATTCACCGGACCAGATGCGTGCAATCATTCGCCGAACTGCATCTTATGAAGCTGAGCGTAAACGCCGCGGTGTTCCAGCAGATCAGCATGGCTTCCGCGTTCAACAATGACCCCATCCTCAACCACGACGATTTCATCAGCCTGCTCGATAGTCGACAGACGGTGCGCAATCACCAGCGAGGTGCGGTTCTTTTGCAGCTCATCCAGCGCCGACTGAATCGCGCGTTCAGATTCCGTATCCAGCGCAGAGGTTGCTTCGTCCAGGATCAGTATCGGGCTGTCGCGCAGCAGCGCTCGGGCAATGGCGATACGCTGACGCTGCCCACCGGAGAGCAGTACACCGTTCTCGCCGATGATGGTATCCAGACCGTTATCCATCTTGTTGATAAAGTCCATCGCGTAGGCCATACGTGCGGCGTTCTCAATCTGCTCGCGGCTGTACTCTTCAGTGCGTGCATAAGCAATATTGTTTGCCACGGTATCGTTGAACAGGTGCACGTTCTGGGAGACCAGCGCCACCTGGTTACGGAGCGACTGCAGGGTATACTCCCGCAGATCGTGACCGTCTAACAGAATTTCACCTTCGTCAATGTCGTAGAAACGGGTGATCAGGCTGGCAATGGTCGATTTACCCGAGCCGGAACGGCCTACCAGCGCAACGGTTTTCCCCGCCGGAATGGTCAGGTTGATATTGCGCAGAGCCGGTGTTTCGCGGCCAGGATAGGTAAAGGTCACATTGCGGAACTCAACGTCGCCGTTCGCGCGCTCAATGACGCGTTTGCCTTCATCTTTTTCCTGCTCGGAATCCAGAATGCTGAACAGGGTCTGACAGGCCGCCATCCCACGCTGGAACTGGGCGTTGACGTTTGTCAGTGATTTCAGCGGACGCATCAGGGCGATCATTGAGGAGAAGACCACGGTGATGGTACCCGCCGTCAGCGTCTCCATGACGCTCGGGAAGCTTGCCGCATACAGAACGAACGCCAGCGCCAGTGAGGCAATCAGCTGAATAATCGGGTCGGAGATAGAAGAGGCCGAGACCATTTTCATCCCCTGCAGACGCATTTTGTTGCTCACTTTATCAAAGCGTTTGGTTTCAACGTCCTGACCACCAAAAATCAGCACTTCTTTATGCCCTTTCAGCATCTGCTCTGCGCTGGTAGTCACCTGCCCCATCGTATTCTGCATATTCTTGCTGATATTACGGAAGCGTTTTGAGACGACGCGGATAGCAATAGAAACCACCGGTGCCAGAACGATAAGGATGAGCGACAGCTGCCAGCTGTAGTAGAACATCATCACGAACAGGCCGATAATCGACGCGCCCTCGCGCACAACGGTAATCAGCGCGCTGGAAGAGGAAGAGGCAACCTGCTCTGAGTCGTAGGTGATCCGCGACAGCAGCGTCCCGGTTGACTGCTTGTCAAAGAACGCAACCGGCATGCCCATCATGTGACTGAACAGGCGACGGCGCATGGTCATCACCACTTTCCCGGATACCCAGGAAATGCAGTAGCTGGAGATATAGCTGGTGATACCGCGTAAGATCATCAGTCCGATAACCACCAGAGGCATCCATAGCAACACTGAGCGATCCGTTTTACCAAAACCGTCGTCCAGTAACGGTTTGAGAAGCGATAGCATAAAGGTATCGCTGGCTGCGTTGAGGATTAACGCTACACCCGCCACGATCAAGCCTGCTTTAAAAGGGGCAATCATCGGCCAGAGTCGGCGGAACGTTTGCCACGTGGAGAGATCTTTGTCGTTATGCATTCAAAAAACCAGCATTGTTGAAATAGCCGCATATTCTACCCGTTATCGACGGGCGCGCCAAACCACTGATGATACCAACGTGGTAAAATTTGCTCTCGCAAGCGCCGGATTTGCCAGTGATGTTGCGAGAATGTCACCGATATTTGTCCTGAATGAGGGGTATCGTGCCAGATATATCCCTCTTTTCGATAACGTCGAACGACTTTTGCCGACGGGAAGTGCCATGCGTTATAGCGGGCCGCAGAATCCAGGGCGATCTGTCCTTCCACCCGCTGTACCAGCGGCAATGAAGACGAGGTATTGCTGCCATGATGGGGGACCTGTATGAGCGTGGCCCTCAGATGACGCCAGTAATGGCTAAGCATAGCCTGTTCCGCCTGCACTTCAATGTCCCCTGTTAGCAGAACGCTTTGCTCCCCGTCGTCCACCTTTACCACACAGGAATGGTTATTCCCCTGGGCCGGGTAATTTTCAGGAGGCCAGTGGACGGTGAAGGTTAATCCCTGCCATTCCCATTTCTGCCCACGAAAACAAGGGCGGTGCCCCGTCCTGCGTAACGGGCTTCTTACCCATATATCCGGCCATGCTTTTTGCAACGACGCGAGGCCTCCTGCATGGTCGAGGTGTTCATGACTGAGAATCACTCCTTCTGGCCGTAGGTGATGCCAGCGAAGCCAGGGAATAATTAACCGCTGTGCGCTATCCCCGCCCGGCCAGGCGAGCCCGGTATCAAAGAGAATGGCTTTCCCCTGCCTTTCAATGACCATGGACAGCCCCTGCCCCACGTCCAGCATATGCAGCGTCCAGCTCTCGCTTTTTTCCGCTCGCCAGAGGGGAAATGTCAGTAAGACGCTGCCTGCAAGACAAACGGCAGGAACGGTTTTCCAGGCACGAAAACGCCAGGCAATAATACTCAACCACGGCAGTAATGCCATGATTTGCCAGCGCTGATCGACATTCTGCCAGCCATCTGGCAGGCGCATCAGTAGCCAGAAGAGTCCCACAAGCGACTTATCGGCGGCAAACCAGATGGCACTTTCTACCGCAGCCAGCGGCAGCAGATGGAGTAGCATACCGAGCAGGATCAGCGGGACGGAGACAAACGTTACCAGGGGCACGGCAAAGAGATTCGCGACCAGGGAGGAGAAGCTGAAACCATGGAAAATCAGAACCTGTAACGGCATGAGCAGCAGCAACATCCCGACCTGCAGATAAATCAGGTTCAGTAGCGACCGCATCCGTCGTGTCCAATTCCAGTCGGGAAGAGGCAGCCACTGAAACCAGAAAATCAGCGCGGCGACGGCAAAGGCTGACAGAGCCAGACTCTGCGAAAGTACGGCCAGGGGATCGTTAATCAGTATCGCCGCGATGCAGCAGCTCCAAACCTGCCAGGGAGACCACTGACGGCCAGTAATCCGCAACAGAGCAAGCACCGCAAGGGCGATGATCGTCCTCAGCGCAGGCGGTTGCAGGCCCGTAAGCCAGGCGTAGAAAGCAGCAAAGAACAACCCGGCAAGGAGAGGCATTTGCCAGTGGACGCGGTGGCTGGGTAATAAGAACTGGAGTCCACGTGCAAGTAACCAGACGAGAGAGGCTGCCAGCGCGATATGCAGACCCGAAATCGCCATCAGATGCAGCGTGCCGGTTTCCCGCATCAGGTCTTTTATTTCCCGGGGCACATCCAGACGTTCACCCATTCCCAGTCCCAGGATAACCGCCCCCCAGCGGTAAGCCGACAGTCGGTTTTGCAGCGACATCAGATATTGCGCTCGCAGGCTGCAGCGCCCGTCGACGCTCTCCGCACGGGTGAAGCGCCCACTCTGCGTTTGATGTCGGGCAAAAGCGCTGCGCTGAGAATCATAACCGCCGTCGTTGAGTTCGCCGTGTGCAGGCCTGAGCCTGAGCGTCACGCTCCAGCGCTGCCCTGCACACGCCTTTTGCGGCAGATAATTGCCATACAGCGTTACGCCGGTAGAGGCCCACCAGCGCTTGCCATTGACGCTTAGAATGCTTCCCTGATGTTGAGTGGCGCCGTCGGTCGCGGTGAGCTCTATCTCAGCCTGCACGGCCCCCGTTGTTAAATGCTGCATCGGCCAGACGCTCTCCTGCGCGGCCAAAATGCCCCAGGCACAAAATAACAGCGTCATACCCGCATACTTCAGTCGACTGTTTTGCCATGCAGCAAGCGCTAGCCCGCCAGCCATCATTACCCAAACGGTGTTGGGGGAAGGCAGTTCAGGTAACCAGAGTAACGGAACTATCGCCAGAATGGCGCAGATGCTAAGCGCGGGAATTCCCATTGCTACCTCCCTGTTTCAGGGTGGCAGTATGCAAGCAGGCTGAGGGGTCGTCAGGCGTGAAGAATACGATTTACGGCAAGCGCAGCAAGGTATTTAACGGGTTGCAGAAAACGAAACGGAAAATGCGGGGCACCTTCAGAAAGAAAGCGACAGCGACAAAAAAAGCACCCGCAGGTGCTTTCTTTCGAACCCAGTTTAACCGGCTGGCTAAACTCAGTTGCCGTAAATATTGGCGCGATCGCGCAGTTCTTTACCCGGCTTAAAGTGTGGAACGTACTTACCTTCCAGCTCGACTTTATCGCCAGTTTTCGGGTTACGCCCGGTACGTGGAGCACGATAGTGCAGAGAAAAACTACCGAAACCGCGGATTTCAATGCGCTCGCCCTGGGCAAGAGTGGAGGCCATATGCTCCAGCATCTCTTTTACGGCATCTTCCACTGCCTTGGCAGGGATATGCGGTTGCTGACTGGCAAGTCTTTCAATCAATTCTGACTTGGTCATGATTCCTCCGGTTCCTTTCAAACCAATTAGCTGAACAGCTCATTAAACAAGGGCGGCCGTAGCCGCCCTTTGTTATTGATTACAGGACGAATCCTGTAATCTGTCAAGTTTGCTCCTCATCCTTCGCGCTGTAAATGCGTTACAGCGCAAATGATGCTGAGAACCTGATATTACTCGCCTTTAGCTGCTTTGAAAGCTTCAGCCATTGCGTTGTTAGAGAAGTTTGCATCTTCCTGTTTGTTAACAGTTGCGATTGCATCTTTCTCATCAGCTTCGTCTTTAGCACGAACAGACAGGCTGATTGCACGGTTCTTACGGTCAACACCGGTGAACTTAGCTTCAACGTCGTCGCCTACGTTCAGAACCAGAGTGGCATCTTCAACGCGGTCACGGGAAGCTTCAGAAGCGCGCAGGTAACCTTCAACGCCGTCAGCCAGTTCTACGGTTGCGCCTTTCGCGTCAACTGCAGTGACTTTACCGTTTACGATTGCGCCTTTCTTGTTCAGTGCAACCCAGTTGTTGAACGGATCTTCTGCGAGTTGTTTAACGCCCAGGGAGATACGCTCACGCTCTGCGTCAACCTGCAGAACAACTGCAGCGATTTCGTCGCCTTTTTTGTATTCACGAACTGCTTCTTCGCCTGCAACGTTCCAGGAGATGTCAGACAGGTGAACCAGGCCATCGATGCCGCCGTCCAGGCCGATGAAGATACCGAAGTCAGTGATAGACTTGATTTTACCTTCAACACGGTCGCCCTTGTTGTGGGTTTCCGCGAACTGCTGCCATGGGTTGTTTTTGCACTGCTTCAGGCCCAGGGAGATACGACGACGTTCTTCGTCGATATCCAGAACCATCACTTCCACTACATCACCAACGTTAACAACTTTGGATGGGTGGATGTTTTTGTTGGTCCAGTCCATTTCGGAAACGTGCACCAGACCTTCAACGCCTTCTTCGATTTCAACGAAGCAGCCGTAGTCAGTCAGGTTGGTTACGCGACCAGTCAGTTTAGTCCCTTCTGGGTAACGCTTAGCGATAGCTACCCATGGATCTTCGCCCAGCTGTTTCAGGCCGAGGGATACACGAGTACGCTCGCGGTCGAACTTCAGCACTTTAACAGTGATTTCGTCGCCCACGTTCACGATTTCGCTTGGGTGCTTAACGCGTTTCCACGCCATGTCGGTGATGTGCAGCAGGCCATCAACGCCGCCCAGGTCAACGAATGCGCCGTAGTCAGTGAGGTTCTTAACGATACCTTTGACTTCCATGCCTTCCTGCAGGTTTTCCAGCAGCTGATCGCGTTCTGCGCTGTTTTCGGATTCGATAACGGCACGACGGGAAACAACAACGTTGTTACGCTTCTGGTCCAGCTTGATTACTTTGAACTCAAGCTCTTTGCCTTCCAGGTGCAGGGTGTCACGAACTGGACGAACGTCTACCAGAGAACCTGGCAGGAACGCACGAATACCATTCAGCTCAACAGTGAAGCCACCTTTAACTTTGCCGTTGATAACACCGACCACAGTTTCAGCTTCTTCGTAAGCTTTTTCCAGCGTGATCCATGCTTCGTGACGTTTCGCTTTCTCACGAGAAAGCAGGGTTTCACCGAAGCCGTCTTCTACTGCGTCCAGAGCAACGTCAACTTCGTCGCCAACCTGGATTTCCAGCTCGCCCTGGGCGTTTTTGAACTGCTCTGCCGGAATGGCGGACTCAGATTTCAGACCGGCGTCAACCAGTACTACGTCTTTGTCGATAGCAACAACAACACCGCGAACGATGGAACCCGGGCGGGTTTCGATTTCTTTTAAGGATTCTTCAAACAGTTGAGCAAAAGATTCAGTCATGTTTAATCTTCAGGTTAATATTAACGTCCACCTGGCTCCGTGCCGGATGGGGTTGTTTCACATACCCGCCGTCAATCCATTGCAGCGGGGGTACTGCTAAATCGGTCGCGATTACGCGAGTGCCAGTTTTTGGCGCGCATATTGTAGCGCTTTTTCAATCACTTGCTCAATAGTTAAACTGGTTGAATCCAGAACTAATGCATCTTCTGCTGGAACAAGTGGGGCGACGGCGCGGTTACGATCGCGGTCATCGCGCTCTTTTATCTCGGATAAAAGGCGATCAAAGTTAACACTAAACCCCTTTTCCTGCAACTGAAGCATGCGGCGTTGAGCGCGTTCTTCCGAAGAGGCGTCAAGGAAAATTTTCACAGGTGCATCAGGGAATACCACGGTTCCCATATCGCGTCCGTCCGCGATCAAACCCGGTGCTTCACGGAACGCGCGCTGACGACGTAACAGCGCCTCACGAACGCGCGGGAAGGCCGCTACCTGAGAGGCCGCATTCGCCACTTCCTGAGTACGGATTTCCCCGCTCACGTCTTCCCCTTCAAGGATGACTTCCAGGTTGCCATTGGTCGACACGAAACGCACATCAAGATGCGCAGCCAGCGGAACCAGCGCTTCTTCTGACGCCACGTCCACATGGTGATGCAGCGCAGCCAGAGCCAGCACGCGATAGATTGCTCCCGAATCTAAAAGATGCCATTGCAATGCTTCCGCCATCGCTTTGCACAGAGTCCCTTTCCCTGCGCCACTCGGCCCATCAATGGTGATTACCGGGGCAATTGCCGTCATCTTTTTCTCCTTAAATAAGGCATACCGTTTACATGAACGCCGCGCATTATACGCGTCAACGTGCGCAACTGTTACCTTTGCGTGCAAATTACGGATTGATTGAAGCAGAGTGTAGAAGAAATGAACGGAAGTGTTCGTCAGGAAGCGTAAGGAAATGCCGCATCAGGTGATGCGGCAAGCGTCATCAGGCCAGCGTGCTAATGCGTGCCAGCTGTTCAAAGTAGTCCGGGAACGTTTTCGCCGTACATTTCGGATCGAGAATGGTCACAGGCGTGTCGGACAGTGCCACCAGCGAGAAGCACATCGCCATACGGTGATCGTTGTAGGTGCCGATCTCGGCAACCTGCAGTTTTGCAGGAGGCGTGACGCGAATGTAGTCTTCGCCCTCTTCCACCTCAGCACCGACCTTACGCAGTTCGGTCGCCATCGCAAACAGACGGTCAGTCTCTTTTACGCGCCAGTTGTAGATGTTACGCAGCGTGGTGGTGCCTTTTGCAAACAGCGCCGCCGTGGCAATGGTCATCGCCGCATCCGGAATATGGTTCATGTCCATGTCGATGGCCTTCAGCTCGCCGTGGGTACAGGAGATGAAGTCATCACCCCAGGTCACAATCGCGCCCATTTTTTCCAGCACGTCCGCAAAACGAATGTCACCCTGCACGCTGTTGCGACCAATACCGGTCACCTTCACGGTACCGCCTTTGATCGCGCCTGCAGCCAGGAAGTAAGATGCCGACGAGGCGTCGCCTTCAACAAGATAGCTGCCCGGAGACTGGTACTGCTGCGCCCCACGCACGACAAAACGCTGATAAGACTGGTTTTCCACCTCAACGCCGAAGGTTTTCATCAGGTGCAGCGTGATATCAATATACGGTTTGGAGACCAGCTCACCTTTAATCGTGATAACCGTATCCTGCGGCGCCAGCGGCGCGGTCATCAGCAGTGCGGTCAGGAACTGGCTGGAGACGCTGCCGTCAACCTCAACGTGACCGCCGGTAAAGCCCCCGCGCAGACGCAGTGGCGGATAATTTTCCTGCTCCAGATACTCGACCTGCGCGCCGCCCTGACGCAGGGCATCCACCAGATGGCCAATCGGACGCTCTTTCATGCGCGGCTCGCCGGTCAGCACAATGTTGTTGCGCCCCAGACACAGGGCCGCCGCCAGCGGACGCATCGCGGTACCCGCGTTGCCCAGAAACAGCTCAAGCTCTTCACCCGTCTGCAGCGCGCCGCCGTTGCCGGTCACTTCGCAGCGGGTACGATCGTCGGAGAGAGTGTAATGAACGCCCAACGCTTTCAGCGCATTGAGCATATGGCGCACGTCATCGCTGTCCAGCAGGTTTGTAAGGACGGTGGTGCCGTTTGCCAGTGCTGCCAGCAGCAGAGCGCGGTTCGAGACACTTTTTGAACCAGGCAGATTAATGGTGCCATCTACCCGCGCGATAGGTTGTAACGTCAGGGATTCCATGAAAACTTAACTCTCAACTCAACATAATAAAAACCCCGCAGCAGGGCTACGGGGGTGAAAACAGCGCAATTAACCGTGGCGACGTTCGAAGTCGATCATGAAATCGGTCAGCGCTTTAACGCCTTCCAGCGGCATCGCGTTATAGATGGAGGCACGCATGCCGCCCACGACACGGTGACCTTTCAGCGCGTGCAGGCCGGCCGCGAAGGACTCTTCCAGGAACACTTTATCCAGGTTGCTGTCCGCCAGCTGGAACGGCACGTTCATGCGGGAACGGTTAGCTTTCGCCACGTCGTTGCGGTAGAAATCGCTCTTGTCGATCACGCCATACAGCAGTTCGGCTTTCTGTTGATTCACTTTGTCCATCTGCGCCACGCCGCCGTTTTGCTTCAGCCATTTGAAGACCAGGCCGGAGAGGTACCAGGCAAACGTCGGTGGGGTGTTGAACATAGAATCGTTGTCGTTCAGCACGGTGTAATCAAGAATCGACGGGCACGATGTATGCGCTTTACCCAGCAGGTCTTCACGCACGATAACAATCGTCAGGCCTGCAGGGCCGATATTTTTCTGCGCGCCCGCGTAGATTACGCCATAACGGCTGACGTCAATTGGTGCAGAAAGAATGGTGGAGGAGAAGTCAGCGGCAACCACGACGTCTTTACCAAAGTTCGGCGTCTCGTCGATGGCAATCCCGTCAATGGTTTCGTTCGGGCAGTAGTGCAAATACGCTGCGTTATCAGAAAGCTGCCATTCGCTCATTGGCTTCACGGCGCGCAGGCCGTCAACGGTCACTTTGGCGTCAATCACATTCGGCGTGCAGTATTTGTGCGCTTCTTTCACCGCACTGGCCGCCCAGTAGCCTGCGTCAACGTAGTCTGCCGTCGTTTTATCGCCCAGGATGTTTAGCGGTACGCCTGCAAACTGGCCGCGCCCGCCGCCGTGACAGAACAATACTTTGTAGTTCGAGGGAATATTCAGCAGATCGCGAAAATCCTTTTCTGCCTCTTCCGCCACCTGAATAAACTCTTTACCCCGGTGGCTGATTTCCATCACCGACGTTCCCAGACCGTTCCAGTCACAAAGTTCCTGTTGAGCCTGTTTAAGCACGTCTGCCGGTAACATTGCCGGACCTGAACTGAAATTAAAGACTTGAGCCATTTCCCCTCACCACGCTAAAAGCCATAAGTTATAACTGTGGATATCGGTTTTATCATTCAGTGACACGCGCCGCAATGTCTAAAACTTATGACCCGTGAAATGTGCCCCGCGTCACACAAAACAATCTGCCGCCTCGCCAGGACAAAACCGACAAAATGGCTGTCAGGTGATGCGTTTAGCCCGGCTAACCTTCGTCCATTCCGGATTTGCACAGCGGGGGCATAATCGACGATCCCCCGGCTGCATCGCGACGACATGGCTACATCTCACGCAGGCATACTCGCCTGACTCAGGTACGGTTCTGAAACGCTCGATCAGCATATCCGGCAGGATGCACAGTCCCGGCCTCACCTCATCGTCAGAATAGTAATAGACGCTGATCTGCCCGTTGGTCTCCATGATCGCCAGACGCACCTGCCCGAGCTGTTCCACGCTGTTGAGGCGAAGCTCCATAAAGAACTCAAACTCGGTCATATTGGCGCTCTGAACGTTTTCCCAGGCCAGCTGACCGTCCTCGACGATAACGACCGGCTTCCCTTCAAGCAGATCTTCCAGCTTTTCACTTTTCGACATCAGCCACATGACAAGGCGGTAAAGCAGCGCCAGTGTGACAAAAACGATAAATACCGGCACCATCGGCACATCATCATAGAAGGCGACATCCCCCGCCGCGGAACCCAGCGTCAGGATGATCAACACTTCAAAAAGCGACATCTGCCGCACGCCGCGACGACCGGTGATTTTAAGAAACAGGAAGACCAGAACGAAGGTATACAGACTACGCAGCGCCACTTCGCCTAAAAATTCAGGAGGGACTTTATCAAACGCCATCCGCTGGAGATCGAATGCTTTCATTTTTCTATGCCTTAACAGTGAGTTACTGACAATAAGCATAGCCCAGTCTTTTATTTTCGCCGGAGATAGCACCCGTCACGCAAAACCCGTATCATTGCGCGCTTTACGTACGATAAAAGTGAACGCCATGACTCAAACGTTTATCCCCGGCAAAGACGCCGCTCTGGAAGATTCCATCGCTCGCTTCCAGCAGAAACTGACCGACCTGGGTTTTCACATCGAAGAAGCCTCCTGGCTCAATCCGGTGCCTCATGTCTGGTCTGTGCATATTCGCGATAAAGACTGTGCCCTGTGCTTTACCAACGGTAAAGGCGCGACAAAAAAAGCGGCACTGGCCTCCGCGCTGGGTGAGTATTTTGAGCGTCTGTCCACCAACTATTTCTTCGCTGACTTCTGGCTGGGCGAAACCATCGCCAACGCCCCGTTCGTTCACTATCCGAACGAAAAATGGTTCCCGCTGACCGAAGACGATGAACTGCCGGAAGGAATTCTCGACGCGCGCCTGCGTGCCTTCTACGATCCGGAAAACGAACTGACCGCCAGCATGCTGATCGATCTGCAGTCCGGCAACGACGATCGCGGTATTTGCGCCCTGCCGTTTACCCGTCAATCTGACGAGCAGACCGTCTATATTCCGATGAACATTGTCGGCAACCTGTATGTGTCTAACGGCATGTCCGCCGGTAACACCCGCAATGAAGCGCGCGTGCAGGGGCTGTCTGAAGTCTTCGAGCGTCATATCAAAAACCGCATTATTGCCGAATCCATCAGCCTGCCTGAAATTCCGGCAGAGGTGCTGGCACGCTACCCGGGCGTGGTGGAATCCATCGCCAAGCTGGAAGCAGAAGGTTTCCCAATCTTTGCGTATGACGGCTCGCTGGGCGGCAAGTATCCAGTGATCTGCGTCGTGCTGTTTAACCCGACCAACGGCACCTGCTTCGCCTCCTTCGGCGCGCACCCGGACTTCGGCGTGGCGCTGGAGCGTACCGTTACCGAGCTGCTTCAGGGCCGTAGCCTGAAAGATCTCGACGTGTTTACGCCGCCAACGTTTGACGATGAAGAAGTGGCCGAGCATACCAACCTCGAAACCCACTTCATCGATTCCAGCGGCTTAATTTCCTGGGATATGTTCAAGCAGGACGCGGACTATCCGTTCGTGGACTGGAGCTTTGCCGGTACCACGGAAGAAGAGTTCGCGACGCTGATGGCGATCTTCAACGCGGAAGACCAGGAAGTGTACATTGCCGATTACGAGCACTTGGGCGTTTACGCGTGCCGCATCATCGTGCCTGGCATGTCTGATATCTATCCGGCGGAAGATCTGTGGCTGGCGAACAACAGCATGGGCGCGAATCTGCGTGAAACGCTGCTGGCTCTGCCGGGCAGCGAATGGGAGAAAGAAGATTATCTGAACCTGATCGCCCAGCTGGACGAAGAAGGCCACGATGATTTCACCCGCGTACGCGAACTCCTGGGCCTGGCGACCGGTAAAGACAACGGCTGGTACACCCTGCGCATCGGTGAGTTGAAAGCGATGCTGGCCCTGGCGGGCGGCGATCTGGATCAGGCCCTGGCCTGGACCGAGTGGACCATGGAGTTCAACCAGTCGGTCTTCTCTGCCGAGCGCACCAACTATTACCGCTGCCTGCAAACCCTGCTGCTGCTTGCACAGGAAGAGGATCGCGAACCGCTGCAATATCTGAATGCTTTCGTGCGAATGTACGGCGCTGAGGCCGTTGAAGCAGCCAGCGCAGCCCTGAGCGGCGAAGCGCCGTTCTATGGCCTGCAGGCTGTTGATAGCGATCTGAAAGCCTTCCCGGCGCATCAGTCACTGCTGAAGGCCTACGAAAAGCTGCAGAAAGCAAAAGCCGCTTACTGGTCAAAATAAGCGCACATAACATTACCAGCAGTAGGCGTATTCAATCGTCTGGGCTATATTACGGGGCAATTTCATTGCCCCGTTTTTTATTTTCTTCGGCAATGATTGTTGATTGTAATAATAAAGTTAAACACGGGTAAATATAATAATATTGATCTGGGCTTTACTGTTACTTTTTATGGTTAATACTCCATATTAATTAACTGATAAAGAGGTGGCTGAACGAAAAAAATTCAACTCTTTTCATAACTTTTAAAATTTATTTTTATACGGATAATCAAATACTTACTCCGCATTTGCTGTAAATCCATACACACTGCGGGCCTATAAGCCAGGCGAGATATGATCTATATCAATTTCTCTTCTATAATGCTTTGTTAGTATCTCGTCGCCGACTTAATAAAGAGAGAGTTAGTGTGAAAGCTGACAACCCTTTTGATCTTTTACTCCCTGCTGCGATGGCCAAAGTTGCCGAAGAAGCAGGTGTCTATAAAGCAACGAAACACCCGATGAAGACGTTCTATCTGGCGATCACGGCTGGTGTGTTCATCTCTATCGCTTTCGTATTCTACATCACCGCCACCACCGGTACTGCCGGAATACCTTTCGGCATGGCCAAACTGATTGGCGGCATTTGTTTCTCACTGGGTCTGATTCTTTGCGTTATTTGCGGCGCCGACCTCTTCACCTCAACGGTGCTGATTGTCGTGGCAAAGGCGAGCGGAAGAATTACCTGGGGTCAGCTGGCACGTAACTGGCTTAATGTTTACGTGGGTAACCTGGTTGGCTGTCTGCTCTTTGTTTTGTTGATGTGGCTTTCTGGCGAGTACATGACCGCCAACGGTGGCTGGGGCCTTAACGTCCTGCAAACTGCCGACCACAAAATGCACCATACATTTATCGAAGCCGTTGCTCTCGGCATCCTCGCGAACCTGATGGTCTGCCTGGCTGTATGGATGAGCTACTCGGGTCGTAGCCTGATGGACAAAGCCTTAATTATGGTTCTGCCGGTTGCGATGTTCGTTGCCAGCGGCTTTGAGCACAGTATCGCGAATATGTTCATGATCCCAATGGGCATTGTTATCCGCGACTTTGCGAGCCCGGAGTTCTGGACCGCAGTTGGTTCATCCCCGGAAAGTTTCTCTCACCTGACTATTATGAATTTCATTACTGATAACCTGATCCCTGTCACTATCGGGAACATTATCGGTGGGGGTCTGTTAGTTGGGTTGACATACTGGGTCATTTACCTGCGTGGCGACGATCATCATTGATGGTTTTCTCAGGCAGTAAATAAAAAATCCACTTAAGAAGGTAGGTGTTACATGTCCGAGCTTAATGAAAAGTTAGCCACAGCCTGGGAAGGTTTTGCGAAAGGTGACTGGCAGAATGAAGTAAACGTACGTGACTTCATTCAGAAAAACTATACCCCGTATGAAGGTGACGAATCCTTCCTGGCTGGCGCAACTGACGCGACCACCAAGCTGTGGGACAGCGTAATGGAAGGCGTTAAACTGGAAAACCGCACTCACGCGCCAGTTGATTTTGACACCTCCGTTGCTTCCACCATCACTTCTCACGATGCTGGCTATATCAACAAAGCCCTTGAGAAAATCGTTGGTCTGCAGACTGAAGCACCACTGAAACGCGCAATCATCCCGTTCGGTGGTATTAAAATGGTTGAAGGTTCCTGCAAAGCGTATAACCGCGAGCTGGACCCAATGCTGAAAAAAATCTTCACCGAATACCGCAAAACCCACAACCAGGGCGTATTCGATGTTTACACTAAAGACATTCTGAACTGCCGTAAATCTGGCGTTCTGACTGGTCTGCCAGATGCATATGGCCGTGGTCGTATCATCGGTGACTACCGTCGCGTTGCGCTGTACGGTATCGACTTCCTGATGAAAGACAAGTACGCGCAGTTTGTTTCCCTGCAGTCCGATCTGGAAAACGGCGTAAACCTGGAAGCGACTATCCGTCTGCGTGAAGAAATCGCTGAACAGCACCGCGCGCTGGGTCAGATCAAAGAGATGGCTGCTAAATACGGCTGCGATATCTCTGGTCCTGCTACCAACGCTCAGGAAGCTATCCAGTGGACCTACTTCGGCTACCTGGCCGCAGTTAAATCTCAGAACGGCGCAGCAATGTCCTTCGGTCGTGTATCCACCTTCCTGGATGCCTATATCGAACGTGACCTGAAAGCAGGCAAAATCACCGAGCAAGACGCTCAGGAAATGATTGACCACCTGGTCATGAAACTGCGTATGGTTCGCTTCCTGCGTACCCCTGAATACGATGAGCTGTTCTCCGGTGACCCAATCTGGGCAACTGAATCCATCGGCGGTATGGGCGTTGACGGCCGTACTCTGGTGACCAAAAACAGCTTCCGCTTCCTGAACACCCTGTACACCATGGGTCCTTCTCCGGAGCCGAACATCACCGTTCTGTGGTCTGAAAAACTGCCTCTGAACTTCAAGAAATTCGCCGCTAAAGTGTCCATCGACACCTCTTCTCTGCAGTACGAGAACGATGACCTGATGCGTCCGGACTTCAACAACGACGATTACGCTATCGCTTGCTGCGTAAGCCCAATGGTTGTTGGTAAGCAAATGCAGTTCTTCGGTGCGCGTGCAAACCTGGCGAAAACCATGCTGTACGCAATCAACGGCGGCGTTGATGAAAAACTGAAAATGCAGGTTGGTCCTAAGTCTGAGCCTATCAAAGGCGATGTGCTGAACTATGACGAAGTCATGGAACGCATGGACCACTTCATGGACTGGCTGGCGAAACAGTACGTCACTGCGCTGAACGTTATCCACTACATGCACGACAAGTACAGCTACGAAGCCTCTCTGATGGCGCTGCACGACCGTGACGTTATCCGCACCATGGCGTGTGGTATCGCAGGTCTGTCCGTTGCTGCTGACTCCCTGTCTGCAATCAAATATGCGAAAGTTAAACCAATTCGTGACGAAGACGGTCTGGCTATCGACTTCGAAATCGAAGGCGAATATCCGCAGTTTGGTAACAACGATTCTCGCGTTGATGACATGGCGGTTGACCTGGTAGAACGTTTCATGAAGAAAATTCAGAAACTGACTACCTACCGTAACGCTATCCCGACTCAGTCTGTTCTGACCATCACCTCTAACGTTGTGTATGGTAAGAAAACCGGTAACACCCCAGACGGTCGTCGTGCTGGCGCGCCATTCGGCCCAGGTGCAAACCCAATGCACGGTCGTGACCAGAAAGGTGCGGTTGCCTCTCTGACTTCTGTCGCGAAACTGCCGTTTGCTTACGCGAAAGATGGTATCTCTTACACCTTCTCTATCGTGCCAAATGCGCTGGGTAAAGACGACGAAGTGCGTAAAACTAACCTCGCGGGTCTGATGGATGGTTACTTCCACCACGAAGCGTCCATCGAAGGTGGTCAGCACCTGAACGTGAACGTCATGAACCGTGAAATGCTGCTCGACGCGATGGAACATCCTGAGAAATATCCTCAGCTGACCATCCGCGTATCTGGCTACGCAGTACGTTTTAACTCCCTGACGAAAGAACAACAGCAGGACGTTATCACCCGTACTTTCACTCAGTCCATGTAAGTGGAATTGACTGAAATCACGCGTTAACAAGCGTACAATAAAGGCTCCACGTCAGTGGGGCCTTTTTAGCACCCTCTCCACCTCAGTCTCTTTTGTCCGCTATCTATACTGAATGGATAACAGCCAAAACAGACTTAACACAGCCGGCTTTGAGCTGTGCATACACAGGCCCCGGACGGGCCGATGATGGAGATATCACCGCAATGTCAACTATTGGTCGTATTCACTCCTTTGAATCCTGTGGCACCGTCGATGGCCCGGGTATCCGCTTTATCACCTTTTTCCAGGGCTGCCTGATGCGCTGCCTGTACTGCCATAACCGCGACACCTGGGACACGCACGGCGGTAAAGAAGTCACCGTCGACGATCTGATGAAAGAGGTGGTGACCTATCGCCACTTTATGAACGCCTCCGGCGGCGGTGTGACCGCGTCCGGCGGTGAAGCCATTCTTCAGGCTGAGTTTGTCCGCGACTGGTTCCGCGCCTGCCATAAAGAAGGCATTCATACCTGCCTCGACACCAACGGCTTTGTACGTCGCTACGATCCGGTGATTGATGAACTGCTCGAAGTGACCGATCTGGTGATGCTCGATCTCAAACAGATGAATGATGAGATCCACCAGAATCTGGTGGGCGTCTCCAACCACCGCACGCTGGAGTTTGCCAAATACATTGCCGACAAGGGCATCAAAACCTGGATCCGCTACGTGGTTGTTCCTGGCTGGTCAGATGACGACGACTCCGCGCACCGCCTGGGAGAATTTACCCGCGACATGGGCAACGTCGAGAAAATCGAGCTTCTGCCCTATCACGAGCTAGGTAAACATAAATGGGTGGCCATGGGTGAAGAGTACAAGCTTGATGGCGTGAAGCCGCCGAAAAAAGAGACGATGGAACGCGTCAAAGGTATTCTTGAACAGTACGGTCACAAAGTGATGTATTAAAGAAAAGGCCCGGTGAGAACCGGGCCTTTTTTATTCTATTTAAAGACGCCGTTAATAACGGAAGTCACAATCGCAGTACTCAGCGCAATTAAGACCAGGTCGTCACCCACTACGCGCCATTCGTAGCCGGGATAGGAAGGAAGCTGGTCCAGCATTGAGGCCGGAACGGCCTTCTTCGCAATACCCGGAGGCAGTGGTTTACCGCGCGCCAGGTTTTTTGCGATCCCCGGGGGCAGTGACTTATAACCCGTTAAGCCGTAATTCACGGCCAGATGGCGGGCATGATCGAAGCTCACGCGAGCATCAACGTCATTACCGACATCTTTGCTGTTTTTAACGCCCTTATCCGATTTACCAGGGTTATCCTGACCGTTATTTTGTTTATTACCATGGTTACCGGCGTTACCAGAATTCCCGTTACCATGATTGCCGCTGTTACCCTGTCCGCCTCCGTTTCCGTGACCATTGCCATTCCCGTTGCCAGGATTAGCCATGACCGGAGCCGTTGCAAACGTTAAAGACAACACTACGGCCAGTGCGGTAGTGGAAAAACGACGAATAGACATGATTGCTGCCTTTTAGTGGTAGAACTCATTTGAATTATCGCCAGGCGGGAAAAACAAACAATACGTAAAGGTCTTATATGTGACAGGGACAAAAAAGCCTGTCGATGACAGGCTTTTAATTCATCAGGCATGTGCCACAGGCGTTGGATGTTCGCCCGCTTTACGCAGCAGCATTAAGAGATAAATAAACGACACGCTGGCGATCATGATAAACAGTAAATTGTCGGAATAATTTTGCATCAGCATCGCGGTAAACGTCGGCCCTAATAAGCTGCCGATGGTATAGCTCAGTAACAGCGCCTGGTTCATTGCCACGAGCTGGTGATGTTCAACTTTCTCACAGGCCCACGCCATCGCGACCGGATAAAGCGTGAAACCTGCCGCCCCAAGAATAAACAGCGCTGGCGCCATCGCGGCATTGCTGAGCATGGCAAGGCAACCCATGATCACCACGAAGACCTGAACGCGCAATACCAGCAGACGGCCAAAGCGATCAGCCAGACGGCCAATTGGCCATTGTCCAACAATACCCGCACTCACCATCACCGCCATCCAGAAGCCAATTCCGGAGTCGCTGACGCCCTGATGGTTCAGATAAAGCGGCATCAGGCCATAGAGCGAGCCCAGTACAATCCCCGAGATAATGCAGCCGTTAACGCCCAGACGCGCCTGACGCAGCCTCAGCATGGGCCAGACATGGGTTGCTTCCTGGTGTTCACTGTTCTGGCTCACAATGCGGGTAAAGAGCAGCGGCAGTATTGCGGCCAGCACCATGCCCGTTACCCACGGCAGAACGCTCATCAGGTCGGTTGGCAGCTTGCTCACCATCAGTTGTCCCAGCACGGTGCCGACATAGTAAACCATCATGTAGGCCGCCAGCAGGCGTCCGCGGTTGCGGGAGGTGCCGCTGCACATCAGCGCACTTTCAACGACCACCCAAATCATCGCGCAGCCAACACCGGCGATAAAGCGCCATGCCATCCAGCTCCAGAAGCCGACCATCAGGCCCAGCCCCGCACATCCGGCGGCGAAAATCAGCGAGGCCAGATAATAGCTGCGGTTAAAGCCAAAGCGCTTGATCAGGCTCCCGGTCACCAGCGTACCCAGCAGGTTCCCGGTAAAAAAGGACGAGCTGACCATACCCACCTGCCAGGTCGGTAAGTTTTCATGGGCGAGCCACAGCGGGACGAGCGTATTTAACACTGCGATCGCCAGGGTCAACAAAAGCAGGCCACAGAGCAACAGCAGCACTGGCCGGGTATAGGTGGTCATGGATTAAAAACCGCGAGGAAGTTCAGATTTCGTGCGCATCATGCCACTGGCAAAAACAAAGTCAATCCACTGATTTAGCCGCCTCGCACAATATGTTCCCTGTCGATTTAAAAAACTTATCCTGCTAATGCCACGCCTGCTATTGATATTAATTATGTCTCTGTTTTCATTTATTAATGGGCAAAATTAAAACAAAACGACAGTCGAAAAATTTCATGATCGAAAAAAGAAAAAGCCGGGCACTCTGGCCCGGCTTGATATAACCAAATGCAACGTTAACTGGCGACAGCCATACCAACGGTCATATGCAACCCGTAGAACACGCCGCGACCAATCAGTTCACCCGCCAGTACCAGCACAAAAGCCAGTGACAGCAGCGGCAGCGCCGGCTGATATCCTTTGAGCTGAGGGGCAATCCAGAATACCAGCGCGGCAACCAGCAGAACGATACGCCAGGCCATCAGCGCACCGTAGTCCGGCACCAGGGCAGAGGCCTGCTGAATAGAGCTGTGAATGGTTGCCAGTTCAGAACCCTGCATCAGGGCGACTATCGCACTCACTACCAGCGCCAGCAGCGAAACAGCGGGCAGCAGACGCATTGCCCATCCGTCGACACCCGCCACGCGCAGCAGCAGGTAGCCCAGCAGCGGCCCGCCAATAAACATCGTCAGGAAGAAGCTCATTGGCGTCCAGACGCTGTACCAGGTGGGGACGGTATCGATGGTGTTATAGACACGTATCATCATCCACACGAACACCACGCCCAGCACCATGGTCACAATCAGCCACAGGCTGCGCAGACCCGCAGGCAACTTCTTCATAGCGGCCAGCAGCCAGCCCAGCCCACCGACGGCAAAGAAAATTGCGCCACTGGCAATCTCGTTACTGAGGGATGAGGCCCCCACGCGGTTCAGAGAGTTAAACGCGCGCATCGGCGAGCCCAGGTGCAGCGTTGAGGCGATAAAGCCGATCCCCATCAGCACCCACAGGCCAAACATACTCAACACCAGGCGCTGCTGCTGTTCAGCATTGAGACGACCTTTCAACAACGCCAGCGCGAGCACAATGAAGCCGCCCGCTACGCACTGACCAAAGACCGTGAAGATCATCAGCGGCCATTCATGCCATCCACTTCCCATCTCACACCTCCTTCGGGTTTGCCAGGTAGCCGGTGGTGTCACCTGTAGGACGGCTGTTGGCGTTAGGTTTAATCACAATACTCGGCTTCGTGAAGTGCGCAGACGGCAGCGGTGCCACGGCGGCAAGCTGACCGTGTTTTTGACGCAGCTCTTCAATCGGGCCGAAGTCCAGCGCGCGCAGCGGACAGGATTCGACGCAGATTGGCTTTTTGCCATCCGCTACGCGGGTGTGGCAGCCGTCGCATTTGGTCATGTGGCCTTTAGCGGCGTTGTACTGCGGCGCGCCGTACGGACAGGCCATATGGCAGTAGCGACAGCCAATGCAGACATCTTCATCCACCACCACAAAACCGTCTTCGCGCTTGTGCATCGCCCCGCTCGGGCAGACTTTTGTACAAGCGGGATCTTCACAGTGGTTACAGGCAATCGACAGGTAATAAGCAAAGACATTCTGATGCCAGACGCCGTTATCTTCCTGCCAGTCGCCCCCGGCGTATTCATAGATGCGACGGAAGCTGACGTCCGGCGTCAGGTCTTTGTAGTCTTTACAGGCCAGCTCGCAGGTTTTGCACCCGGTGCAACGGCTGGAATCAATAAAAAATCCATACTGGGTTGTCATCGGCTACTCCTTAAACCTTTTCAACCTGGACAAGGTTTGTGTGGGATGGGTTGCCCTTCGCCAGCGGCGACGGACGCTGTGTGGTCAGTACGTTAATACTGCCTGCCTGGTCGATGCGGTTGGCATCCGGGCTGTACCAGGCCCCTTCCCCTAACGCCACCACGCCGGGCATCATGCGCGGGGTGACTTTGGCTTCAATATGCACCTCGCCGCGACCGTTGAAGATGCGCACGCGATCGCCATTGCTGATGCCGCGCGCTTTCGCGTCCATCGGGTTAATCCACATCTCCTGGCGGCAGGCGGCCTTCAGCACGTCGACGTTACCGTAGGTAGAGTGAACACGCGCTTTATAGTGGAAGCCGGTCAGCTGCAGCGGGAATTTCGCCGTCAGCGGATCGTTATAGTTTTCAAAGCCCGACGTGTAGATCGGCAGCGGATCGATAACATCCCCTTCCGGCAGCTCCCAGGTGGAGGCGATTTTTGCCAGCGCTTCGGAATAGATTTCGATTTTGCCCGACGGCGTGGTCAGCGGGTTCGCCTGCGGATCTTCACGGAACGCTTTGTACGCCACGTGGTGTCCTTCCGGATCGCGCTGTTTGTACATCCCCTGCTTGCGGAAGGTATCAAAGTCAGGGAGGTCAGGAATCGCCTTACGGGAGAGTTCATGCAGATGGCGCATCCACCCTTCCTGAGTACGCCCCTCGGTGAACTGCTGCTCAACGCCAAGACGTTTCGCCAGCTCAGAGGTCATCTCATAAATGGTTTTGCACTCGAAGCGCGGTTTAATCGCCTGGTCGGTAAAGATCACGTAGGACATGTTGCCGCAGGAGGCGTCCAGCGCGAAATCCATCTGCTCAGAGGCGGTGCAGTCCGGCAGCAGGATATCGGCATATTTTGCCGAGGAGGTCATGTGACAATCGATCACCACAATCATCTCGCACTTCTTGTCGTCCTGCAGGATTTCATGGGTGCGGTTGATTTCAGAGTGCTGGTTGATGAGACAGTTGCCGGCGTAGTTCCAGATCATCTTGATCGGCACGTCCAGCTTGTCCTTACCGCGCACGCCGTCGCGCAGGGCGGTCATTTCCGGGCCACGTTCAATCGCATCGGTCCACATAAACATGGAGATGCTGGTCTGAACCGGGTTATCCAGCGTTGGCATACGTTCAAACGGCACTTCATATGAGCCTTCACGCGCGCCGGTGTTACCGCCGTGAATACCGACGTTGCCGGTCAGAATGGAGAGCATGGAAATGGCACGGGTCGCAATTTCACCGTTCGCATGACGCTGCGGACCCCAGCCCTGGCTAATGTAGGCTGGTTTGGCTGAGCCAATCTCACGCGCCAGCTGAACGATACGCTCTGCCGGGATGCCGGTGATGGTGGACGCCCACTCCGGCGTTTTTGCCACGCCATCGCTACCCTGACCGAGAATGTAGGCTTTGTAATGTCCGTTTGCCGGTGCGCTGGCTGGCAGGGTTTTCTCGTCATAGCCGACGCAGTATTTATCCAGGAAAGGCTGATCGACGAGGTTCTCGGTGATCATCACCCACGCCAGCGCTGAGACCAGGGCCGCATCGGTACCCGGACGTATTGGGATCCACTCGTCTTCACGTCCGGCACCGGTGTCGGTATAGCGCGGATCGATGATGATCATGCGGGCATTGGATTTGGCGCGCGCCTGTTCGAGGTAGTAGGTTACCCCGCCACCGCTCATGCGGGTTTCCCCCGGGTTGTTACCAAACAGCACGACCAGCTTGCTGTTTTCGATATCTGACGGGCTGTTGCCGTCCGCCCAGCCGCCGTAGGTGTAGTTCAGTCCCGCTGCGATCTGCGCCGAGGAGTAGTCGCCATAGTGATTGAGATAACCGCCGCAGCAGTTCATCAGGCGCGCCACCAGCGTTTTTCCCGGCGGCCAGGAACGGGTCAGCGTGCCGCCGAGCGTCCCGGTACCGTAGTTCAGGTAGATGGATTCGTTGCCGTACTCTTTAATAAGGCGCTGCATATTGGTGGCGATGATGTCGTAGGCCTCATCCCAGCTAATCCGCTCGAACTTCCCTTCCCCACGCTTACCGACACGCTTCATCGGATATTTCAGGCGGTCCGGATTATAGACGCGGCGACGCATGGAGCGACCACGCAAACACGCACGAACCTGATGTAACCCTTCGTAGTTATCGTCCCCGGTATTGTCGGTTTCGACATATTTAATTTCGCCATCCACCACATGCATACGCAGCGGACAACGGCTACCGCAGTTAACGGTACAGGCACTCCACACCACTTTTTCCGGCGAAGTGGCCGGAGACAGAGCATCTGCCGCCGACGCCAGTCGGGTAAAAGGGAGCGTGAAGGCACTACTGGCTACGGCCAGGCCGCCTATTGCCGTGGTTTTCATCAACCCACGGCGAGTGACCTCGGCAGCCATTAATGCTTCAGGCGCGTTGATTTTCATAGAGACTCACTTTGGTTGCTCACAAAGAAAAGAGAGGCGGCGCAAACCGCTATGTAGTTTTATATATAACGAATATTATCGTTATCAGCTTTTTATGCTGGCTTTCATTCGAAGGAGTATTACTACTTTAGAGGGAGAGGTTATTGCGTCGTATCAAACCAAAGGCATAAAAAAAGCGCCCTGAGGCGCTTTTTTGTTTTAAGACAAATTATTAGCCGATGTACTGCTGGCCTTTCATGTATGGACGCAGCACTTCAGGGATCTCGATACGACCGTCTGCCTGCTGATAGTTTTCCAGCACGGCAACCAGGGTACGGCCCACAGCCAGGCCAGAACCGTTCAGGGTATGCACCAGACGGGTTTTCTTATCAGATTTGCTGCGGCAACGTGCCTGCATGCGGCGCGCCTGGAAATCCCAGACGTTAGAGCAGGAGGAGATCTCACGGTAGGTGTTCTGCGCAGGTACCCACACTTCCAGATCGAAGGTTTTGCAGGCACCAAAGCCCATATCACCGGTGCACAGCGCCATACGACGGTATGGCAGACCCAGCAGCTCCAGCACTTTCTCCGCGTGGCCGGTCATCTCTTCCAGCGCGTCCATGGATTCTTCAGGACGGACGATCTGCACCATCTCAACTTTGTCGAACTGGTGCATGCGGATCAGACCGCGCGTGTCGCGACCGTAAGATCCTGCTTCAGAGCGGAAGCACGGAGAGTGCGCCGTCAGTTTGATTGGCAGGTCGTCTTCGTCGATGATCTCATCACGCACGAGGTTAGTCAGCGGCACTTCCGCGGTTGGGATCAGCGCGTAGTTGCTGCTGTCTGCTTCCTCGTCCAGCGGACGGGTATGGAACAGGTCGCCGGCAAATTTCGGCAGCTGGCCCGTACCGTACAGCGTATCGTGGTTGACCAGATACGGCACATAGGTTTCGCTGTAGCCATGCTGCTCGGTGTGCAGATCCAGCATGAACTGCGCCAGCGCACGGTGCAGATGGGCAATCTGGCCTTTCATCACCACGAAGCGAGAGCCGGTCAGCTTAACCGCTGCCGCAAAATCCAGGCCCGCGTGCATTTCGCCCAGCGTCACGTGGTCGCGCACCTCGAAGTCAAACTCACGAGGCGTACCCCAGCGTTTCACTTCAACGTTGTCGTTTTCATCTTTGCCGACAGGCACGCTGTCGTCAGGAATATTCGGGATAGCCAGGGCAATATCACGAATTTCGGCCTGAAGAACATCCAGTTCAGCTTTCGCCTGATCCAGTTCTTCACCCAGCTTGTTCACTTCCAGGCGTAATGGCTCAATATCTTCCCCGCGCGCTTTCGCCTGGCCGATGGATTTCGATCGAGAGTTACGCTCTGCCTGCAGATTTTCAGTTTGTACCTGCAGTACTTTACGACGCTCTTCAAGAGCGCGCAGCTTATCTACATCCAGCTTAAAGCCCCGGCGTGCCAGTTTTTCAGCGACTGCGTCTGGCTCATTACGCAGCAGATTGGGATCGAGCATGCTTATCCTGTGCTTATCGAATTAAAATAGGAAATGTGACCACAGCCTGCGGTCACAAGGATACAATTGCCAACATTACCGCAACGATTGAACTAACGGTAGCGTTTTATAGGGCTATTTTGATCCTGTCCGGCGAGCCAGGTGAGCTTTTCACCAATCTTGCCTTCAAGACCTCTGTTTGTGGGGTGATAATAGCGCGTTTGTGCCATCTCCTGCGGGAAATATTCCTCCCCGGCAGCGTAGGCATTGGGTTCATCATGAGCGTAGCGGTATTCCTGCCCATACCCCATCTCTTTCATCAGTTTGGTCGGCGCGTTACGCAGGTGAACCGGCACATCGTAGTCCGGACGCTCACGCGCATCAGACATCGCTGCCTTGAAGGCGGTATAAACCGCATTGCTTTTCGGCGCACAGGCCAGATAGACAATCGCCTGCGCAATGGCGCGCTCACCTTCTGCGGGTCCAACCCGGGTGAAACAGTCCCAGGCCGACAGCGCGACCTGCATGGCGCGAGGATCGGCATTGCCGACATCTTCTGAGGCAATCGCCAGACAGCGGCGCGCGACGTATAGCGGATCGCCACCCGCAGTAATAATACGCGCATACCAGTACAGCGCCGCATCCGGCGCGCTGCCGCGCACGGACTTATGCAGCGCCGAAATTAAATCGTAAAAACGGTCACCTTTATTATCGAAACGCGCGCTGCGTTCCCCGGCAATTTCGGTGAGCAGTTCCGGTTTTAGCACCCGCTTGCCGGCATCGTCGACCTCGGCCATGTCGGCCATCATTTCCAGCGTGTTCAGCGCCCGACGCGCATCGCCGTTAACCAGCTCGGCAATCGCACGACGCGTCTCGTCAGGCAGAACGATATCCTGTCCGCCGTAGCCGCGCGATTTGTCGTCCATCGCCTGAGTGAGAACCTTTTCGATATCCTCGGTCGTCAGCGATTTGAGCAGATAAACGCGCGCACGGGAAAGCAGCGCCGAGTTCAGCTCAAACGACGGGTTTTCGGTGGTCGCCCCAATGAAGAAGATCGTGCCGTCTTCAATATGCGGCAGGAAGGCATCCTGCTGGCTCTTGTTGAAGCGATGGACTTCGTCGACAAAAAGAATGGTGCGGCGTCCGGCGTTGCGGTTCTGACGCGCACGCTCGATAGCCTCACGAATCTCCTTCACGCCGGACGTCACCGCTGAGATACGCTCAACGTCCGCGTTGGCATAACGAGCAATCACTTCTGCAAGCGTAGTCTTGCCGGTGCCTGGGGGACCCCAGAGGATCATGGAGTGCAAATGCCCCGCCTCAATGGCGCGCGGCAAGGGCTTCCCGGCAGCCAGCAGGTGCTGCTGACCGATGTACTGCGCTAAATTTTCTGGCCGCATACGGGCGGCCAGAGGTTGAAACGCGTTATCTGAAAAATCGAGCGACAGATTGCCCACTCACGCCTCTTACTTATTGCGTTGGTCGTCCACCGTTACGCCCTTCGGCGGGGTAAAGGTGAACTTCGATGCATCAACGGCGCCGTTCTGCTGAGATTTGAGCTGATAGCTGCTGCGCTGATCGTCCTGCTCAACCGCGCCGAACTGATTAATGGTACCGTTGGTGCTGACATTGATGGTGAACTGCTTCAGGTTGCCGTTGCTGCCTTTCGGCGTCAGGACAAACTCGTCACCCGTCTGTTTAATATTGTACTGCTGCCAGTCGCTGGCCTGGTTACGGGCAATCAGCATAAATGGCGTATTGCTGGTGGCATCTTTCAGCCAGGTCGCAGTAGCCTGCTCAACGAACGGGTTGTAGAACCATAAGGTTTTACCGTCAGACACCAGGATGCTTTCATCCGGCTGGGTCATGTGCCAGTTAAACAGATTTGGGCGTTTTACCCACAAGTCCCCCTGACCTTCCTGCACCGCGTTGCCGCTGCCGTCCGTCACTTTCTGCGTGAAGCTGGCGTGGAAGCTGCTTACTTTATCCAGTCGGCTTTTAAGGTCGCTGGCTGCATCAGCCCAGACGCTGCTGGCGACAAAACTGGTGAGTAATGCACAGGCGATGGCGATTTTTTTCATTGTTATTCCTTAAAATACGTCTTCCCGAAATGGGGTTTCCGTCTTCTATTCTGGACCTGCCCGAAGGCAGGCGACAGAAGAAAATGCTTAATTTTGGCTGATTTACCCTTCTTTGCAATCTCGGAAGGTTAATCAAACGGTGGCGGAGCCAGCACCTCGCGGTTACCGTTATGCCCCTGCTCGCTCACAATGCCCTGCGCTTCCATCTGCTCGATAATGCGCGCAGCGCGGTTATAGCCGATGCGGAACTGACGCTGTACACCGGAGATAGACGCTTTACGTTTTTCGGTAACGAAATTCACCGCCTGATCGAATAACGGATCCAGCTCTTCACCGCCGTCAAAGCCACCGCCGCCGCCTTCGCTTTCCGTATCGCTGGTGATGCCATCGACGTATTGCGGACGACCGCGCGCTTTCCAGTCCTGCACGACCGCGTGCACTTCCTGGTCGCGCACGAACGCGCCGTGAACACGCACCGGAGAGGTGGAGTTCGGCCCGGAATAGAGCATGTCACCCATCCCCAGCAGCGACTCTGCGCCGCCCTGGTCAAGAATGGTACGGGAGTCAATTTTACTTGATACGGTGAAGGCGATACGCGTCGGAATGTTCGCTTTAATCAGACCGGTGATAACGTCCACGGAAGGACGCTGGGTCGCCAGCACAAGGTGAATACCGGCCGCACGCGCTTTCTGCGCCAGACGGGCAATCAGCTCTTCCACTTTCTTACCGACGGTCATCATCAGGTCAGCGAATTCGTCGACCAGCACCACGATATAAGGCAGTTTTTCCAGCACCGGATGCTGGGCATCCATGCTGTCACCCGGCTTCCAGTACGGATCCGGAATCGGACGGCCCATGCGCGCCGCTTCGGCGATTTTCTCGTTATAGCCGGCCAGGTTACGCACGCCCAGCGCAGACATCAGCTTGTAGCGGCGTTCCATCTCATTCACGCTCCAGCGCAGGGCGTTGGCGGCGTCTTTCATGTCGGTGACCACTTCAGTCAGCAGATGTGGAATACCTTCATAGACCGACAGTTCGAGCATTTTCGGGTCGATCATGATGAAACGCACATCTTCCGGCTGCGCTTTATAGAGCATGCTGAGGATCATGGCGTTCACACCGACGGACTTACCGGAACCGGTGGTACCCGCGACCAGCAGGTGAGGCATTTTTGCGAGGTCTGCCACCACCGGATCGCCAGCGATATCTTTACCCAGCACCACGGTCAGTGGAGATGGGTTATCACGGAACTTGGTGTTATCCAGCACTTCACGCAGGTAGACGGTCTGACGTTTCTTGTTCGGCAGCTCAAGACCAACGTACGGTTTGCCCGGTATCACTTCCACCACGCGCACCGCCACGGTTGACAGAGAACGCGCCAGGTCGCGGGACAGGTTGGAAATACGCGCGGCTTTTACGCCCGGCGCCAGGTTCAGTTCAAAACGGGTGATCACCGGACCCGGCGAGTAGTTCACCACGTCCGCCTTGATACGGAAGTCAGCCAGACGGGCTTCAACCAGACGCGCCATCTGCTCCAGCGCGAAGGTATCGACCGGCTCCACTTCTGACGGCGGAGGCGTTAACAGATCCAGCGACGGCAGCGGCGTGCTTGGACGCTGCAGCGGACGGCTGTCACCGTTACGCATCAGCAGCGGGTGAATCAGACTTTCCTGCGGCTGAGGCGCAGGCTGCTGGAACTGCGGCTGCTGTGGTTGCACATACGGCTGTTGAACAGGTTGCTGTGCGTAGGTCGATGGTGTCTGCTGGCGCACAGGCTCCGCTTCCGGCATCACGCTCGGGGTAAATAAAGGCTCGCTTGGGCCATCATCCACCAGATCTTTCATCGGCGAGAATTCAAAGTCCGACAGTGAGAACGGATTTGCCCCTGCCGGCTGTTCACCGGAGTAACGCTGCTGCTGCGTTGCCGCAAACTGGCGCGCTAATTCGGCTTCTGCCGCATCATCGTCGTCTTCCAGCGCAGGTTCGTCGTGCTGATAGTCTTGACCGTAGCGCTGATTTTGCTGCGCAGCGAACTGGCGGGCCAGCTCGTCCTGCTGCATTTCATCAGCATCATCGTCGTACTCAGACTCGCGCGCTTTTTCTTCAGCCATGCGCTGGGAAGGCAGCTTGATGCCATAAGAAGCAAGCTCGCGGCGGGTTGGCACGCGGACGCGGTTAGGACGAGGCAGTTGCGGACCAATCCCCTCTTTCACCTGAGGACGCGGTGCGCCCCCTGTTGCCAGGCTAAAGACCGGTGCCGCCGCTGCTGCGGCCGCAGTAGCCTGCTTAACGCCTTCCGTTACGGGTGCTACAGCAGGCGTCGGGTCGACCGGCGGAACAGAAACAGAAGGCGCCTTCGTAACCGGCTCCTGCACCGGTTCAGGCACAGGCTGATACCAGGCGGCCAGCTGTTCGCGTTCACGCGCACGACGCTCTTCGACTTCTTCGAAATAGTACAGCGGCGGACGCGCAGGCTTCACCTCTTCCACGATTTCAGGCTCAGGTTCAGGCTGAGGTGCAACGTAAGGCTGCACAGGTTCAACGGGTTCAGGCACGTACTCCTGATACGGCTGGGACACTGGCTGCTGATATTGCTGCGGTGCATACTCAGGCTGCGGCGGCTGATAAGGCTGCTGCCACTGTTCCTGCTGCACGGGGATGTAGCTTTCAGGTTCAGGCGCAATAACGGGCTCCGGCGTATGAACACCCGGCGCAGTCTGCCAGTCAACCTGAGGTTGCTGAATAACGGATTCCGGCGGCGGGACCGGCGCGGATGGCATCACGGCGTCGACAGGCGCGGCATACGCCTGCGCAGCGGTCGTCGCGGCGGCGGCAGCCGCAACCGGCTCGGTAACCGAGTGGCCGTTCAACAGTGGATCGTATTCGTCGAAGTCACCCGGCGTGGCACGGCTACCGGAAAAAAGCACATCATCAGGATCGACGGCGGTACCTGCTGCACGGTACTCAACCTGCTCGTCTTCATCCATGCGTTTACCGGAGAAGAGCGCCGCATCGGTTTTACGGCCCAGCGGGTTGGCAAATTTCTCAGCAACACGCTGGCGACGCGCCAGCGCACCGCGCAGAATTCTGGCACGACGAGACTCGCGACGCTGCACAGGCGCGTCGTCTTCCTCTTCATCTTCGTATTCGTCTTCATCCACCCACGTATCGTCACGACGGGTACGGTTACTGGCGAAGGTCAGAATGGTGAGGATAAAGCTGCCAATTTTCTCGGCAATGCTCACCCAGGACCAGCCGGTAAACAGCGTCAGCCCGGCGGCCCAGATGCACAGCAGCGCCAGCGTGCCGCCGCTGCTGTGCAGCATCGGCTGAAGCGCGGAACTTAATAAGCTGCCGATTACCCCGCCAGAGGCGAAGTACCAGATATCATCCGCATTGATCGCTGCCAGCCCGCAGGAGGTAAGGATCAGCGCCAGCGCGCCAATGAGGCGCAGCGAGACGGCGAAATAGTCGATGTAATCATCGTTCTGACGATGACGCCACGCAAACCAGCATCCGCCAATGATAATGACGGGAAGGGTGTAGGCCATCACACCGAAAATGAAAAACAGCGTGTCCGCAAGCCAGGCACCGGGGACACCGCCTAAATTATGGATAGGCTCATGCCATGCAGTTTGTGACCAGCTGGGATCAGAGGGGTTGAAACTGAGTAAGGCTGCCATCAGCCAGACGGCAAAAAGGGCAATAACAATCAGCAAAGCCTCGAGGAGACGACGTCCGCTGCTTAGCTTCGATAGTGTGACTTCTTTGTCTTCAGTGTATTCCTGGCTCAAGAAAGGCTCTCCAGGTATCAGGCATATCCTGCCTGTTTGCTAAAACGGACAACAGCGCCGGGACTCCCCGGCACTGTTGCTGTATGGATTAACAGGAGTGTAATCAAACTACGCTGATTTTGCACCTGTTCCGTGTTAGCGCGTCTTAATAACCAGACGATTGCTCTGTTTGACCTCTTCCATTACCACATAAGTACGGGTGTCGTTCACGCCCGGCAGACGCAACAGGGTTTCCCCCAGCAGCTTACGGTAGGCGGACATATCAGGCACACGGGTTTTCAACAGGTAGTCGAAATCACCGGACACCAGATGACACTCTTGAATTTCTTCAAGTTTTTGTACAGCGGCGTTAAATTGCTCAAACACATCCGGCGCACCACGATTCAGAGTAATCTCAACAAATACCAGAAGTGAGGCATCCAGATAATGCGGGTTCAGCAGAGCCGTATAGCCCTGAATAAAACCCTGTCTTTCCAGTCGGCGCACACGCTCAAGGCACGGCGTCGGGGAAAGTCCCACACGTTTTGAAAGCTCGACGTTGGAAATACGCCCATCCTTTTGCAATTCATTCAGAATGTTACGATCGATACGGTCGAGATCTTTGCCAGGGCGCTTCTTGCTATCTACCATTATTATTGTCTCTCTGTATTCCTTCCCTACTCCTGCCTGGACCCTGTGCACATCACTGTTCAGAGCCTGTACCCGTTAGTCATCACATCGCCTGGTTTTGTATTAGACGCGATGCGGATTCGGGTTCTGTTGGTAAGAAGACCGTTGCCCGAAGGCTGTCACCGACATCACGTATGGCGTCTGTCCACGCCATGCGTAGATTTCACTGACCCGGTAAAAATGGCATTTACGTGCATGCCTATGCGGCATACGGTTAACGCGGTTTTTTTTCTTCCTTGAATGTTTTCGCAAAAGCGCAGGGGATTGTCAAAGCAAAACATCGTTTTTTAGTACAACATGCCGGATATTCATTACGACAGGGTATTAATCCTCATTTTATTGCCTTATAAACGACCGGTTTTCTTAAGAAAGCGTGATGTTATCGCGCGCGATTCATCGTCCACGGCTATTACACAGATTGATATCAAAATTGCTGCGCTCTTTTTTTACGACAACAAATTCCCTACAATCCAGCCAAATGTCTGCCAACAACAATGGGGATCTCATGGGCACGGCCAAACACAGTAAGCTGCTAATCCTTGGTTCTGGACCTGCGGGATATACCGCGGCGGTCTATGCTGCACGCGCTAACCTGCACCCGGTACTCATCACCGGCATGGAAAAAGGCGGTCAGCTGACCACCACCACCGAAGTGGAAAACTGGCCAGGGGACCCGAACGACCTGACCGGGCCGCTGCTGATGGAGCGCATGCACGAGCATGCCGCTAAATTCGAAACCGAAATTCTGTTCGATCACATCAACAAGGTCGACCTGCAGAACCGTCCGTTCCGCCTGACGGGTGACAGCGGTGAATACACTTGTGACGCGCTGATCATCGCTACCGGCGCCTCTGCCCGTTATCTCGGTCTGCCATCCGAAGAAGCGTTTAAAGGCCGCGGGGTTTCTGCCTGCGCCACCTGCGACGGTTTCTTCTATCGCAACCAGAAAGTCGCGGTTATCGGCGGCGGTAACACCGCGGTGGAAGAAGCGCTTTATCTGGCCAACATTGCCTCTGAAGTGCACCTGATCCACCGTCGCGAGACCTTCCGCGCGGAGAAGATCCTGATCAAACGTCTGATGGATAAGGTGGCAAGCGGCAACATCGTGCTGCACACCAACCGCACCCTGGAAGAGGTGACGGGCGACCAGATGGGCGTTGCCGGTCTGCGTATCCGTGATACCCAGAACACCGATAACGTCGAAACGCTGGAAGTGGCGGGTCTGTTCGTGGCTATCGGCCACAGCCCGAACACCGCGATCTTCGAAGGCCAGCTGGAGCTGGAAAACGGCTACATCAAAGTGCAGTCCGGCATTCACGGTAATGCGACTCAAACCAGCATCCCGGGCGTATTCGCGGCCGGCGACGTAATGGACCACATTTACCGTCAGGCGATCACCTCTGCGGGCACCGGCTGTATGGCCGCGCTGGACGCTGAACGCTACCTCGATGGACTGGCTGAACAAGGTAAATAATCTTTACAAGTCAGTAACAAACGTAAATAAAGGCGGCGATAAGTCGCCTTTATTGTCTCCCCGTTGTAACATTGCGCTGCCCAACTTCTAATAACGTCACCTGCAAAGTACGCAATGGAAAAAACCCGTCAACAAGAGTTAACACGCTGGCTGAAACAGCAAAGCGTTCTTTCCCGCCGCTGGCTTACGATTTCCCGTATTTTGGGTTTCATCAGCGGTCTGTTGATTGTTGCCCAGGCATGGCTGCTGGCCCGCATTCTTAATCACATGATCATGGAGAACATTCCCCGCGAAGCGCTCCTGCTGCCCTTTATTGTCCTGATCCTGATTTTTATCCTGCGCGCCTGGGTGGTGTGGCTGCGTGAGCGCGTCGGTTTTCACGCCGGACAGCACATCCGCTACGAGATCCGCCGTCAGGTGCTCGACAGGCTTCAGGAAGCCGGGCCCGCGTGGATCCAGGGTAAACCGGCCGGTAGCTGGGCGACGTTGATCCTTGAGCAGATTGACGATATGCATGACTACTACGCGCGCTATCTGCCGCAGATGGCCCTTGCCGTCTTCGTTCCGCTGCTGATCGTGATCGCCATTTTCCCGGTGAACTGGATGGCAGCGCTGATTCTTATGGGCACCGCCCCGCTGATCCCGCTTTTTATGGCGCTGGTCGGGATGGGGGCAGCGGATGCCAACCGCAGAAACTTCCTGGCTCTGGGTCGACTGAGCGGTCATTTCCTCGATCGCCTTCGCGGCATGGAGACGTTGCGCATTTTTGGCCGCGGTGAAGCGGAAACCGAAAATATTCGCCTGGCGTCGCAGGACTTTCGTCAGCGCACCATGGAAGTGTTACGCCTCGCCTTCCTGTCCTCCGGCGTACTGGAATTCTTCACCTCGCTGTCGATTGCCCTCGTGGCGGTCTACTTCGGCTTCTCCTACCTCGGCGCGCTGGATTTCGGCCATTACGGCACGGCGGTGACCCTTTCCGCCGGGTTTCTGGCGCTGATCCTGGCGCCGGAGTTTTTCCAGCCGCTTCGCGATCTGGGGACCTTCTATCACGCCAAAGCCCAGGCGGTTGGCGCCGCCGATAGCCTGAAAACGTTCCTGGAAACGCCGCTGGCCCACCCGGAGCGCGGTGATGTAACGCTGAATGCAAAAGACCCCGTGACCATTGAAGCGCAGGACTTTTCCATTCTGTCGCCCGAAGGCAAAGTGCTCGCCGGTCCGCTGAACTTTACCTTACCTGCCGGACAACGCGTGGTGCTTGTCGGCATCAGCGGTTCCGGGAAAAGTTCTCTGCTGAACGCGCTATCCGGTTTTATGGCCTACACGGGTTCACTGCGAATCAACAAAACCGAACTGCGCAACCTCGATCCTGACGCCTGGCGTAAACAGCTCAGCTGGGTAGGCCAAAACCCGCAGCTTCCCGCCCCGACGCTGCGCGAAAACGTGCTTCTGGCGCGCCCGGACGCGCGTGAAGATGAGCTGCAATCGGTTCTCGACCGCGCCTGGGTCAGCGAATTTCTGCCGCTGCTGCCGCAAGGGGTGGATACCATAGTCGGCGACCAGTCCGCCGGGCTGTCGGTCGGGCAGGCGCAGCGTGTGGCCGTTGCCCGCGCGCTGCTCAACCCATGCCAGCTCATGCTGCTGGACGAGCCCGCAGCCAGCCTTGACGCACACAGCGAGCAGCGCGTAATGGAAGCGCTTAACGCCGCCTCCCTGCAGCAAACCACCTTGATGGTCACCCACCAGCTGGAAGGGATTGCCGACTGGGACCAGATCTGGGTCATGGAAAACGGCCGTATTGTTGAGCAAGGCGACTACGCCTCTCTCGTTGCCGCCCAGGGGCCATTTGCGACCCTGCTGGCAAACCGTCAGGAGGATATCTGATGCGCGCTCTGCTGCCTTATCTTGCGCTCTATAAACGCCACAAATGGATGCTGACGCTGGGGATTGTGCTGGCGATTGTCACGCTGCTCGCCAGCATCGGCCTGCTCACGCTTTCCGGCTGGTTCCTGTCGGCCTCGGCCGTCGCGGGGTTCGCCGGATTATACAGCTTCAACTATATGCTTCCGGCTGCCGGGGTTCGCGGTACCGCTATCACCCGTACTGCCGGACGCTATTTCGAACGGCTGGTCAGCCACGACGCCACTTTCCGCGTGCTGCAGCACCTGCGTATCTATACCTTCAGCAAACTGCTGCCCCTCTCCCCTGCCGGGCTGGCGCGTTTTCGTCAGGGTGAATTGCTTAACCGCGTGGTGGCGGACGTTGACACGCTGGATCACCTTTACCTGCGGGTGATTTCCCCGATCGTGGGCGCGTTTGTGGTGATTGTGGTGGTCACGCTGGGGCTGTCTGTTCTGGATGTTCCCGTTGCGCTGACGCTGGGCGGGATCATGCTGCTGACGCTTATCGTTCTGCCGCCGCTGTTTTACCGCGCCGGGAAATCCACCGGGGAAAACCTGACGCGCCTGCGCGGGGACTACCGCCAGCAGCTGACCGCCTGGCTTCAGGGGCAGGCAGAGCTGACCATTTTTGGTGCCAGCAAGCGCTACCGCGCGCGGATGGAAAGTACGGAGCTGAACTGGCATGAGGCCCAGCACCGTCAGTCGGAACTGACGGCCTTCTCTCAGGCGCTGATGATGCTGATCGGCGGCGTGGCGGTGATTGCCATGCTGTGGCTGGCTTCCGGCGATATTGGGGGAAACACACAGCCAGGTCCGCTTATTGCCCTTTTCGTTTTCTGTGCGCTGGCCGCGTTTGAAGCGCTGGCTCCGGTGACGGGCGCCTTCCAGCATCTGGGACAGGTCATCGCCTCTGCCCTGCGCATCACCCAGATTGCCGAGCAGGAGCCTGAAGTCACGTTCAGTGCCGTGCAGACCGCTGTCCCTGAGCAGGTTGCGCTGACGCTTGAAGATGTTACCTTCAGCTATGACAAACAGGCGCAGAACGCGCTGGACGGTATCACCCTTTCTGTGAATGCCGGTCAGCGGATTGCGATCCTCGGCCGTACCGGCTGCGGTAAATCGACGCTGCTGCAGCTGTTGACCCGCGCCTGGGACCCGCAGCGCGGTCAGATTCGTTTTAATAATACGTTGCTGACCGATTTCAGCGAGCAGGCCCTGCGCAAAACCGTCAGCGTCGTTCCGCAGCGGGTGCATCTGTTTAGCGCCACCCTGCGCGATAACCTGCTGCTGGCTGCGCCAGAGGCCTCTGATGATGCGCTTCGCGCCGTGCTGGAACAGGCCGGTCTGCATAAGCTGCTTGAGGGCGATGGACTGAACAGCTGGCTCGGTGAAGGCGGTCGTCAGCTTTCCGGCGGAGAGCTGCGCCGTCTGGCGATTGCGCGCGCGCTGCTGCACGATGCGCCGCTGATGCTGCTTGACGAACCCACTGAAGGACTGGATGCCACGACCGAGAGCCAAATCCTTGATTTGCTGGCCAATGTCATGACCGGTAAAACCGTCCTGATGGTCACGCACCGCCTGCGCGGACTGGCGAGTTTTGATCGGATAATTGTGATGGACAACGGACACATTATTGAGCAAGGTAGTCACGCAGAGCTGTTGGCGAAACAGGGTCGCTACTTCCAGTTTAAACAGCGTCTGTAGACTATATTTGTAGCGTCCTCACTCGCGTACTGGAGTTTTGCTGTCATGCGCCTGGTCCAGCTTTCTCGTCATAACATCGCGTTCCCTTCTCCGGAAGGGGCGCTGCGTGAGCCCAATGGGCTGCTGGCCCTTGGCGGTGACCTCAGCCCTGCGCGGCTGTTGATGGCGTACCAGCGCGGCATCTTCCCTTGGTTTTCTCCCGGCGACCCGATTTTATGGTGGTCTCCCGATCCGCGTGCCGTGCTGTGGCCAGAGCAGTTTCACCTGAGCCGCAGCATGAAGCGTTTCCATGCAAAATCACCGTACCGCGTCACCCTGAACCACGCCTTTGGTCAGGTCATTGAAGGCTGTGCCGAAGACCGGTTTGAGGGAACATGGATAACCCGCGATATCATTACCGCCTACCACCAGCTTCACGAGCTTGGCTACGCGCACTCCATTGAGGTGTGGGACGGCGGAGCACTGGTCGGCGGCATGTATGGCGTGGCGCAGGGAACGCTGTTTTGTGGTGAGTCGATGTTCTCCCGCGCGGTTAACGCCTCGAAAACAGCGCTGCTGGTCTTCTGCCAGGCATTTGCCCAGCGCGGCGGACGCCTGATCGATTGTCAGGTGCTCAATGAGCACACGGCTTCCCTCGGCGCCGTTGAGATACCGCGACGCCAGTACATCGAGCATCTGGATGCCAGCCGTCAGGAAAAGCTCCCGCGCGACTTCTGGATACCGAGAACGCTCTTTATGCCCAATGCCTAAATGTTTTCCGCATATTTTTTGTGAGGGTGTTATAATTACGCCGCAGAGTAGCTTCTGCCTGTTGCCCCGCCGCCGTTTGGGACCTTCGCTTCAGATAACGTCCTGACGTTTATCCTGTTGTATCCCCTTTACGAATGCGCTTTCCGTTCGGTTGTACCGTGACGCTTGGGCAATGCGCCGAAACTGTTTTGCTGCGTTTCAAACGCGCAATTCTTTACTTAATTGATGAATTTCGGCATTATCTTGCCGGTTCAAAACTTGGTAGTGATACCCCAGAGGATTAGATGGCCAAAGAAGACAATATTGAAATGCAGGGTACCGTACTTGATACGTTACCTAATACCATGTTTCGCGTAGAGCTGGAAAACGGTCACGTGGTAACTGCGCACATCTCCGGTAAAATGCGCAAAAACTACATCCGCATTTTGACGGGCGACAAAGTGACTGTTGAACTGACCCCGTACGACCTGAGCAAAGGCCGCATTGTCTTCCGTAGTCGCTAATTATTTTCGCCTGTAATGGCAGATGAATATTTAAAAGGTCGGGTTAAACCCGGCCTTTTTTATTTGTGGCTTTAATTTGGCTATGCCGGGGGATGTATTTTTTGGCAACCTGGTGGCCTCATCCCAGCCCTCTTCCACAGGGAGAGGGCGAAAGGCAGGCATAAAAAAACCGGGCTATTGCCCGGTTTTTAAGACCTACGTAAGAAATCAGTGAGCCGCTTCCGGCTTGTGCTTCGCTGCACTCTGGAAATCGTACGTCAGTTCGTTCTTCGCCTGATCCAGCGCCACGGTCACCTGGCCGCCATCCACCAGCGAGCCAAACAGCAGCTCGTTCGCGAGCGGTTTCTTCAGATTGTCCTGAATCACACGCGCCATCGGACGGGCCCCCATCGCACGGTCGTAGCCTTTCTCGGCCAGCCAGTTGCGGGCCTCCTGACTTACTTCCAGCGACACGCCTTTCTGATCCAGCTGAACCTGCAGCTCGACGATGAACTTGTCCACGACCTGATGGATCACCTCGGTAGAGAGGTGATCGAACCAGATAATGTTGTCCAGACGGTTACGGAACTCCGGCGTGAAGATCTTCTTGATCTCCTCCATCGCATCGGTGCTGTTGTCCTGGTGGATCAGGCCGATGGATTTACGCTCGGTTTCACGTACCCCGGCGTTGGTGGTCATCACCAGCACCACGTTACGGAAGTCCGCTTTGCGCCCGTTGTTGTCGGTCAGCGTCCCGTTGTCCATCACCTGCAGCAGGATGTTGAACACGTCCGGGTGCGCTTTCTCGATTTCATCGAGCAGCAGTACCGCGTGCGGATGCTTGATCACCGCGTCGGTGAGCAGGCCGCCCTGGTCAAAGCCCACGTATCCCGGAGGCGCACCAATCAAACGGCTGACGGTGTGACGCTCCATATACTCGGACATATCAAAGCGCAGCAGCTCAATGCCCAGTGCTTTAGAGAGCTGAACCGTTACCTCGGTTTTCCCCACGCCGGTCGGGCCGGCAAACAGGAAGGAACCGACAGGCTTGTGCTCATGCCCCAGTCCTGCGCGTGCCATCTTGATCGCTTCGGTTAAGGCCTCAATGGCTTTATCCTGACCAAAGACCAGCATTTTCAGGCGGTTGCCGAGGGTGCGCAGCGTGTCGCGGTCGCTCTGAGAGACGCTCTTCTCAGGGATACGCGCGATGCGGGCCACCACGGACTCAATATCCGCCACGTTAACGGTTTTCTTACGCTTGCTGGCCGGCATCAGGCGCGCACGCGCCCCTGCCTCATCAATCACGTCAATCGCCTTATCCGGCAGATGACGGTCGTTGATGTATTTCACCGCCAGCTCCACCGCCGCACGCACCGCTTTCGCGGTGTAACGCACGTCGTGGTGCGCTTCATACTTCGGCTTCAGGCCGTTGATGATCTGCACCGTTTCCTCGACGGACGGTTCGGTCACGTCGATTTTCTGGAAGCGGCGCGCCAGCGCGCGGTCTTTCTCAAAGATGTTGCTGAACTCCTGGTAGGTGGTGGAGCCAATCACGCGGATCTTGCCGCTGGAGAGCAGCGGTTTGATCAGGTTAGCCGCATCCACCTGGCCACCGGAGGCCGCCCCTGCGCCGATGATGGTGTGGATTTCATCGATAAACAGGATGCTGTTGGTGTCCTGCTCCAGCTGTTTTAACAGCGCCTTGAAGCGTTTTTCAAAATCACCACGGTATTTGGTGCCCGCCAGCAGCGAGCCAATGTCCAGCGAGTAGATGGTGCAGTCGGCAATCACTTCCGGTACGTCGCCCTGCACAATGCGCCAGGCAAGGCCTTCGGCAATCGCGGTTTTACCCACGCCAGATTCCCCCACCAGCAGCGGGTTGTTCTTGCGGCGACGGCACAGCACCTGGATCGCGCGCTCCAGCTCTTTATCGCGACCAATCAGCGGGTCGATACCGCCAACGCGAGCAAGCTGGTTAAGGTTGGTGGTGAAGTTTTCCATACGATCCTCCCCGCCTGCTTGCTCTTCATTGTTATTGACCTGATTGCTGGAATCCGATGCCTGGTTAGGCTCGTCTTTGCGCGTTCCGTGAGAGATAAAGTTAACCACGTCGAGGCGGCTGACTTCGTGTTTGCGCAGCAGATAGGCAGCCTGTGACTCCTGCTCGCTGAAGATGGCGACTAAGACGTTTGCGCCAGTCACTTCACTACGTCCGGAAGACTGGACGTGGAATACCGCGCGCTGCAACACGCGCTGGAAGCTGAGCGTCGGCTGCGTGTCGCGCTCTTCTTCACTGGCCGGCAGCACCGGTGTGGTTTGTTCGATGAAGGCTTCGAGTTCCTGACGTAGCGCCACCAGATCCACGGAGCAGGCTTCCAGCGCTTCGCGGGCAGATGGGTTGCTAAGCAGTGCGAGCAGTAAATGCTCGACGGTCATAAACTCATGTCGGTGCTCACGCGCTCTGGCGAAAGCCATGTTTAAACTGAGTTCCAGTTCTTGATTGAGCATAGGCACCTCCCCCAATTTTATGCCTTATCAGGCCTTTTCCAGCGTACACAGCAACGGATGCTCGTTCTCCCTCGCATAGTCGTTCACCATCGCCACTTTGGTTTCCGCCACTTCGGCTGTGAAGATGCCGCAGATAGCTTTGCCACGATAATGAACGGTAAGCATCAGTTGCGTTGCACGTTCTACATCATAAGAAAAGAACTTTTGTAGCACGTCAATAACAAATTCCATCGGCGTGTAATCATCGTTCATTAACATAACTTTATACATAGATGGCGGTTTTAGCGCGTCACGCACTTTGTCTTCCGCCAGCTGGTCAAAATCCAGCCAGTCGTTGGTCTTACCCATTTTGCATAACCACTTTGAATCTACCTCAGATGTTAGATAACAATCATCTATTACTGTCATCCGCGATGTCTGTCACAAACTGTTGCAATAGCGTTAACTGCTTCAAACTTTGGTTGATTATTGTCCCATCTCCAGCGCCAAACGCTTGACGACGTCTTTCGTTTCTCTAAATTGTACAAGCGTGAGATGGCGAGGTTTTGAACAGCCCCCACTCCACCACCGGTTCATTCCATCTTAACTTATAAGATTTACGAAGGATGTCGAAGCATGGAAATGGGTACTGTTAAGTGGTTCAACAACGCCAAAGGGTTTGGCTTCATCTGCCCCGAAGGCGGCGGCGAGGATATCTTCGCTCACTATTCCACCATTCAGATGGATGGTTACAGAACGCTCAAAGCCGGGCAGTCCGTCCGGTTCGATGTCCACCAGGGACCAAAAGGCAATCATGCAAGCCTTATCGTCCCCATTGAAGCAGAGACGGTTGCATAGCTCTCTGTTTTATTGTGTACATCCCGCAGTCAAAATGCCAGCCCGATCGGCTGGCATTTTTATTTTCGGGTTATTCCCGAGCCAGCGCATCCACCGGATCCAGTCGCGCCGCGTTGCGGGCGGGCAACCAGCCAAACAAAATGCCGGTAAAGGTTGAACACAAGAATGCGGTAATAATGGCCACCGGCGAGAAGCCAATCTCCCAGCCGGGTAAAAAGAGCTGGAGCGCGAAGGCGATCATCATCGAGAGCGCAATCCCCATCGCACCGCCGACCAGACACACCAGCACGGCTTCAATCAAAAACTGCTGCAGCACGTCGCTGGCTCTGGCCCCGACCGCCATGCGGATGCCAATCTCCCGGGTACGCTCGGTTACCGACACCAGCATGATGTTCATCACCCCGATACCGCCGACGACCAGCGAAATCACCGCCACCAGCGTGAGGAACAGCTGAAGAGTACGTGTGGTCTTTTCTGCCGTTTTCAAGAGGCCGTCCATATTCCAGGTGAAGAAATCTTTCTTCCCGTGGCGCAGGGTGAGCAGCCGCTCAAGCTGCTGCTCGGCCATGGCGCTGTCGTAGCCCTCCTTCACGCGCACGGTGATGGAGTTGAGCCAGGACTGGCCCATAATCCGCCCGGAGATGGTGGTGTACGGCAGCCAGACGCGCAGGATCTTGCTGCTGCCAAACATCGACTGCTTCTCTTCCGCCACGCCGATGACCGTGGCAGGCATGTTGCCGACCAGGATCACTTCGCCCACCACGTTGGCTTTATTGGGGAAGAGCTGCCTGCGCGAGTTCGCGTCCAGCACCACCACCTGCGCCCTGCCCGCCAGCTGTTCGGCGTTAAAGGTGGCGCCTTCGCTGAAGGTCATACCGTAGACGTTGAAATAATCCCCGCTGACGCCGTTCGCGCTGGCCGCCACGTCAACATTGCCCACGCGCAGGCGCAGGTTTTGCGACACCGCAGGCGTGGCGGAGTTGACCCACGGCTGCTTCTGAATGGCCGCCAGATCGTCGTATTTCAGCGCCTGCTGATACTGAGGCTCGTCGTCACCAAAGTCTTTGCCGGGATAGACGTCAATGGTGTTGGTCCCGATTGCGCGGATATCGGCCAGCACCAGCTGCTTGGCCGCATCGCCCACCACCACAATCGACACCACCGAGGCGATACCGATGATAATGCCGAGCATGGTCAGCAGGGTACGCATTTTATTGGCCGCCATCGCCAGCCAGGCCATGGTCAATGCTTCACGAAAGCCGCTGGAAAATTGCCCCCATCCGGTTGATGCCGGAAGCACTTCTTTCGGCGCCGCAGCCCTGGACTCACGCGGCGGCGGGTTGCTGACCAGCTCGCCGTCGTGGATCTCAATGATTCGCTCCGCCTGCGCCGCCACCTGCGGATCGTGGGTTACGATAATGACCGTATGCCCCTGATCGCGAAGCTGGTGCAGGATCGCCATCACCTCTTCGCCGGAATGGCTGTCGAGCGCGCCGGTTGGCTCATCCGCGAGGATCACCTGCCCACCGTTCATCAGGGCACGGGCAATACTCACGCGCTGCTGCTGGCCGCCGGACAGCTGCGAGGGCTGATACTCCACCCGCTCCGCCAGCCCCAGGCGCGTCAGCAGCATCTGCGCGCGCTCGAGGCGTTTTTTCCGCTCGACGCCCGCATAGACCGCCGGAACTTCCACGTTCTGCGCGGCATTGAGGTGAGAAAGCAGATGGTAACGCTGGAAGATAAAGCCGAAGTGCTCCCGACGCAGCTTCGCCAGCGCGTCGCCGTCCAGCGTTGAGACGTCCGTCCCGGCCACGCGGTACGTGCCGCTGGTGGGTTTATCCAGGCAGCCGAGAATGTTCATCAGCGTCGATTTACCGGAGCCCGATGCCCCGACAATCGCCACCATCTCGCCCGCCTCCACCCGAAGGGAGATGCCTTTTAGCACCTCCACCGGGCCATCGCCCGACGGATAGCTGCGGCGAATGTCTTTCAGCTCAAGCAATGCCGTCATTTCGCGGCTCCGGGCAGGCTTTCGCTGATGATAACCTCCTCACCCTCTTCCAGCCCTTTCACCACCACCACGTCGGTGTCGTTGCGCGCGCCAATCACCACTTCGCGCTCGCGCGTTTCGCCGTTGCGCAGCACTTTCACTTTATAGCGGCTATCACCGGCGGACTCACCCAGCGCGGAGAGGGGAATGGTCAGCACGTTCTTCACGCCGGTCAGCTGGATATGCACCTGTGCGGTCATGTCGAGACGCAGCACGCCCTGCGGGTTCGGCACTTCAAAACGGGCATAGTAGAAGATGGCGTCGTTAACCTTTTCCGGCGTCGGGAGAATGTCTTTCAGCACGCCTTCGTAGCGCGTCTGCGGATCGCCCAGCACCGTAAACCAGGCATTCTGCCCCGGCCTGAGATGGATAACGTCCGCCTCCGAGACCTGAGCTTTGACCAGCATGGTGCTCATGTCCGCCAGCGTCAGAATGTTGGGCGCCTGCTGCGCGGCAATCACCGTCTGCCCCTGCAGCGTGGTAATTTGCGTCACTTCCCCGGCCATCGGCGCAACGATTTTGGTGTAGTCGAGGTTGGTTTTCGCCGTATCCAGCGAGGCCTGGTTGCGTTTGATTTGCGCGTCAATCGTGCCAATCTGCGCCTGCTTCACCGCCAGTTCCGTGGTGGCCGTATCTAAATCCTGCTTCGAGATCGCCTGGGTTTTGGCCAGCGCCTGCTGACGGGTCAGCGTCACCTGGGCCAGGTTACGCTCTGCCTGCGCCTGCGCACGCTGCGCGCGCAGCTCCATCAGCGTGGCTTCCACCTCGCGGATCTGGTTCTCGGCCTGTTCAGGATCGATCACGCCGAGCAGCTGGCCTTTTTTTACCTTATCGCCAATCTCAACCGACAGCGTTTTCAGCTGACCGCTGACCTGTGCGCCAACGTCAACCTTGCGCAGGGCATCAAGCTTGCCCGTCGCGAGGACGTTTTGTTGCAGTTCGCCCGGACGAACAATCAGCGTCTGATACTGCGGCACCGGCGCATTCAGCACCTGCCATAGCCAGTACCCACCGGCTAACACCACGACCGCCAGCAGCAGAAACAGCGTTCTGCGTTTTCCCTTGAGGTTCATAAATATTCCAAATAAATGTTCTGGCAATGATAAATGCTGATTCTATCTAAACGACTCCTCAACGAAACCCCTGTTCTCCGAAATCGTCACAATTTGTTTACGAGACGTTGAACGTTCGCCTGCTGAAATGGAAATCTTCATCAAGAAGCAGGATCTAACATGTCTTCCATCGTCGATACACCTTTTTCAAACCTGCCACAGCCTGCATCGGGTTGGCAGCTCTTCAGTCATCTGGCTTCCGGTAAGCTCACGCCAGGGCTGGCGTGGCAAAACCCCGCCTATCGACGTAAATTCATGCTCCGTTCGCTGGCGACGCCTGTAAGTACCGCTCGCCTGTTGACGAGCCTTGCAAAACAGCCGAGCCTGATGCAAATGCTGCAGGTACAGCCAGGACTGCCGTGCCGTCTGCATCGCCCCTGGCTGACGGTGAATATGCATCGCCAGCAGGCCCTCGAGTCCCTTAACTGGCACTATCAAACGATGAGCCACCATATGCCGGCATCGCTGCTCTCGGGCTATCTGTCGAAAAAAGGCTTCACGCTGCTCACCTTAACCGGTAAAGATGAAGAGCAATTTACCGTCCGCCTGTGTGCCGATGCGTTTCTGGATAAAGAAGGGGAAGCCACCCTCGCCTTCTGCGACCATCAGAATACGGTGCTGGCCGAGATGACCTTCACCCTGTGCCAGCTTGAGGGAAAATCGACGCTGTTTATCGGCGGCCTGCAGGGCGCAAAAGCCCACGTTCCCCATGAGCTGATCCAGGGCGCGACGAAGGCCTGCCATGGTCTGTTCCCGAAACGTCTGCTGGTCGAAGCCGCCATGACCCTCGGCACCGCCTTCCCGGTAGAACAGATTGTCGCCGTCAGTAACGACACCCATATTTATCGCAGCTGGCGCTACCGCAAGAAAAAAGAGGGGAAACTGTTGGCCGATTACGACAGTTTCTGGATCTCCATCGGCGGTGAAAAGCAGGATAGCGGCAACTTTATGCTGCCCCTCGTCATGCCGCGCAAACCGATGGAAGAGATCGCGAGTAAAAAGCGTTCCGAATATCGCCGCCGCTACGCGCTGCTGGATAGCCTGATTCAGCAGGTGAACCAGGCGACTCAACGTTAATCCGCTCTCCCGCGTGCCAGCCACAGCACGCGGGAAAACATCTTCCGCAGCAGGGTCGGCACCGCCTCCACGCCCCGTCTCCCCGCTTCCGTCGCCACTTCAATGGCTAAATCCGGTTTTGAAGAACGATGAATAGCTTTGGCGATCACGCGCCGCATGTTCATCGGGACATCGACCGGCACCATGGCAATTCGGTGGAATACGTCGTCGAACCCCTGACGATACATAAAGTGTTCCATGTCCATCGCGGGCAGCATGGTTAAATGGTCGCGCTCTTCCTCGCGCTCGTTATTCAGCAGGCTACGCACGGTCGAGGCATATTTTTTGCCCGCCTCATCACCGTCGACCAGAACGTGCCACTCGATCCCCATCCGGCGGGCAAATTTTATCAGCGGCTTGAGTCCCGACTGGGCAAATTCAATCACCTTGATGCCTTCCGCATCAAAATGGTGGCCGCACTGGCGCGCCAGTTCGTTGATGACCCAGGTTTCCGTCTCTCCTTCCACCAGCAGCCAGCAGCGGGCAAAGAGCGACGACGCGCGGTTAAAGCGAATATGAAACGCGATGCGCCGCCCGTCTTCCGCGTTCAATCCACCCGGACCTAACCGGTAGGCGGAGACGCGGGAAGATTCACGCACCAGACGACAGACGTGCTCGACCGGCGTCAGCGATAATAATTCGCCGGAATTGGTGGTCGTAACGCGCTGGAGCGGCAGCAGATTCAGCAGATGCCATGCCACGGAGAGCATGATGGGATGCAGGCGCGTTTCCGGGTCTTCCACCAGCAGCAGCGGCCGGGCGTCCCGGTCAAGACGCACGGTGCCTTTGGCCTGCAGAAGCGTTGAAAACAGCCCCAGCAAAATCACCCGATGGGTACGACCGCCGGGCCGGTCGATCATCCGGTTAATGATATCGAGGTAGCGCCAGCTGCGCTGTTCGTCATGAGAGCGGCGGCGCATCAGGCGATGGCACGACTCCGACGTTCCCTGCTCGGAAAAATAGTGCTCCAGCAGCTGTACCATTGCGGACAACCCCTGACGAATTTGACCGTCGGTCAGATTCTGCGGACGCGACACCAGCTCTCTTGCCAGAAAATCCAGCTCGCGGGCGGTGACTTCCACTTCCGGCATATTCGGTACGGTACCGTTACGGATGCGCCGCATAAAACGCGCGTCGCGCAGGCGCAGCACCGGCGTCAGGCGGATCAGGTGGCGGGCAAGATCGTCGATATTGTCCAGCGGGATCGGGCTGGCCTTCTCATCAAGAAAATCACGCAGGGTCAACACGCCCTCGTTTTCCGCCATCTCCCCTTCCAGCCGGTAGAATATCCGGTGGAAACCGTCATCGCACGGCACCCAGCAGGGTGACAGCGGGCGGAAGCGACGCACCCGATGGCGCCCGGGTTCGGATTCGCGGAACGTCAGGATGATATGCAGGTGCTTCTCGCGCCCCGTCACGTCGCCGGGCGGGAACCAGAAATCGTCGCGAACGAAGTGATACAGATCGTCTTCGGGCGAAAGCAGTAACGTCAGCGCATCCAGCAGGCTGGACTTACCCCAGGCGTTCTCGCCGATCAGGACGTTGTTCTGTTCCAGCTGCAGCGACAGGCGGTTAATACCGCGAAACCCGACAATTTCCACACGTTCGAGAAGCATAAATCCCCCGCGCAATGTTCACTTTTTCCTTTAAGTTATCAGCAGTATAGCGGGAGGCGCCCTGTCACGACAGCACAACATTCACCCTTACGAGAATTGGTCTATGCTCTATTTACCGCTGATTTGAACAAGGATTGACATCACATTGCCTTAAATCAAATTAATCGAATTTATTTAAGTGGCGAAGGGGTGTTATTGGTTTCTAAAATACGGACTCTTTGAGTCGTCATCCCTTTATGGCGATATATCCCGTGCGCGGGAAAGCGTGCGGAAAATTATTTGAGGTGGTTATGTTTAGAAAATTGGCGGTAATGACTCCAACTTACTGATAGTGTTTTATGTTCAGATAATGCCCGATGACTTTGTCATGCAGCTCCACCGATTTTGAGAACGACAGT
>NZ_JBMKHB010000027.1:0-69089 GCF_049238285.1 Enterobacter cloacae complex sp. IR53041 | reverse complement strand
AGCTGAACAGGAGGGACAGCTGATAGAAACAGAAGCCACTGGAGCACCTCAAAAACACCATCATACACTAAATCAGTAAGTTGGCAGCATCACCCACTTTTATCTATCCCGCACTCTGCCAGTATTTTTTCATAGGCCCACCGGGGTTCTGATATTGGTTTTCCATTATCTTTTACGGCAAACAGATAGGGGTTGCTGCCAGCCCGTGGGATCGAATCAATAATGGATAATGCAACATCACTGAGATACACAGTTCTGCTGCGACCATTCTTAGTATAAGGAATGAATAACGACCTGTTATCCCGATCAATATGTTTGTGCATGACATTCAGCATTTCTGATTTGCGTGTGCCGGTTAACAGCAGCATGGCTATCAGTCCCCCGGCTGCCTTATTGGGGTATCGTGCCGCAGCGTCGAGGATCCTTCTGATCTCATCGGCGTCAAAAAAGCGCGTCCGCTGATTATTCTCCTTCAGCAAAGGGATCTTATCGGCTTCATTCTTCTCTAAGACATCCTGTCGTAGCGCATAACGCCCCATAGTTTTCAGAATAGCCAGTGCCCTGTTACAGGTAGACGGTGCATACTGCTGGCCGTGAATACGACCCTCAAGCATGTCGAAAACCACCTGCTGGATTTCCCGGGCCCGAAGGTCGCAGTAACGTATCTTCCCCAGACGAGGTTCAATGTATTGCGTGAAACGCTGAACATCCTTATCCAAGGACTTTTTATGGCGCTTGATGAACGGAACATAGGTCTGGTGAAAAAACTCACTAAGCGTTGGCATAGCACGATAATTATCGCGTTCTGCCTTAGGGTCATTTCCCAGTGCAATCGCCTCCTTGTGACGACGAGCTATCTGACGGGCTGTCCCCACATCAATTTCAGGGAATCTGCCAATACTGATACTTTTTTTGGTACCGTGGAATGTGTAGCGCAGGAGGAAACGTTTGTTACCCGTTCGACCTGAGAGGCATTTGAGGCCAATGACCTCAGTATCGGATACCTCAAGCTCTGTAGATCGGGTATCTGTGTTTGCCGGAAGGGCTTTGATGGATGAATTGGTGAATCGGAAGGATTTTTGCATATTTATCCTCATGTATCTAATTGATATCATGAAAATAATATATATCTGAAGGTGTTTTTATTACGGGGCAGGATTGAAGAATGGAAAGGCTATTAGACGCGTACAAACGGATATTACAGGAAGTTGACGCCCAGTCATTTAACCTGAATGAAGATAAATACTCAGGCGTCTTTTTACCCGTGCCGTTTGAAGAATACTGGCATTCACCGGTAAAAATCATGCTGGTTGGACGAGAAACCGCAGGCTGGAATACGCTGAATGGTAAGAATACGATATCACGGGTGTTGGGACTTATACCTGACGTCACCATCGGGCAGGTGGTTGAAGAAGCTGTAGATCGTTACAGGAAACATCTTCCGGTACAAAATTATGGCACCACCAACCTCAAATCACGTAGCCGCTTCACGCAATATCATTTCAGGCTGGCCCGGGAGCTTAATATTCCTCCTCAGGCTATCGTGTATGCCAATCTACTGGCGTGGGATTACGACGGACTGACCCCTCTCAATCGCCCTCAAAATGAAGTGCAGGAAGTCATATTAGCCTCGCTGAAGCTGCTGGCGGTACAAATTAAACACCTTGAGCCTGATTTCATCATCTTTGCATCTGGAGCCTGGAGAACAGACTACATCATAAAACAGGTGCTTACTGAGCTGGGCGGCTATGAGACTTCTTCAGTCATTCCGGGGAAGCTATGGGAGTTCAAAACAGGTAATGCAATCTGTTTCAGAATTGCCCATCCAAGGGCTATGCGCGGACACCAGAAGTACAGAGATGAGGTGATTGCACGAATTCAGCAACTTTGTACTCAGGGTGGCTAGAGCATTACAGCTTGCTCAGCAGGGCCCCCTTCCCGGAAGAGTACCGGAAAACAGGCAAAGCGACCTGGTTCTCTATGCTGGAGGCGACACGTTCGATTCGGCATTGCCTGGCTGAAGATTGCAGCTCATCGCACCCCGTGAGCACAGGATATGCACAGGACATGAATTTCAGGCACAAAAAAACCACCCGGAGGTGGTTTCACGACACTGCTTATTGCTTTGATTATTCTGCTTTTTCCCATGGTAGCCGGAGTGGGACTTGAACCCACACAGCGCGAACGCCGAGGGATTTTAAATCCCTTGTGTCTACCGATTCCACCATCCGGCCAGGGAAGAAAGTGGAGGCGCGTTCCGGAGTCGAACCGGACTAGACGGATTTGCAATCCGCTACATAACCGCTTTGCTAACGCGCCGTAAAACTTTTCAAACTGACACCCGCTAATGCGCATGTCTTTAATCTGGAGCGGGAAACGAGACTCGAACTCGCGACCCCGACCTTGGCAAGGTCGTGCTCTACCAACTGAGCTATTCCCGCATGCCATCAAGTAAATGTCTAACTACTTGATTTCATTATCGTCCGGCTGACTGTGCCGCCGTTCGATGCGTTGCATTCTACTGATATGACGTTATGAGTCAACGTTATTTTTTGCATCCCCGGATCGTTTGCTGAAAATTACGGCGAAACGATCACTGATCAAGCAAATCTCCGCGCGCAGCGTTCAAATATTGCAGCATTGACCACAGCGTCAGCACTGCCGCCACCCACAGGAGGCCAATCCCCGCCCACTCAACCCAGGCGTTCGGACGCCACAGCATCCAGACCAGCGCCGCCATCTGCGCCGTCGTTTTCACTTTACCAATCCAGGAAACCGCCACGCTGCTGCGTTTCCCCAGTTCAGCCATCCACTCGCGCAGCGCAGAGATAATAATCTCACGGCCGATCATGGTTGCCGCAGGCAGCGTCACCCACCAGATATGATAGTGCTCAGCCACCAGCACCATCGCAATCGCGACCATCACTTTATCCGCCACCGGATCGAGGAAGGCACCGAAACGGGTGCTTTGATTCCAGCGGCGCGCCAGATAGCCATCAAACCAGTCTGTTACCGCTGCAATAAGGAAGATCAATGCGCAGGCAAAGGGTGCCCAGACAACCGGCAGGTAAAACGCCAGCACAAAGAACGGGATGAGCACAACACGAAAAAGAGTGAGCAACGTAGGGATGTTATATTGCATAGTGACGGTAACTATTTGTTGTCAGTAAAATTTAGCTCTATGTTGCTACAGAGCCCTCAATGTTTCAACGAGTAGTAGATCTTTTCTGCCAGCCCTTGCGAAATACCCGGCACTTTTGCAATTTCCTCCATGCTGGCGTTGAGTAATCCTTGCAATCCGCCCATATACTTCAGCAGCATCTGGCGACGTTTTGGCCCCACGCCTTCGATCGTCTCGAGTGAGCTGGTGTTTTTCACCTTCGCCCGTTTTTTGCGGTGACCGCTGATGGCGTGATCGTGCGATTCATCGCGAATATGCTGAATGACGTGCAGCGCCGGAGAGTCCGGCGGCAGGCTGAAGCCCTCACCTTCCGGCTCGAAGAACAGTGTCTCCAGACCGGCCTTACGATCGGCCCCTTTTGCGACGCCCAGCAGCAGCGGATGGTTTTTATCCCAGCTGACATCAAGCGATTCAAATACCGCTTTCGCCTGGCCGAGCTGCCCTTTCCCGCCGTCAATCAGGATCACATCGGGGATCTTGCTCTCTTCTATGGCTTTACCATAGCGACGACGCAGCACCTGATTCATCGCCGCATAGTCATCGCCCGGCGTGATGCCGGTGATGTTATAGCGGCGATACTCGGCGCGCAGCGGACCGTTAGCATCAAACACCACGCAGGACGCGACCGTCTGTTCCCCCATCGTATGGCTGATGTCGAAACACTCCATCCGTTTCACTTCCGGCAGCTTCAGCAGCGCTGCCAGGGCCGTTAAACGCTGGTTCACCGTCGACTGCTGCGACAGCTTCGTGCTCAGCGCCGTTCCCGCGTTGGTTCGCGCCAGCTTCAGATAGCGCGCGCGATCGCCGCGCGGTTTGGTTTGAACATTGACCCGGCGCCCCGCCAGTTCAGAGAGCGAATCGGCCAGCAGGGTTTTATCGTCAAGATTAAAATCGAGCAGGATCTCAGAAGGCAGCGTGCGCATCTGGCTGCCCTGCAGATAGAACTGGCCGACAAAGGTTTCCACCACTTCGCCCAGTTCGGTACCGCCAGGGACCTTCGGGAAATAGCTGCGGCTGCCGAGCACTTTGCCCTGGCGAATAAACAGCACGTGCACGCAGGCCATTCCGGCGTCAAAGGCCACGCCGATGACGTCGAGATCGTCACCGGTATTTGAGACAAACTGTTTCTCCGTGACTCTTCGCACCGCCTGGATTTGGTCGCGGATACGCGCGGCCTCTTCGAATTCGAGTGCGGCGCTGGCTTTTTCCATCCGCGCGATCAACTGCGTTAACACCTGATCGTCCTTGCCTGCTAAGAACAGGCGCACATACTCCACCTGCTGGGCATACTCTTCTTCACTGACCAGCCCGGCCACGCACGGCCCCAGGCAGCGGCCAATCTGGTACTGCAGGCACGGGCGCGAGCGGTTACGGTAAACGCTGTTTTCACACTGGCGGATCGGGAAGATTTTTTGCAGCAGCGCCAGCGTTTCTCGCACGGCATAGCCGTTGGGGAACGGCCCGAAATATTCACCCTTCGCATGTTTTGCACCACGGTGCATGGCGAGGCGCGGATGGGTGTCGCCGCTCAGAAAGATAAACGGGTAGGATTTATCATCCCGCAACAGGACGTTATAGCGCGGCTGGTAGAGCTTAATATAGTTGTGCTCAAGCAGCAGCGCTTCTGTCTCCGTATGCGTGACGGTAACATCAATATTCTGAATGAGTGAGACCAGCGCTTCGGTCTTACGGGAGGCCAGGTTACTGCGAAAATAGCTGGAGAGACGTTTTTTAAGATCTTTTGCCTTCCCCACATAGATAACCGTACCGCCAGCGTCATACATGCGATAGACGCCAGGCTGGCTGGTTACGGTTTTCAGAAATGCTTTTGAATCGAACACATCACTCACTGACTTAACAACGTCTCCGCATTACACAAACCATGTCGGATGGCCAGATGCGTCAGTTCGACGTCACCATGAATGTTCAGTTTACTGAACATCCGGTAACGATAGCTGTTTACCGTTTTCGGGCTGAGATTCAGCTGTTCCGAGATCTCATTCACCTTCTGACCTTTGGTGATCATCAGCATAATCTGCAATTCACGCTCGGACAAACTGGCAAAGGGTGATTCGGTTTTCTCGGGCTCGATCTGACTCAGCGCCATCTGCTGAGCGATGTCGGACGCAATATAACGCTGTCCGGCATACACGGAACGGATAGCATTGACGACCTCCTGTGGTGCAGCACCTTTACTCAGGTAACCCGCCGCGCCCGCCTGCATCACTTTCGCGGGCAGTGGATTTTCGGTATGCACCGTCAGCATAATGACTTTAGTGTCTACAAAGGTACGCGCGATTTTGCGTGTTGCTTCAAGACCACCGATACCGGGCATGTTCATATCCATCAGCACCACATCGGCGGAGTGGGTACGGCACCATTTTACCGCATCTTCGCCACAGCATGCCTCACCGGCAACTTTAATACCTTTAATATCTTCAAGAATGCGTCGTATCCCTGCGCGCACCAGTTCGTGGTCATCAACAAGAAGGACGTTGATCAAAGGAAATGTCTCCAGAATAGGGATAACGCTACTGTGTGATAATTTGGTTTATATTAACGGTTTTCCTGACAAGATTAAAACGTTAAAAAACCGGCTATTCGATTTTGCTCTCGTTTTTGGAAATTAGGCTGTACAGGCGGTGGAAAGAGAGCCCGTGCATTCAGGCCTCTTGCAGCTTTTTTTAACCATCTGTATTCAAAAAGTTACAAAAAACGGGCTGGCTTAACCTGCGCAAAAACAGGGTTCAACTTTTTGTAACAATAATTAACGGCAAGCGAACCCGACTTAAACAATTAATAATCATTAGCGGATTGAGTTTACCGGTACGATCTGTTTACGCAATTAAACATCGGCGTAAAAGTACGAAAAACAACCGCTGCATTTTTTGCTTCAGCTTGTGGTATACTCCGCCGCCTTGACTTTCGTCGTCGCGCTTTAGCGCCGTTTAATAATGAGGAAAATAAATGAGCACACCTGAATTTGCCACTGCGGAGAATAACCAGGAACTGGCACAGGAAGTAAACTGCCTGAAAGCGCTGCTAACGCTGATGCTGCAGGCGATGGGCCAGGCTGATGCCGGTCGTGTGATCATTAAAATGGAAAAACAAATCGCGGAGATGGAAGACCAGGCTGAATCAGCGGTATTTGCTAACACCGTTAAGCAAATCAAGCAAGCGTACCGTCAGTAACAAAAAACGGCTGGATGCAGTGCATTCAGCCGTTCGCTCGTCTGTCACGCAGAACGTTTTACTGCGTCAAATCAGTCCCGTTGCCGCCGCATAGCACGCGATCTGCGTCTTGTTGGGCGCGTTGAATTTCTTCTGCATATTCTTCTGATGGAAGTTAACGGTATTCTCTGAGATCGAGAGAATGATCGCTATTTCCGCTGACGTCTTCCCTTCCGCAGTCCATTTCAGAATTTCACGCTCGCGCTTGCTGAATTTCATTTCCGGCGGCATGACCATCTCATCGTCAAAACGCATCAGCGAGGTTAAGGCCATTTGCACCAGCATTTGCAACCGCAGCTCTATTTCTTCATGGGCTAATGGCCCTTCCTGTACACGCGTACGAGACACTGACAGGAAACCAAGCGCATGATTTGGCAGCATCAGGCACTGCGTTATTCCCGAGCGTAAACCGTGATCCTGGGCGCTGTGCCATAATTCCTGCGCCTCGGCGAATAATGCATCTGTCCAGGGGAGATGGCCCTGAATGAAATTCTCCGGTTTTAAAACCGGATCAATCGCGAAATAGTTCGCGGATTGATATTGCGCCATCCACAACTTTGGGTAAGTGGTTTGCAGGGAGATCTTAGGGCGGGTAAATGGCACGGGATGGCGCACGCAGAGCGCGTAATAATCGAATTCCAGCGCCTGAGTTTGTCGCTCCAGCTCCTGATATACCTCGGCGGCACAGGTCAATTCCTGAAACCGGAGGGAGCAATCCCGTCGCCAGGTGAAAAAGTCTAAATCCTTCATACTTACTAAATGAAGCCTCTGAACAGATAATCATTATTATGGTGAATATAAGCTAACACATAAAACTTTTTTCTAGCCACAAAATATCGGCAATAGCACAATTAACTTTACTATCGATAAGGTTTATCCGATCTGGATGGAATAAAAAAACAGAAGCCCTCGCGCAGAGGGAGAATAATTTGCTCCAGAGTCAATTTCTGGAGCAAATGCGTGCAAAAATGCTACTGCATAAGGAATTTTTCAAGGAATTGACGGGTTCGAGGCTGTTGAGGGTTAGCGAACAGGCTTTTCGCTGGCCCCTGCTCCACAATCCGTCCCTGATCCATAAAGATGGCTCTGTCAGCGACATCGCGCGCAAAGCTCATTTCATGGGTCACGATCACCATCGTACGTTTCTCCTGTGCCAGCTGGCGAATGGTGTTCAGCACCTCGCCCACCAGTTCCGGATCGAGCGCAGAGGTCGGTTCATCAAACAGGATCACGTCCGGGCGCATCGCCAGCGCGCGCGCAATCGCCACGCGCTGCTGCTGCCCGCCCGACAGGCGACGCGGATAGCTGGTCTCTTTCCCCGCCAGCCCGACTTTGGCGAGCAGTTCGCGAGCCCGCGCGGTCGCTTCCTCTTTAGGCTCACCTTTGACGATCACCGGCCCTTCGATGATGTTCTCCAGCACCGTACGATGCGGGAAAAGGTTGAAGTTCTGGAAAACAAAGCCGACATGCTGGCGCAGGCGGCGAATCAACCCTTTCTGTTGGCTGATGGATTTCCCGGTATCAATCGTGATCTCCCCGACGCGGATGGTACCGCCTTCCGGCTGTTCAAGCAGGTTAATGCTGCGCAGCAGCGTCGTCTTTCCCGAACCGCTCGGTCCAATAATCGCCACCACTTCGCCCTGCTCGACCTCCAGATCGATCCCGTGGAGCACCGTTTGACCGTGGAATTTCTTCACCAGGTTTTTGACGTCAATTGCACTCATTTTGGATCACGCTCCTGGCGGTTAAGCTGGTTTTCGAAGTAGTTTTGCAGAGCAGAGAGCACCGTCGCCATCACCCAGTAAATTAGCGAAGCGGCCAGATACATGGTAAAGACCTCAAGCGTACGGGAGGTGATGAGCTGTGCCTGACGGAAAAGCTCCGGAACCTGAATCGTTGCCGCCAGGGAGGTATCTTTCACCAGGCTGATAAAGCTGTTGCTGAGCGGCGGAAGCGCCACGCGTGCCGCCTGCGGCAGGATGGCCCGGCGCAGCGTCTGCCAGGGCGTCATCCCGATACTGGCCGCCGCTTCCCACTGCCCTTTGTCAATGGAGGAGATGGCCGCACGCAGGGTTTCGGAGGTGTACGCCGCGGTATTGAGCGACAGGCCAATCATCGCCGCCGGAATCGGATCCAGCTCGATACCAAACTGCGGTAAGCCGTAGTAGATCATAAAGAGCTGGGCGATAAGCGGCGTGCCGCGAAACACGGAGATATAAAAGCGCGCCAGCCAGCGCACCGGCAGGACAGGCGACAAGCGCATTAAGGCCAGTATAAATCCCAGTACCAGCCCAAAGAACATCCCGCCGATACTGAGCTGCAACGTAAATACCGCACCTTTCAGCAGGTACGGCAGAGAATCAATAACCAGTTGAATACTTTCTTGCATTATTATTTTTCGACCTGATTTTTAGACATGAGGATGATAGGCAAACAGCGCAGGCGCTCCGCCGGTATGGACAAATAAAATCGGCCCTTCATCCTTAAAGCGTTTTTGCGCAATGCCGTCGATCAGTCCGGCCATCGCTTTGCCGGTATAGACCGGATCGAGCAGTATGCCCTCGAGGCGCGCCAGCAGTTTCACCGCTTCCATTCCCTCTTCGTTCGGCATGCCGTAACCCGGCGCAAAATAGTCATCCCAGAGCAGAATATCGGCCGTGGCCTTCAGCTCCAGCTGCTCTGCGACCGCCTGCTGTAACGTAACCACTTTCGGCTTCTGATCCGCCACGCTGCGGGACACCGTCACGCCAATCAGTTCGACCTCCGGAAGCAGTTGCTCCAGCCCCACCGCCAGCCCGGCATGGGTGCCCGCACTGCCGGACGCGACCACGACGGAGGAGAGACTCACCGCACCCTCGCACTGCTGCGCGATTTCCAGCGCACTTTCCACGTACCCCAGCGCGCCCAGCGCATTCGAACCGCCGACGGGAATAACGTAGGGGCGAAAACCCTGCGCTTCCAGACGCGTCGCCAGCTCATCGAGCTGGGCGGTCGGGTCGGTCAGCGCGTCAACCATCTCAACCTGCACGTTAAACAGGTCTAACAGCAGGCGGTTACCGTTGGTGAGATAGTTTTCAGCCCGCGTGCCAATCGGGTTTTCCAGCAATGCCACGCAGTGAAGCCCAAGTTTTGCCGCCACGGCCGCCGTCTGGCGAACGTGGTTGGACTGGATGGCCCCGGCAGTGATGAGCGTATCCGCGCCTTCGCGCAGGGCGTCCGCCGCCAGAAACTCCAGCTTGCGCAGCTTGTTGCCCCCCATCGCCATGGGCGTCACGTCATCACGCTTAATAAAAATATCGCGCCCTAAATAATCAGAAAATCGCGGGAGATACTCCAGCGGCGTCGGCGCGCCGATGAACTCCAGGCGGGGAAAGCGCGTTAAATTCTGTAGTGACATGGATGCTCCGGTAACTCAGACAAAATGTGATATTTTTCATTATGCACGCAGACGCGTAAGAAATAAAAAAGGCGCTTTTAAAAGCGCCTTTTTTTACGTCAGAAACTTATTTCGTGACGTCTGCCCCGAACCACTTCTCGGAAAGCGCCTTCAGGCTACCGTCTTTTTGCATGTCAGCAATCGCGGAATCAATCGCTTTCACCAGGTCTTCGTTACCTTTACGTACGGCCACGCCGGATTCCTGACGAGAGAACGCATCACCCGCTACCGCCAGGGTGTTGTTGGTTTTCTTCACCAGATCCAGTGCTGCCAGGCGATCAACCAGAATGGCGTCGGTGCGGCCCACGCGCAGATCCTGGTATTTCGTCGGGTCATCATCATAGGTGCGGATATCCACGCCCTGAACGTTCTGGCGCAGCCACTCTTCGTAGTTGGTTCCCAGACCGACACCGACTTTCTTCCCTTTCAGGTCCGCAGCCGTTTTGATGGTGCCTTCGTTGCCTTTCTTCACCAGCGCCTGAATACCGGACACGGTATACGGGGTGGAGAAGTCATACTTCTTCTTACGCTCGTCAGAGATGGTGACCTGGTTGATGACCACGTCAATGCGTTTCGAATCCAGCGACGCCAGCATACCGTCCCATTTGGTCGGTTTCAGGGACGCTTTCACGCCGAGGTGTTTTGCCAGCTCTTCAGCAAACTCCACTTCAAAACCGGTCAGCTTGCCGTCATCGCCCTGGAAGCTGAACGGAGGATAGGTTCCTTCCAGCCCGACCAGCAGCGTACCGCGCTCTTTTACTTTATTCAGCAGGTTTTCTGCGGCGAACGTTTTCACGCTCATGCCCGCAACCAGCGCAACGGCCATAACCCCCATCAGCGCCTGACGACCCAGAAGTGCAAATTTCATAAATACCCCGATATAGTGGAATTTTTACGTAGTGTAGAGAAATCGCCTGCAACGTCAAAGGCGACTGCGCTACATCTTATTCTTTTTTAATATATATCAGAAGTTGTTCCGGCGTGGGCTTTCTGCTTTATGGCACCCGGCATTTGTACCTTATATTGTGCGTACTTGCGCAGCGCAATCCGGTAGTTGTTGGTGCTGGTCGCAGGCAGCCACGGCTCCAGGTTCTCGTCGAGATAACCGGTTTTGAGCAGATCGCGGGAAATGTTGTTCACGGTCAGATGTTGCCCGAGGCGGCGCAGGCGAACCACGTATTCGCGAACGGTGCCGTGGCTCATCTCCGTTTGTTCAAACAGGAACTGCTTGAAGCCGATAATGTCGAAGAAGTCGCTTTGCTCTTTGCAATGGAGATCGCCACAGAAACGGCAAAGCGACACCCACTCTTTTTGCTCTTCGAGCCATGCTGCTTCGTCCATCAACGTGTCGAGGCGAGAAATCGCGATCTTATTGACGATTTCGCCGCGGCGAACCAGCGTGATACGATCGAGTAGCTTGTTACAGTGGGCGCAATGCGTCTGGCTGTGTTTAAAGTCTTTCAGGTAGCGGCTTAAAGGCCGTCTTTTAGATTGCTGCACCGTCATGATAACTCCTGGTTGTCAATACGTTGTGCGGCATTTTTAAGGTGAATCAATCACCTATAACTTACCCAGCTTGGTTCGTAAGCGTTTAATGGCCTGGCTGTGCAGCTGGCTCACCCGCGACTCTCCCACCTCCAGAACAGCGCCAATCTCTTTGAGGTTAAGCTCTTCCTGGTAATAAAGGGTCAATACCAGCTGTTCGCGTTCAGGCAGAGCTTCAATAGCTTCCATGACGCGCTGGCGTAAATTCCCTTCCATTAAATGGTGTAACGGGTTTTCTTGCTGGTGCTCATCCGTCACCAGCTCGATGCTATCGCCATGCTCTTCTCGCCACTCGTCATAAGAAAAGAGTTGGCTATTATTGGTATCGAGCAACATCTGACGATACTCTTCAACAGCAATGCCAAGACGATCCGCCACTTCAGTTTCCGTTGCGTTGCGTCCCAGTTCCTGTTCCAGCTGCCCCATCGCATGCGCCACTTCGCGTGCGTTGCGGCGAACACTGCGTGGCACCCAGTCACGGCTGCGCAGCTCGTCCAGCATCGCACCACGAATACGCTGAACTGCGTAAGTCGTAAATGCCGTTCCTTGCAGAGCGTCGTATCGGTCAACTGCATTCAATAACCCGATACCGCCCGCCTGTAGCAGATCGTCGAGTTCCACGCTCGCCGGCAAGCGCACCTGGAGGCGCAATGCTTCGTGACGCACCAGCGGGACATAACGCTGCCACAGCGAGTGTTTATCCATTACACCTTCAGCGGTATAGAGTGAATTCACGATAAACAGCCCTGCGTTAGTTGAGTTATCGGCATGATTATCCGATTCTGGAGGGGTTTTAATCGGGAGAATAGTGGATGAAATGGGGGGTTATTTGGGGGGTTACGCGTGTATGCGGACAGAAAAAACCCCGCCGAAGCGGGGTTTGTCGGCAAATTGCGAATTAACGCAGCAGGGACAGCATGGTTTGCGGAACCTGGTTGGCCTGAGCCAGAACAGAAGAGCCAGCCTGCTGCAGGATCTGCGCGCGGGACATGTTGGACACTTCGGTCGCGTAGTCGGAATCCTGAATACGGCTGCGAGCATCGGTCAGATTGTTCACAGTGTTGTTCAGGTTAGTAATGGTAGATTCGAAACGGTTCTGGGAAGCACCCAGGATGCTGCGCTGAGTGTCAACCGCTTTCAGTGCGGCATCAATATCAGCCAGTGGGTTACCATCGGTAGCGCCAGTTGAATCAACAGTACCGTTCAATACGTCGAAACCTTTTGCAGCAACGGTACGCAGATTTCCATTAACTACTGCTCCCGGAGTGGCTTCTGCTGCTGTAGTCCCTTTTGCTTTAGCTGAGTCTACTACCGCAGAAGATTTAGCGCTCAAAGCCTTTAGGGCATCATCTGCAGTGGTTTTATCGTCTGCTACTGGGGAAGCAGCATAACCTGTTTTGATTTTTTCCAAAGTAGCTGAATCGATTGACTGAGAAGAGTCCAAGCCTAATTTTGTATTCAGGGCACTCAACGCATCTTTCTCGGCCTGCGAACCATTAACTGCTTTGGCGTATGCAGTAAGTTCCGTAGAGGCACCAGTTACTGCAGCTTTAGATTTATCTGTCACTTCAGCATTGTAAGCAGCGGTATAGGCCGTTTTAGCAGTAGTAAGCGCAGCCTGGTTTGTATTGATAGAAGTCGTTGAAGTGCCGTTAGCGCCTGCTGTCGCCAGGTTCCAACCTGAACTTGAACGAATTGCAATACTGATTTGTTCGCCATCTTTAGAACCGACCTGGAAATCGTAGCTTGTATCAGTTGCGGTACGGTTATCCAGAACTTTGATGCCGTTAAAATCGGTTTGTTTGGTTACGCGGTTGATCTCTTCCATGCGCTGGTTAACTTCAGACTGGATGGAATCGATATCAGATGCAGAGTTAGAGCTGTTCTGCGCCTGAACGGTCAGGTCACGAACACGTTGCAGGTTGTTGTTGATTTCGCTCAGCGCGCCTTCAGCGGTCTGGGACAGAGAGATACCGTCGTTAGCGTTACGCGCAGCAACGGTGAGGCCGTTGATGTTAGAGGTGAAGCGGTTGGCGATCGCCTGGCCAGCAGCGTCATCTTTTGCACTGTTAATACGAAGACCAGAAGACAAACGCTCAATAGCTGTACCCAGAGAAGACTGAGATTTGTTCAGGTTAGTCTGCGTCATCAGCGACAGGCTGTTAGTATTGATTACTGCCATAATTGAGTATCCTTCATAAAGTGTTAAGTTTCAGGCCGCTGGCCTACGGCTTTCGCGCCGTTAACCAGGTTATCGACAGCCCAAAACGAACCTTTAGGTATTTTTTTCACATCCCCTGTATTTTTTATTTTCTTTCTGAATATTCCCCCTGCTCCTTTTCCTTTTTTTCTTGTCTAAGGTCCACGGCCTGACTGAGCGGTGGAATAGCTTCCTAAAAAGTCTTTTTATTGTGCAATTGATAACTTTTCTTTTTCGCTAAACTTCCTGGGCAATGTGCCGATACCCATTCCATTGGTTCTCATTCAAAAGGAAAATGTAATGGCAAGTGTTAGTTCTCTTGATGCAGGTTCAAACCTGGGCCTGAGTGCCCTGTTGGACCAACTCTCAACTAGTGAGCAGCAGCGCTTAACCCCGTTAACGACTCAGCAGACGTCGTACAAAGCCCAGCTTACTGCGTGGGGTCTGGTCAAGAGTTCGCTACAAAAAGTGCAAACGGCAGCCGAAGCACTTGCTAAAGCGGATAAAATTGCCACGACGTCTGTGACCAGTAAAAACACAGCGTTTACGGCCACCGTTGATGCGGGGGTACCTGCGGGCAATTATTCTATTGAGGTGATCGGTCTCGCTCAGTCTCAAACGCTGACATCGAAAGAATTTACCAATAAAACAGACAGTATCGGTGGTACTACAGCGGGTAACTCCCGCACGATTACCATTACGCAACCCGGACAAAAAACACCGATGACCGTCACGTTAACGGATGATCAAACATCCTTATCGGGCATTCGCGACGCTATTAACAAGCAAAACGGCAGCGTAACGGCCAGTATTATTAAAGCGGACGATGATTCGTATTACCTGTCTCTTACCTCAAAGGATACAGGGTTAACAAATGCCATGACGGTCACAGTCTCCGGCGATGATAAGCTTAAGCAAAATCTGGCGTACGATCCGGCTGCCACGACCGGAAATGGCCTGACCCAAACGGTTAAGGCGGCTGACGCGGTGGTAAAGATCAATGACATTACGATCACGCGAAGCAGTAATACGATTTCAGATGCGCAGGATGGATTAACGTTAACCCTGACAAAACAGACCGAAGAAAATAAACCTGAACAATTAACGGTAGCGCGTGATAATACGGCAATGAAGACAGCGATTCAGACATTTGTCGATGCTTACAACTCATTGCAAACGACGATTTCTTCACAGACGAAATATACTGCGGTTGATCAGGGCAGCACTTCGCAAGACAGTAGCAACGGTGATCTGATGGGAGACGGTACGCTGCGAAATATTCAGACGCGTCTGCGTTCAATGGTGATCAGCAGCCAACCGACAGACTACGCAACGCTGTCATCAATGGGCATTACGCAGGATGTGAACGGTAAACTTACCGTTGACAGCACCAAGCTGGACAAAGCCCTGAACGAAAAACCGGGTAGCGTGACCCAATTCTTCGGCGGTGATGGCGAGAAAACCGGGTTTGGCGTACAGACCAATGACCTGCTGAAAAAATTCCTGGCAGATGACGGAGTCGTTCAGAGTGCAACCGATGGCATTAATAGCTCGCTGAAAAAGCTTAAAGTGCGAATCGACAGCACCACACTCAGCATCAACAATACGATTGAACGCTATAAGAAGCAGTTCACTTCGCTTAACTCATTGGTAAATAAACTGACCAATACAGGAAATTACCTGTCGCAGCAGTTTACCGCCATGAATTCGTAATAAGGAATTTGCATGTATAGCCGTACGGGCATCAATGCTTATGCAAACATAGAAGTGGAGAGCGCAGTGTTAAGCGCCTCCCCTTATCAGCTTGTGAATATGCTTTTTGATGGCGCACTGAGCGCGTTAAAGAGAGCTCAAATCCTGATAGAACAGGGTGATATCTCAGGGAAAGGTCAGGCATTATCCAAAGCTATTAATATTATATCGAACGGCTTGCAGTCCGGCCTCGATTTTAATGTAAACCGTGAGCTTTGTGAGAACCTTGATAGCTTGTATGCGTATATGACTCGTCGCTTACTACATGCAAATCTACATAATGATCAGACTGCGATAGCTGAAGTGCATGCACTCCTCAGTAATATTTCCGAAGCGTGGAAAGAGGTTGCCCCACATTCATCTAAAGCGAACCAGGAAAAATATTAATGAGCGCGTCCTATTCATCCTTGCAAAAATGGTTACTGCTTCGTTCAGTGAGTCAGAAAATGTTAAAGTTGGCAACCGAGAATAAATGGGATGAATTGGTTGAAGGAGAAATTGAATATGTACAACTTGTGGAAAGTTTATCACAAGAGCAGTTTACTGCCGATGACGCCTGCGCGCCTCAGATTCGGGAAGTCCTGAGAATTGTTATTGAAAACGAAAACGAGGTTAAACGCCTGCTCAATATCCGCATGGAGGAGCTTAAGAAATTGATTAAAAACGGTGTTCAGCAGAACTCCCTGTCATCAGCTTACGGAAACCTCTCTGGTGTGGTGCTGGTACCAGATGCGCCCACCGCCTCACAATAATTTTTTTTGATCGTTTTCACAAATTTCTCCCATACTCCAGAAGTCAGCTTAACGGCTTCTGGAGCACGGACGATGAAAAACCCCACCCTGTTACAATGTTTTCACTGGTACTACCCTGCTGGCGGTGAATTGTGGCGAGAGGTCACGGCGTTAGCCCCCAATCTTAACGAAATCGGCATTAACATGATCTGGCTCCCGCCCGCCTATAAAGGCGCGTCAGGCGGGTATTCTGTCGGCTATGACTCCTATGACCTGTTCGATCTGGGCGAGTTTGACCAGAAAGGCAGTATCGCCACGAAATACGGTGACAAAGCGCAGCTGCTGGAAGCCATCGACGCCCTCAAGCGCAACGACATTGCCGTGCTGCTGGACGTGGTGGTGAACCACAAAATGGGTGCCGATGAAAAAGAGCCTGTCCGCGTTCAGCGCGTGAACGAGCAGGATCGCACGCAAATCGATGACGAGGTCATCGAGTGTGAAGCCTGGACCCGCTACACCTTCCCTGCCCGCGCCGGGCAATATTCCCAGTTCATCTGGGACTACAAATGCTTCAGCGGCGTCGACCACATTGAAAACCCAGATGAAGACGGCATTTTTAAAATCGTCAACGACTACACCGGTGAAGGCTGGAACGAGCAGGTTGATGATGAGATGGGTAACTTCGATTATCTGATGGGCGAAAATATCGACTTTCGCAATCACGCCGTCACCGAGGAGATCAAATACTGGGCCCGCTGGGTCATGGAACAGACGCGCTGCGACGGTTTTCGTCTGGACGCCGTCAAGCATATTCCCGCCTGGTTCTACAAAGAGTGGATTGAGCACGTCCAGGAGGTCGCCGACCAGCCGCTGTTTATCGTGGCGGAATACTGGTCTCACGAGGTGGATAAACTTCAGGCCTATATCGACCAGGTCGAAGGCAAAACCATGCTGTTTGATGCCCCCCTGCAGATGAAATTCCACGAGGCGTCACGTCAGGGCCGGGATTACGACATGAGCCAAATCTTTACCGGCACGCTGGTGGAAGCCGATCCGTTTCATGCGGTGACCCTCGTCGCAAACCATGACACCCAGCCTTTGCAGGCGCTGGAAGCCCCGGTCGAAGCCTGGTTTAAACCGCTGGCGTATGCGTTGATCCTGCTGCGGGAAAATGGCGTGCCGAGCGTCTTTTATCCTGACCTCTTTGGCGCCAGCTATGACGATACGGGTGGAGACGGTGAAACGTACCATATTGATATGCCTGTGATTGAGCAGCTCCACGAGCTGATCCTCGCGCGCCAGCGTTTTGCCCACGGCGTGCAGACGCTCTTTTTTGACCATCCTAACTGCATCGCCTTCAGCCGCAGCGGCACGGAAGACGATCCCGGCTGCGTGGTGGTGATGTCGAACGGGGACGACGGCGAGAAGGTAATTTGCCTGGGGGAAAACTACGGCAACAAAACGTGGCGGGATTTTATCGGCAATCGCGAAGAAACGGTCACCACGGCGGCGGATGGCGAAGGGACTTTTACCTGCAAAGGCGGAAGCGTGAGCGTGTGGGTAATTGAGGATGCGCTATAGAAACAATGCCGGGTGGCGGCTTCGCCTTACCCGGCCTACGCGAAGGCACTTTTGTAGGCCGGGTAAGCGTCAGCGCCACCCGGCAACAAACGGCTACGGTAGTTTACTCTCCAGCGGATGCTTGCTCAGGTAATCGGCACACTCAACCGTTGGGCGATCGACCTTCTGCAGCTCCAGCCCGTCGTACTCAAGCGTCGAGCCATCGCGCTCCAGCGGATAAATATCCAGCTTGCGCGTCACGTTGTAATAACTGTCTGAACGCAGCATGATTTTACCCGGCACGGCAATCACGCGCTGCCACTGACGGCAGTCCAGCGTATCGCCCTCTTCCGTCACCACCAGCGTGGCAATCGCTTCAGGGCTGACCATTTTGCTCTGCGGCCCTTTTGACTGCCAGTATCCCGCCAGATGCGCCGGGACAGGATGCTTGATCACCTCTTTATAATTATCGACCTGAACGCACCCGGTCAGTGCCAGCAGCGCGCCAGCAATTGCTATTTTTTTCATCATCTTTCCTGCATTCGAAGAAAAAAATATTGTGGCATTAAAGCGCTGCGGCTGCCAGCGAAGATCGACAGGTCTTAGACCTGCATCCCCATCACTTCCTGATAAGCCGACACCAGCTTGTTACGCACCTGGATCCCCATCTGCAGGGAAACCGAGGCTTTTTGCAAATCGGTCATCACATCATTCAGCGCCACACCCGGCTCGCCGAGGGTGAACTTTTCTGCCTGCGTGCGCGCTGCGGTCTGGGTATCACTGATACGGTCAAGAGCGGCATGCAGTTGCCCTGCAAAGCTGATGCTCGGCTGCTGATCTGCCACATTCTGATTACGGGCCGTCATCGCCGTTGCCTGCAGCTGACTGATTACCCCTTCAATGCCCTGTATAGCCATGACTCTCCCCTGGATGGTTTTTTACGCGGTCAAGACTAACAGCTTGTCAATAAGATAATGGCGGTAAATAGCATGAAAAAACCAGGTTATTTGACGCATAGAAAATCACGAATCATCAAATAATGGCAGGGCCATCAATATGGAACATTTGTCGTGTTTGCCGACCCGGGAGTCAGTTTTGTTTCTCTACACGAATAACGTAAACCACCAGGATTTAAGAGGTGCGCAATGAGTGCAACAGCATCGACAGCGCCGCAGAATAAATCACTCGAGTGGATGAACCGCCTTCGCGCGAATCCTAAAATCCCGTTGATCGTGGCAGGCGCTGCCGCAATTGCGATCCTTGTAGCGATGGTCCTGTGGGCGAAAAGCCCTGATTACCGGACGCTCTACAGTAACCTTTCCGATCAGGATGGCGGCGCCATCGTCACCCAGCTGACCCAGATGAACATCCCTTATCGCTTTGCCGATAATGGCGGTGCGCTGGAGGTCCCGGCAGATAAGGTGCACGAACTGCGTCTTCGCCTGGCCCAGCAGGGGCTGCCGAAGGGCGGCGCGGTAGGCTTTGAGCTGCTGGATCAGGAAAAATTCGGTATCAGCCAGTTCAGCGAGCAGGTGAACTACCAGCGTGCGCTGGAAGGTGAGCTGGCCCGCACCATTGAAACATTAGGCCCGGTGAAGAGTGCCCGCGTGCACCTGGCGATGCCTAAACCTTCCTTATTTGTCCGCGAACAGAAATCACCTTCGGCTTCCGTGACCGTGAACCTTGAGCCAGACCGCGCGCTGGACGAAGGGCAAATCAGCGCGGTGACGCATCTCGTCTCCAGCGCCGTCGCCGGTCTGCCGCCGGGTAACGTGACGCTGGTTGACCAGAGCGGTCACCTGCTGACGCAATCCAATACCGCCGGTCGCGATCTGAATGACGCGCAGCTGAAATATGCCGCTGATGTGGAAAGCCGTCTCCAGCGTCGTATCGAAGCGATCCTGGGTCCGGTGGTGGGCAACAGCAACGTGCACGCGCAGGTCACCGCGCAGATCGACTTCTCGAATAAAGAACAAACCGAAGAGCAGTACAGCCCGAACGGCGATGCGGCGCAGGCGGTGATGCGTTCGCGCCAGATCAACACCAGCGAGCAGATTGGCGGCGCAAACCCGGGCGGCGTGCCGGGCGCGCTGTCTAACCAGCCTGCCCCGGCTAACGCGGCGCCGATCTCTACGCCGCCGGCCAATCAGCAGAACGGCCAGCAGAATAACCAGCAGACCACCTCAACGGCGACGAACAGCGGTCCACGAAACAGCAGCCGTAACGAAACCACGAACTACGAAGTGGATAGGACGATTCGCCACACTAAACTGAACGTGGGCGATATTCAGCGTCTCTCCGTTGCGGTAGTGGTGAACTACAAAACGCTGGCGGATGGCAAACCGTTGCCGTTGACCGCCGAACAGATGAAGCAGATTGAAAACCTGACCCGTGAAGCGATGGGTTACTCCGAGAAGCGCGGCGATACCCTCAACGTGGTGAACTCACCGTTCAACTCGGTGGAAGAGACCGGCGGTGAACTGCCGTTCTGGCAACAGCAGGCGTTTATCGACCAGCTGATGTCCGCAGGACGCTGGCTGCTGGTGCTGATTGTCGCGTGGCTGCTGTGGCGCAAGGGCGTTCGTCCTCAGCTCCAGCGCCGTGCTGAAGCCGAAAAAGCGGCTCGCGAGCAGATGAATGCGCGTCAGGAAACGGAAGAAGCGGTTGAAGTGCGCCTCAGCAAAGATGAACAGATGCAGCAGCGCCGCGCTAACCAGCGCATGGGTGCCGAGGTGATGAGCCAGCGCATTCGCGAAATGTCAGATAACGATCCGCGCGTCGTGGCGCTGGTCATCCGTCAGTGGATGGGTAACGAACATGAGTAATACGCTTACGGGCACCGATAAAAGCGTCATCCTGCTGATGACCATTGGCGAAGATCGCGCGGCAGAGGTGTTTAAACACCTCTCCCAGCGGGAAGTGCAAATTCTCAGTGCGGCGATGGCCAACGTGCGTCAAATCTCCAACAAGCAGCTGACCGAAGTGCTGTCGGAGTTTGAGCAGGAAGCCGAACAGTTTGCCGCGCTGAACGTCAACGCCAACGACTACCTGCGTTCCGTGCTGGTCAAGGCGCTGGGCGAAGAGCGTGCCGCCAGCCTGCTGGAAGACATTCTGGAAACGCGCGATACCGCCAGCGGTATCGAAACGCTTAACTTTATGGAACCGCAGAGTGCCGCCGACCTTATTCGCGACGAGCACCCGCAGATTATCGCCACCATCCTTGTCCACCTCAAACGTGGTCAGGCGGCCGATATTCTGGCGCTGTTCGAAGAGCGTCTGCGTCACGATGTGATGCTGCGTATCGCCACCTTCGGCGGCGTTCAGCCTGCCGCGCTGGCGGAGCTGACCGAGGTGCTGAACAACCTGCTCGACGGCCAGAACCTCAAGCGCAGCAAAATGGGCGGCGTGAGAACGGCGGCAGAAATCATCAACCTGATGAAAACGCAGCAGGAAGAGGCCGTCATTACGGCGGTTCGCGAATTCGACGGCGAGCTGGCACAGAAAATCATCGACGAGATGTTCCTGTTCGAAAACCTCGTCGAAGTGGACGACCGCAGCATCCAGCGCCTGCTCCAGGAAGTGGATTCCGAGTCGCTGCTTATCGCCCTCAAAGGCGCCGAGCAGCCGCTGCGCGAGAAGTTCCTTCGCAACATGTCTCAGCGTGCGGCCGATATCCTGCGCGACGACCTTGCCAACCGTGGCCCGGTTCGTCTGTCTCAGGTGGAAAACGAACAGAAAGCCATTCTGCTTATCGTTCGTCGTCTGGCGGAAACCGGCGAGATGGTGATTGGCAGCGGAGACGACACCTATGTCTAATGAGCTGCCGTGGAAGCGCTGGACGCCGGACGATCTGGCCCCTCCCCTCTCCGAGTTCACGCCAGCCGCGATCCCGACCGAGGCGCTTGACCCGGACGTCGAGCAGCCCGAGCTGAGCGAAGAGGAGCAGCAGGCGCAAATGCTGGCTCAGCTGCAAATGCAGGCGCACGAGCAGGGCTACAATGCCGGTCTGAACGAAGGCCGGCAGAAAGGCCACGAGCTGGGGTATCAGGAAGGCCTGGCGAAAGGGTTAGAGCACGGTATCGATCAGGCGCGCCAGCAGCAGGCGCCGATCCATGCCCGCATGCAGCAGCTGGTCAGCGAGTTTCAGCACACGCTGGACGCGCTGGACAGCGTGATTGCCTCGCGACTGATGCAGATGGCGCTGGAAGCCGCGCGTCAGGTGATCGGCCAGACGCCCGTGGTGGATAACACGGCGCTAATCAAACAAATTCAGGGTCTGCTGCAGCAGGAGCCGCTGTTCAGCGGTAAGCCGCAGCTGCGCGTCCACCCGGACGACCTGCAGCGCGTGGAAGAGAGCCTGGGCGCGACGCTAAACCTGCACGGCTGGCGTCTGCGCGGCGACCCGTCGTTACATCACGGCGGCTGCAAAGTTTCTGCCGATGAAGGCGATCTGGATGCCAGCGTCGCCACCCGCTGGCAGGAACTGTGTCGCCTGGCGGCACCGGGAGTCGTCTGATGACCGCACGCCTCACCCGCTGGCTCACCACGCTCGACAACTTTAAGACGAAGATGGCGCAACTGCCCTCTGTTCGTCGTTATGGGCGGCTGACGCGCGCCACCGGTCTGGTCCTGGAGGCCACCGGCCTGCAGCTTCCGCTGGGCGCGACCTGCGTGATTGAGCGTCAGGACGGTCTGGAAACGCGTGAAGTAGAAAGCGAAGTGGTCGGGTTCAACGGCCAGCGCCTGTTCCTGATGCCGCTTGAAGAGGTGGAAGGTATTCTGCCCGGCGCGCGCGTGTATGCCAAAAACACGTCCGGCGATGGGCTGCAAAGCGGGAAACAGCTGCCGCTTGGTCCTGCCCTGCTGGGTCGCGTGCTGGACGGCAGCGGGAAGCCTCTCGACGGGCTGCCCTCCCCGGACACCACCGAAACCGGCGCATTAATTACCCAGCCGTTTAACCCCCTGCAGCGAACCCCTATCGAGCATGTGCTCGACACCGGCGTGCGCCCGATCAACGCCCTGCTGACCGTGGGACGCGGGCAACGTATGGGCCTCTTCGCCGGGTCAGGCGTGGGTAAATCCGTCCTGCTTGGCATGATGGCGCGCTACACCCAGGCGGACGTTATCGTCGTGGGCCTGATCGGCGAGCGCGGTCGTGAAGTAAAAGACTTTATTGAAAACATTCTGGGTGCGGAAGGCCGTGCCCGCTCGGTGGTCATTGCCGCACCGGCGGACGTGTCGCCGTTACTGCGTATGCAGGGGGCAGCCTATGCCACCCGCATCGCCGAAGATTTTCGTGACCGCGGCAAGCACGTGCTGCTGATCATGGATTCGCTGACCCGCTACGCGATGGCGCAGCGTGAAATCGCGCTGGCTATCGGTGAGCCACCGGCGACCAAAGGCTACCCGCCTTCGGTCTTCGCCAAACTCCCTGCCCTGGTGGAACGTGCGGGGAACGGCATCAGCGGCGGCGGCTCCATCACCGCGTTCTATACCGTGCTGACCGAAGGCGATGACCAGCAGGATCCGATTGCCGACTCCGCGCGCGCGATCCTTGACGGTCATATCGTGCTGTCTCGTCGTCTGGCCGAAGCCGGACACTATCCGGCGATAGATATTGAAGCCTCTATCAGCCGCGCGATGACCGCGCTGATAACCGAGAAACACTACGCCCGCGTGCGTAACTTTAAACAACTCCTCTCCAGCTTCCAGCGCAACCGCGATCTGGTCAGCGTGGGGGCGTATGCCAAAGGCAGCGACCCGATGCTCGACAAAGCGATTACCCTGTGGCCGCAGCTGGAGGCATTTTTGCAACAAGGCATTTTTGAACGTGCCGACTGGGAAGATTCAATTCAGGCTCTGGAGCTGATTTTCCCGCAGGTGTAACACAGGTGGAGGGCGAAGGTCATGGCGCAAAACAGCGCGTTATCAACGCTGAAAGATCTGGCTGAAAAAGAAGTTGATGATGCCGCATTGCAGCTTGGCGCAATGCGACGCGGGTGCCAGCAGGCTGAAGAACAGTTGAAGATGTTAATCGACTATCAGCATGAATATCGCACCAACCTCAATACCGATATGACACAGGGCATTGGAAGCCAGCGCTGGATTAACTATCAGCAGTTTATCCAGACGCTGGAGAAGGCGATAGATCAGCATCGCCAGCAGCTTCACCAGTGGACCCAGAAAGTCGATACCGCGCTGAATTTCTGGCGCGAGAAGAAGCAGCGACTGCAGGCCTGGCAGACCTTACAGGACCGACAGATTGCGGCAACGACCCTGGCGGAAAACCGCCTGGATCAGAAAAAAATGGATGAGTTTGCCCAGCGCGCATCAATGAGGAAACCGGAATGATCACACTGCAACAACTGCTGATGAGCGACAGCGACCTGTCAGGCGGTACGCAGACAGGAAAAGGCACCGACGGTGCACAGGACTTTCTCGCGCTGCTTGCGGGCGCCCTGTCGGACGCGACGGGCAAGGGCAACGATGCGCCCCTGACTCTGGCTGACCTGAAAGCCGCCGGCAGCAAGCTGTCCCACGTTGCTCAAGACGCCAAAGGGGATACCACCCTGCAGGCCAAAATTGCCGACCTGCTCTCGCGTCAAACTGCGCTGAATGGCGATGAAACGTCGCCCGTTACGTCGCTTGATACGCTGGTATCCGGGCTGGTGCCGCTGTCAAAGGGTGATGCCCTGAAAACGCTTAATGCGGTCAACAGCAAAGATGACGGCAAAAGCGAGCTGAGCGAAGAGGAACTGGCCGGGTTAAGCGCGCTGATGGCCATGCTGCCGCACCAGCAGACCAGCACCTCACGTGCGGCAGGCAGTGACGGTGTGCCCGCCACCGCAACGCTGAGTTCAGCGGCGCTGACGCAAAACGGCGCGGGCCAACCGTCCCTGAACGCGCTTCCGGGAAGCTATGATAAAGCCCAGAGTGCTGCGCCTTATCAGAGCCAGGCGAAAAACAGCGACCCGGCCCTGTCGGGTAACGCGCCGGCCACGCCGGCCGTGGCCGCAACGGCAGAGAAGCAGGAGCTTGCCAGTTCCTCCTCCTCAGCCTCACCGACGGCAACCCTGGCACCGATTATGTCCAGCCATGCGACCAGTCAGACGGCCGCCACCGTCGCCACCGCGCCGGTGTTAAGCCAGCCTCTGGGTACGCATGAATGGCAGCAGTCCCTGAGCCAGCACATCACCCTGTTCACTAAACAGGGCCAGCAGACAGCCGAGCTGCGTCTGCACCCGGAAGATCTGGGTCAGGTGCAAATTTCGCTTAAGCTGGATGATAACCAGGCACAGCTGCAGATGGTTTCTGCGCACAGCCATGTCCGTGCGGCGCTGGAAGCCGCGCTGCCGGTCCTGCGAACCTCACTGGCGGAGAACGGCATTCAGCTTGCGCAAAGCAGCGTCAGCAGCGAGAGCTTTGCCGGGCAGCAGCAGTCCTCATCCCAGCAGCAGCACCAGGCTTCGCGTTCCGGCAACACCGGCGGCTTTAATGACGAGAGCGATGAGTTACTGCCTGTCCCTGCCGCTCTGCAATCCGCCGCGCGCGGTAACAGTGCCGTAGACATCTTCGCCTAAACGCCAGAGGTAGCGTGATTATCCCCGTCTTTTCCACGCTTTGACGACAGCAGGACACGGGATAATCACCTTATTAAGCTGTACCGAAACAGGAAGCTCGTATCAGATGACTGACTCCGCTATCACCAAAAAAAGTAAGCGTTCCATCTGGATCCCGCTGCTGGTGTTGATCACGCTCGCCGCCTGCGCTACCGCGGGCTATAGTTACTGGCGTATGCAGCAGGAACCTTCGACCGCTGCGGCCAAAGCCGAACCTGCACCACCGCCGGCGCCGGTATTTTTCCCTCTGGACACCTTCACCGTGAACCTCGGTGACGCGGATCGTGTGCTGTATGTCGGTATTACGCTGCGCCTGAAGGATGAAGCCACGCGCGCGCGTCTGAATGATTATCTTCCGGAGGTGCGTAGCCGCCTTCTGCTGCTGTTCTCTCGTCAGGACGCTTCGGCGCTGGCCACCGATGTGGGTAAGCAAAAGCTGGTCGACGCCATTAAACAAACGCTGGCGACCCCGCTGGTAAACGGCCAACCTAAGCAGGAAGTCACTGACGTTCTGTATACAGCCTTCATTCTGCGGTAACGACATGGGCGACAGTATTCTTTCTCAGGCAGAAATCGATGCGCTGCTCAACGGCGACAGCGATAAAAGTGATGATCCGCAACCGGGTATTGGCGGCGATAGCGATATTCGTCCCTATGACCCGAATACCCAGCGTCGCGTGGTACGTGAACGTCTGCAGGCGCTGGAGATCATTAACGAACGTTTTGCACGTCAGTTCCGTATGGGGCTGTTTAACCTGCTGCGTCGTAGCCCGGATATTACGGTCGGTGCGATCCGCATTCAGCCGTATCACGAGTTTGCCCGCAACCTGCCGGTGCCAACCAACCTTAACCTGATTCATCTGAAACCGCTGCGCGGCACCGGTCTGGTGGTGTTTTCGCCAAGCCTGGTGTTCATCGCGGTGGATAACCTGTTCGGCGGCGACGGGCGTTTCCCGACCAAAGTAGAAGGTCGCGAATTCACCCACACCGAACAGCGCGTCATTAACCGCATGCTGAAGCTGGCGCTGGAATCCTACAGCGACGCGTGGAAAGCGATTAACCCGCTGGAAGTGGAGTACGTCCGTTCTGAGATGCAGGTGAAATTTACCAACATCACTACCTCCCCGAACGATATCGTCGTGAACACGCCGTTCCACGTGGAGATCGGTAACCTGACCGGCGAGTTCAACATCTGCCTGCCGTTCAGCATGATCGAACCGCTACGCGAGCTGCTGGTTAACCCGCCGCTGGAGAACTCCCGCAACGAAGACCAGAACTGGCGTGAAAACCTGGTCCGCCAGGTCCAGCATTCGCAGCTTGAGCTGGTGGCGAGCTTCGCCGATATCCCGCTGCGGTTATCTCAGATCCTGAAATTACAACCCGGTGATGTTTTGCCGATAGAAAAACCCGACCGCATTATTGCCCATGTGGATGGTGTCCCCGTGCTGACAAGCCAGTACGGCACGATTAACGGTCAGTATGCGTTACGCGTTGAGCACTTGATCAACCCGATTTTGAATTCGCTGAATGAGGAACAGCCCAAATGAGTGACATGAACAATCCGTCCGATGAAAACAGCGGAGCACTGGACGATCTGTGGGCTGACGCGTTAAACGAGCAAAAAGCGACCCCGGCCAAAAGCGCAGCGGATGCCGTATTCCAGCAGCTTGGCGGCGGTGACGTCAGCGGCACGCTGCAGGATATCGACCTGATTATGGATATCCCGGTTAAGCTGACCGTTGAGCTGGGACGCACCCGCATGACCATTAAAGAGCTGCTGCGCCTGACGCAGGGCTCCGTAGTAGCCCTTGACGGTCTGGCCGGCGAGCCGCTGGATATCCTGATCAACGGCTATCTGATTGCTCAGGGTGAAGTGGTGGTGGTGGCCGATAAATACGGCGTACGCATCACCGACATCATTACCCCGTCTGAACGTATGCGTCGTCTGAGCCGTTAAGCATGAAAACCCAGGCAACAGTATCGCAACCTTCTGCCGTTCCCGGCTCGCCTCTGCTCCAGGTGAGCGGGGCGTTGTTCGGTATTATTGCCTTTATTCTTATCGCCGCCTGGCTGGCGAAGCGCTTTGGCCTGGCGGGGAAAACCGCCGGTGCCCGCGGGCTGAAGGTCAGCGCCAGCACCACGCTGGGGCCGCGTGAACGCGTGGTCATCGTCGAGGTGGACGATGCGCGCCTGGTCCTGGGCGTCACGGCGTCAAACATCAGCGTGTTACATATACTGCCGCCCGCCCCTGTTGTGGTGGACGAGCGTGCAGAGGCCCCTGCGGATTTCCAGTCCGTGATGAAGAGTTTGCTTAAGCGTTCCGGGAGATCCTGATGCGCCGTTTGTTATCCCTGACGCTTGCGGGCGTTGGCCTGTTTGCTCCCGCGGTCTATGCGCAACTGCCCGGTCTGGTTTCTACCCCGCTCGCGGGCGGCGGCCAAAGCTGGTCGCTTCCGGTTCAGACGCTGGTGTTCATCACCTCGCTGACGTTTATTCCGGCTATCCTGCTGATGATGACCAGCTTCACCCGCATCATCATCGTTTTTGGTCTGCTGCGAAACGCGCTCGGCACCCCTTCCGCTCCGCCAAACCAGGTTCTGCTCGGGCTGGCGCTGTTTTTGACCTTTTTCATTATGTCGCCGGTGATCGATAAGATTTACACCGACGCCTACCAGCCGTTCAGCGAAGATAAAATCTCCATGCAGGAGGCGCTGGATAAAGGCGCGCAGCCGCTGCGGGAATTTATGCTGCGCCAGACGCGTGAAGCCGATCTGGCCCTCTTTGCCCGCCTGTCCAACACCGGCGAACTGCAGGGACCGGAAGCGGTACCCATGCGTATTCTGCTGCCCGCCTATGTGACCAGCGAGCTGAAAACCGCATTCCAGATTGGCTTTACCATCTTTATTCCGTTCCTGATTATCGACCTGGTGATCGCCAGCGTCCTGATGGCGCTCGGGATGATGATGGTGCCGCCCGCGACCATCGCCCTGCCCTTTAAGATCATGCTCTTTGTACTGGTCGACGGCTGGCAGCTGCTGGTCAGCTCGCTGGCGCAGAGTTTCTACAGTTAAGGAACGGCAATGACACCCGAATCGGTCATGATGATGGGCACGGAGGCGATGAAAATCGCGATTGCCGTTGCCGCGCCGCTGCTGCTTGTCGCGCTGGTTACCGGTCTGATTATCAGTATTCTCCAGGCCGCCACGCAGATTAACGAAATGACGCTGTCATTCATCCCGAAAATCATCGCCGTGTTCGTGGCGATTATCGTGGCCGGGCCGTGGATGCTGAACCTGCTGCTGGACTATATGCGCAACCTGTTTACCAACCTGCCGTACATCATCGGCTGACCTGACGATGCTGCACTTCACCAGCGACCAGTGGGTTCAGTGGCTCGGCGTCTATTTCTGGCCGATGCTGCGCATCATGGCGCTGATCTCCACCGCCCCCATTCTCAGCGAGAAATCGATCCCCAAGCGTGTCAAAGTGGGGCTGGGCATCATCATCTCCATTATCGTCGCCCCGTCTCTTCCGCCGGTGGATATTCCGATCTTCTCGGCGAATGCGGTATGGGTGGCCCTGCAGCAGGTGATGATTGGCGTCGCCGTTGGCTTTACCATGCAGCTCGCCTTTGCCGCGGTGCGTACCGCGGGGGAACTGATTGGCCTGCAGATGGGGCTATCGTTCGCCACGTTTGTTGACCCTGGCAGTCATCTCAACATGCCCGTGCTGGCGCGCATTATCGATCTGCTCGCCATGCTGCTGTTCCTGTCGTTCAACGGCCATCTGTGGCTTATCTCCATGCTGGTGGACACGTTCCATACGCTGCCGATTGGCGAAAATCCGGTGAACAGCAATGCGTTTCTGGCGCTCACCCGCGCGGCGGGGCTGATCTTCCTCAACGGGCTGATGCTGGCGCTGCCGATCATCACCCTGCTGCTGACCGTCAACCTGGCGTTAGGTTTACTCAACCGAATGGCACCGCAGCTTTCGGTGTTTGTCATTGGTTTTCCGCTGACGCTGACGGTCGGAATTTTATTAATGTCATTACTGATGCCACTTATCGCTCCCTTCTGTGAACATTTATTCGGCGAGATATTCAACCTGTTAGCGGATATTGTCAGCGAACTGCCACGTAAATAATAGCCCGCACTGTTGTTACTGTCTTTCTGAGGATATTCCTAAAATAAAACGCGAAAAACATCTTCCAGGATATATCTGACGCGGTTTAATTGTTTCTAACCACCTCACAATACTTAATATTTACTTTACTTTAAGAAGATTCCTGGCAAATTATACGTAACTTTACGGGATAGTGAGTCCGCCTGAAAGTCTTTGTCATGCTCACAGGTTTATTATTTTTTTCCATCCCGTATGGCTGTTTTGAGCTCTCAGGCAGATGGTGAATTATCGTTACGCATTGAGTGAGGGTATGCCATGTCAACGATCATTATGGATTTATGCAGCTACACCCGGCTAGGGTTAACCGGGTACCTGGCAAGCAGAGGGGTAAGAAAGAGAGACATCAACGATGCACACACCGTTGACGAACTCGCAGCCGCTTGTGACGAACTAAAACCAGGCGTGGTGTTTATTAATGAGGACTGTTTCATTCACGATCCAGCCAACAGTCAGCACATTAAGCAAATCATTAATCAGCATCCAAAAACCCTGTTTATTGTTTTTATGGCGATCGCGAATATCCATTTCGATGAGTATTTGTTGGTCCGTAAAAATTTATTGATCAGTTCTAAATCGATTAAACCCGAGTCGCTGGATGACATTTTGGGTGATTATTTGAATAAAGAAGTTAAAAATGTAGGAGCGGTTAACTTACCCACCCTATCATTAAGCAGGACTGAATCAAGTATGCTGCGAATGTGGATGGCGGGACAAGGAACTATTCAGATCTCCGACCAGATGAATATTAAAGCGAAAACCGTTTCATCACACAAAGGAAATATTAAACGGAAAATTAAAACGCATAATAAGCAAGTGATCTACCACGTGGTACGCCTGACCGATAATGTGACGAACGGGATTTTCGTCAACATGCGTTAGTCGCTTAAGAAAAGACCCTGTGCACCCTACCTTTGATCTCTGGCCTGGCCAGAGATTTTTGCTTTTACAGCGGGTGTCGGGCACGCAATGTGCTACCCGACGCCGTGCTAGTCTGCTTTCTCTACAAAAATCCCGTCCGGATGCCCCAGTTCGTTAAAAAACCAAATGCCGAGCGGGTAGTCTTCCAGTGATACCAGGTACATTGTACCTTCGCTAAACTCTTCAATTGCCAGCACCACACCCGGGCGGCGCGGCCCACCGTCCGTTTTAACGGTTACCCGATCGTTGACCTTCATACATTCCTCCTCTGGTTTTGAGCCAGTGTAGAACAAAACGCAAAAACGCACATCGCCGCCCGGCGTGAATGGCGTTTTTATGCACAGGCTATACTTAACCCTGGACACGTTTGCAGGTTGAGAGAGGAGTCCCGCAATGAAGACCGATAAAGAGTACAGCGATACCATCAAGCGCGAAGTCGAGGTGGATGTCGATGCCCTGCTGGCCGCCATCAATGAGATCAGCGAGTCAGAAGTCCGCCGCACGGACGACAATTCGGACCGCGTCATTGTCAACGGAAGGGATTATCACACCTATCGCGAGCTGGCCGAGGCCTTCGAGCTCGATATTCACGACTTTAGCGTGTCGGAAGCCAATCGTTAGGGCGAAAAAAATCCCGGTCATGGGGATGACCGGGATCAAAACTTGCTTATGCAAGAAGCACTTGAAAATTCGTTACACCAGGAAATCTGATGTACATGCCACACTATCCCCAACGAATTTGTCTGACAAGCATATATTCTTAGGATGAATATAATATTTTTAACATAATGCTTTTGGTTATGAGCAATAACATACGCCGAATGCGGGTTTGCAAGGGAATACTCTCATTTCTCCGGTTAACAATTCGGATTTTTTTTAGGAATTTTCTTAGAGAGAAACGCATCCGTCACCGGGAGTCACTATGCCTTCACTGCGGGATACCTTGCTGATTTTTTCCGACCTGGATGGCTCGTTGCTGGATATTCATACCTATGACTGGCAACCCGCCATGCCCTGGCTGGACAGGCTGCAGGATAACCAGATTCCGATCATTCTCTGCAGCAGCAAAACCGCGGCAGAGATGCTTGATATTCAGCAGGATCTGGGGCTGGAAGGCCTGCCGTTTATTGCCGAGAACGGCGCGGTGATTCAGCCTGACGTGCGCTGGGACAATATCCAGCGTCAGATTAGAGGGATGACGCACCGGGATATTCGTCCGCGGATCGAGCAGATTCGCCTGCAGACGGGCTTTAAATTCACCACCTTTGACGATGTGGATGAGCACGTTATTAGCGAGTGGACCGGACTGACGCGCTACCGTTCGATGCTTGCCCGCAAGCACGAAGCCTCCGTCACGCTGATCTGGCGCGATACCGACGAGAACTTGCTTCAGTTTGAAGAGGAACTGGCGCACAGCGGCCTGCAATGCCTGCAGGGGGCGCGCTTCTGGCATATTCTGGACGCCCGCTGCGGTAAAGACGTGGCGGTTAACTGGCTGATTGAACGGTATCGCGAGCAGGAAGACATAGACCCCACCACGCTAGGGCTCGGCGACGGTCCCAACGATGCGCCGCTGCTCGACAGCATGGACTTCGCGGTGGTGATCAAGGGGATTAACCGCCAGGGCATCACGCTACGGGACGATAACCCCGCGCGGGTCTATCACACCCAACAGCCCGGGCCTGCGGGCTGGCAGGAGGGGCTGGATCATTTCCTGTCCTGATCCCGCCACACGACCCGGTTACGCCCGCTCTGCTTGGCCTGATACAGCCGGGCGTCCGCCACGGACTGCAGCTGTTCAAAATCGTAATTGCCCGTTTCATCCGCGCTGCTGACGCCCAGTGACGCGCTGATGCGCAGGGTTGTGCTCTTCTTCACCAGGATCTCCTTACTGTTGATTCGGCAACGAATGCGTTCGGCGACGCCTCTCGCCTCCTCCAGACCAAGACCGGGAAGGACCACACAAAACTCTTCGCCACCGACGCGTCCGGCCACGTCATTCTTGCGTAACGCGCTGGCAATCACGCCTGCCGTATGGGAAAGCACCTTATCACCGGCCTGATGGCCAAAACGGTCGTTGATGTTTTTAAAATAGTCGAGATCGATCTGAATCACCGAGAACAGCAGCGACTGCTGACGACAGGTTTCCGCCAGCAATTTTGCGCGGTCGAACAGCGCGCCGCGATTATTCAATCGGGTCAGCGGATCGTGCCAGGCCTGCCACTGGAGCGAGTGCTGAAGCGTATACATGTTACTCACCATCCGACGGATCACCAGCCACGAGATCAACAGCATGGCGGTAAAGAGCGCCCACAGCAGCGCCAGCACAATGCTGATACTGCCGAAGTCGTCCTGCACCCCTTCGTGCAGGGTGTGGATCCGCAGGACGACGCCATCGAAATGATCGAGCCGCTCCCAGGTGATAAACCGGCTCCCGAGGCGGATACCGCCGCCGGTATCATGCTCAATCGCCTGGGCAATCTGCGCCGTTTCGCGTTCGTCAAACTGGTTAACCGGACTCCCCGCGTGGGCTGAGGTGGCAATCATATTAAGCCTAGTATCGTACAGCTGATACTCCCCCTCCGTCCGGTCTTCCGTCGCGTCGGTCAGCAAACGCTGCATCGTGTCTAATGTAAAATCCATCGCCACGACGCCGTACCAGTAATGATCGAAATAGATGGGAACGCTGGCGGTGATCGTGCGTTCATCCCCGGTCCAGGATGAAGGCGTGGAGATAAACCAGCGCACGGCGCGGGCGCGGTTGTTACGCTCTGACTGCTGGGTAAACCAGGACTGTGTGACCAGATTATAATAGCGGGCGGTAATATCACCCGCCCGATCCGGCGTATCCGTGGAAAGGAAAAATCCGGCGCGGGAGACGTAGATCACCCGCGCTTCCGTTTGCACTCTCGATGACGCCAGCCTGAGCAGATACCCCACTTCGAGCGCGGCAGAAATTTCATGACTGATGCGTTCAGCGTCCCGATTCAGAAGCGTGGTTTTATCCACGAACGCATCCGAGACCCCGTTGATGGGAAGGGTGCGCTTTTTATCAACGGCGAGCTGCCAGGTGGGGAGCATGCGGACGGTGTTAAAGCGTGACACCGCGTCCTGTAGGACATCAAAGGCCAGCGGCGTCTCGATTGCATCATGCATGCCCTGGCGGAATAACAGCATCCTGTCAACGCTGTTCTGTAACTGCCTGTCCAGCGAACTGGCCACCGTATCCAGATGGTTGCGCTGGCTGGAGATGTACGCTTCTTCCAGCACCACCACCTCACGCCAGGTCAGGAGCGTGGAAAACACCAGAACGATCAGAAAACAGAGATTAACAATCCGCCCCGGATTGCTACGCTTATGCAGCCATTGCAAAAAAGTTTGTCTTACAACAAAGGTATCGCGCTGCACACACACTCCCTGATTACTGCTCTATACCCGAAACCTGAGATAAAAACGCCCGGCAAAGCCGGGCGTTATGTGATTAAGCCTTGTCCCGTTTGTGCTGCCCGTCCCCCGGCTGAAGCTCATCTTCACGGAATGCTTCCCGCTTGATGCTATAGCCATCGTGCCACCGGCATTCCACCATTCCGCTGGAATACCCGGTGACGATCATACGTGGGCCGCCCTTTTTAGGCTTAACTTCATCACTGACCAAAAAGACCATACCTGCCTCCTGTATCAGGGTGAAACTGTTTCAATTTAGACGAGGAATGGTCTTTTTGCATCCTGCCGACGGTAACAATTAGTGCGACGTACCGCGAATTTTCTCAACCAGCTTCACCGCCGCAACGACGATAGCGCCAATGATAAAGCCCAGCACCAGGTTCAGCAGCGTGGGCAGAATCGCCGCGATAACGGCCCCCTGCGTGGAGGAGAAATGTTCGATGGCATGGTGCAGCGGCGCAATGCCGTGAACCACAATTCCGCCGCCTACGAGGAACATCGCCAGCGTGCCCACCACCGACAAGCTCTTCATCAGCCAGGGCGCCAGCACCAGCAGGCTTTTGCCGATGCCTCTTGCCACCGCGCTCGACTTTTCTTCCAGCCAGTAGCCAATATCGTCCAGCTTGACGATCAGTCCCACCAGACCGTACACGCCCACGGTGACCAGAATCGCGATGCCGGAGAGGATCAGGACCTGGTTCAGAAGCGGCGCGTCAGAGACAATCCCCAGCGTAATCGCGACGATTTCCGCAGACAGGATAAAGTCGGTCCGAATAGCGCCTTTGACCTTATCGCGCTCGAAGGTTTTTGGATCCTGCGCGGCCAGCGCTTCAAGACGCTGCTGGCGCACCTCCGGCGTATCGCTCTGCTTGCGCGCGCTAAAGGAATGCAGCACTTTCTCCACGCCCTCGAAGCAGAGAAATGCCCCACCGATCATCAGTAACGGCGTGATGGCCCAGGGGATAAAGGCGCTGATCAGCAATGCCAGCGGCACCAGGATCACCTTATTCAGGAAGGAACCTTTCGCCACGCCCCACACCACTGGCAGTTCACGGTTTGCCCTCACCCCACTCACCTGCTGCGCGTTAAGCGATAAATCATCGCCCAGCACGCCTGCGGTTTTCTTCGCCGCCAGTTTCCCCATCACTGAAATGTCGTCCAGTAGGGTGGCTATATCATCCAGCAATGTTAATAAGCTACTTCCTGCCAAAATCTTAATCCTTCATTTTTTGGTAATTAAGTGAATAGTATGGAGCAAAAGCGCAAACCCGGAAACAGGCACCTTACGTCAACAAAAAATTCACATCAGCTACACAATTAAAGGGCTCGCCAGCGCGATAGTTTTCGCGTTTACTATCAGCGACCTTTTTATTTCGTCGTGAGGGATTATGCGTTTCCGGCAATTACTACCGCTCATCGGGGCACTCTTTTCGCTGTACATCATCTGGGGCTCAACCTACTTTGTCATTCGCATCGGCGTGGAAAGCTGGCCGCCGCTGATGATGGCGGGCATCCGCTTCCTTTCGGCGGGTATCCTGCTGCTGGCCTTCCTGATGCTGCGCGGGCATAAGCTTCCCCCGCTGCGCCCGATGCTGAATGCCGCCCTGATCGGCCTGCTGCTGCTGGCAGTGGGGAACGGGTTTGTGACGATTGCCGAGCACCAGAACGTCCCGTCCGGGATCGCCGCCGTGGTCGTTGCCACCGTACCGCTGTTTACCCTCTGCTTCAGCCGTCTTTTTGGCATCCGCACCCGCAAGCTGGAATGGCTGGGGATTGGGATTGGGCTGGCCGGCATTGTTCTGCTCAACAGCGGCGGCAACCTGAGCGGGAATCCGTGGGGCGCGGTGATTATCCTGATCGGCTCGATGAGCTGGGCGTTCGGCTCCGTCTACGGGTCGCGTATCGAACTGCCGACCGGCATGATGGCCGGTGCGATTGAGATGCTCGCCGCGGGGATTGTCCTGCTTCTGGCCTCCACCCTGACGGGAGAAAAGCTGACCGCGCTGCCGGACCTGTCGGGCTTTCTCGCGGTAGGCTACCTGGCGCTGTTTGGCTCTATCATCGCCATTAACGCCTATATGTTCCTGATCCGCAACGTCTCACCGGCGGTCGCCACCAGCTACGCCTACGTTAACCCGGTCGTGGCCGTGCTGCTCGGGACAGGACTGGGAGGAGAAACGCTCTCGCCTGTGGAATGGATTGCTTTAGGGATCATCGTGTTTGCCGTCGTGCTGGTCACGCTGGGCAAATATTTGCTGCCGGCAAAACCGGTGGTCACGCCTTGTGAGGTGGAGAAACCGTAAGCAGGTGAATACCCTGGGTGTCGATCTGCGCGGTCTGACCGCCGCCGCAGATCCACTCTTCCAGCCGTTCGCGCAGATCGGTATCGTTCAGCTTTAGTCTGCCTCTCAGCGCACACTCCCAGACGATCAGCACCCGCCAGCCCTGCGCAATAAGCATTGAGAGATCCCGTTTGTCGCGCTCGACGTTTTTACCAATCTTATCCAGCCAGAAATCGGTGCGCGTCGCGGGGACTTTAAACAGGTAGCAGTCGTGATGGTGCCAGAAGCAGCCGTGAGTAAAGATGATGCACTGCCAGGCGTCGAGGACGAAATCGGGACGCCCCGCCAGGGCGGGATCCTGCACGCGAAAGTCAAACCCTGCCTGCGTCAGCAGCGCGGCCAGGCGCTTTTCAATGGCGGTGTCACGCGTGCCGATGGCACGCATGTTTTTACTGCGCGTGGCCTTATCGTGAACGTCCGTCATTGACGGCCTCACTCTGGCGTAGCGCCACCGCCTGTCTGATGCGCGGAGCCAGCAGTTTTGCGACAGCCGCAAACGCGGGAACGACGACCGAGTTACCAAACTGGCGGTACGCCTGGGTGTCTGAAACCGGAATGCGGAAACCGTAGCCTTGCGGCGTTTCAAAGCCCATCAACCGGGCGCATTCCCGCGGCGTTAAGCGCCGTGGGCGATGACGCTGGTTGTGCGGATCGTCGAAATCTTTTTCGCCCAGCGCTTTGTCCCAGCCTCTGTCGATCAGGATTTCCGCGCCGTCTTTATAGTAGCGAGCAGACAGCGTGCGGGTGACGCTGTGCGGATCGTTCGGGTTGACCATCCCAAAACCGAAGCCGTTGCCTTTCGCCTGATGCTTCTTGGCATAGCGGTAGAGGTATTTCCACAGCACCGGGGTCAGGATAAATTTCGCGTCGACGACCGGTTCCAGCAGGGCGGCCACGGTAGGACGGCGCTCGGGATACAGAGAAGGAATATCCCGCAGGGTGAAATCCCCTTTCAGATTGAGATCGCGGCGGAAGCCCACCAGCACGATACGTTCGCGATGCTGGGGCAGGAAATGTTTCCCATCAATGATTTTAGGATCGTCCGCGCCCATGTCCTCTGAATCGGCCACGTCATAACCCAGCTCATCCAGCGTTTGCATGATAATGCGGAAGGTTTTCCCGCCGTCGTGGCTTTTTAAGTTTTTGACGTTTTCCAGTACAAAAATGGCTGGACGACGGGCGTCAATAATGCGCGCCACGTCAAAAAACAGCGTTCCCTGCGTATCGCAGGCGAAACCGTGGGCGCGTCCGAGGGCATTCTTCTTGGAGACGCCGGCCAGCGAAAAAGGCTGGCACGGAAAGCCGGCCAGCAGCACGTCATGCGCGGGGATCGTCTGACGAATATGCTCGGCGGCCTGCTCATCGCTCACGCCGCTTTTATGGCTCAGGGTGACATCGCGAATATCGGCGTTGAAATGATGCTCGTGCGGGTCGCAGTACCAGTTGGCCTTATAGGTCCGCACGGCGTGCTTGTTCCACTCGCTGGTAAATACGCACTGTCCGCCGATAGCTTCAAAACCGTGCCGAATACCGCCGATACCGGCAAACAGATCGATAAACCGGAAGGCATAGTTCGGGTGCGCGGCAGAAGGTCGCGGAAGCAGGTTTTGCAGATAACGAAACTCGCCTTCACTCAGGCGACGCCCTGCTCGCTCGCTGGTCAGCAGACGTTTAAGGATCGCCGGGCTCCAGTGGCTTTCGCCGTTTGCCACCAGCAGACTGGCCAGCGTTTTAGCATCATAGATATCCAACAGCTGGCGAAGTAAGGCCTGCACCGTTGCCGTTGATTTCTCAGCCTGCGCGGGCGCGGGCTCTTTCACTGCTCGATTTTCCTGCATTCTTTTAACCGGAGAGTAAAGACTGGGAACAGATTACCACAGTTCAGTTGCGCAAACTGCGACGGAAGCGGCTCAGCACCTGGCTATCCAGCCCGAGGCAGTCGCCGTGTAATTCGGCGCTGAGTTTCGCCATAAACTGGATCAGGAAATCGGCATTGTGACGTGCCAGTTCGCGGCCCATTTCCGTCTGCATTGTATCAGGCAAACGCAGCAGCTTGGTCTGAAAATGGTCGAGGGCAAATGCCCTATCGTCGAGGGATCGCGCATCGGCAAAGGGATCGTCCGCGTCAAATAGCGGCACGCCCAGCGCGCCCGAGACGGCAAAAACGCGCGCCAGGCCGATAGCACCTAACGCTTCCAGCCGGTCAGCGTCCTGCACTATTTTGGCTTCCATACTCTGCGGCGCGATTTCGGCGCTAAAGCTGTGCGCCTCAATCGCGTGCGCGACGGCGGCAATGTGCTCTGGCGGAAAGTCCGGAAAGTCGCGGCGCAGAATGTCGCTCGTCTTACGCGCGGCGAGCCTTGACGACTGCCTGCGTTCGGGATGATTTTTCGGCAGGCTGACAATATCGTGGAAATAGCATGCGGCCAGAATCACCCGCGGCTCGACCGCGTGGTGAACCATGATTTTTTGCGCCGTCATCCAGACCCGTCGAAAATGCGAAATATCATGTGCGGTATCGTCGTTCTGATGATTTTCCTTGAGCCAGCGCTCAAAGCCATGCTGCCACCGGGCCAGTTCCATCGTCATGTCCTGTTGTTAAAAAGAGGATGAATTATAACATAGCCAAATTAAATAAATTAAAAAATAGAAATGCGAAATATTTAATAATAATTACACCTTATAAATTCAATTAATTAATTCACCGGAAAAATAAAGAGATTTATAGAAATAATTTGAAATATTTCATCGAATTTTATTACATTTATTTTTGAAACTAAATCACATCTCCTGGAATAGTATCAACCCTGTAATTACGGAGGGTAATTACATATATTCATATAAATTATCTTTAAAGGGAATATATAATGAAAAGAAAAGTTCTGGCAATTCTTGTACCCGCGTTATTAATGGCAGGCGCAGCAAATGCGGCTGAAATGTACAACAAAGACGGCAATAAAGTTGACCTGTACGGTAAGGTCGACGCGCGTCATACCTTCTCTGACAACCCTGGCGACGACGGCGATGAAACCTATGTACAGATTGGTTTCAAAGGCGAAACCCAGATCACTAACGACCTGACCGGTTACGGCCAGTGGGAATATAAAACCTACGCTAACGATACCGAAGGCGCGGGTGATAAATCCTTTAACCGTCTGGCATACGCTGGCCTGAAATTTGGCGAATACGGTTCATTTGATTATGGCCGTAATTACGGCGTCGTGTACGACGTTGAAGCGTGGACCGATATGCTGCCTGTATTTGGCGGTGATTCCTACACCTGGACTGATAACTTTATGGTTGGCCGTACCAACGGTGTTGCGACCTATCGTAATAATGATTTCTTTGGTCTGGTTGATGGCCTGAACTTTGCGCTGCAGTATCAGGGTGCTAACGAAGGTGCAAACGCTAACGAAGATCAGGAAGGCACTAAAAACGGTCATAAAGACGTACGCTTCCAGAACGGCGACGGCTTCGGTATGTCCACCTCCTATGACTTCTCTGGCGATCTGTCCGGCCTGAGCCTGGGTGCGGCGTACTCTTCTTCTGACCGTACCAACGATCAGGTTGCCTACGGCAAAGCCGCAGAAAGCATCGGTTTTGCGGGTGGCGAAAAAGCTGAAGCCTGGACCGTTGGCGCGAAATACGACGCAAACAGCGTTTACCTGGCGATGATGTATGCGGAAACCCGCAACATGACGCCAATCGGCAACGTTGGTATCGCCAACCAGACTCAGAACTTTGAAGCGGTTGCACAGTACCAGTTCGACTTCGGTCTGCGTCCTTCCCTAGCATGGGTTTACTCAAAAGGTAAAGACCTGGACGGTAAAGGATTCAATCAGGATCTGGTTAACTACATCGACCTGGGCATGACCTACAGCTTCAACAAAAACTTCTCCACTTATGTTGATTACAAAATCAACATGCTGGACAACGATGAAGCGCTGTATGACGCATACGGTATTTCCACCGACGACATCGTTGGTGTGGGCATGACCTACCAGTTCTAACCTCTAAAAATACCAAAGGCCGCATCTGCGGCCTTTTTTATTTCTTAACGGTACGTATTACGGCGCTTCCTGCAGCGCCACGCGGATAAACCCGTTATTCTGCGCCAGCACCTCATGAGCTTTCCACGCATCCAGCCCTGTCAGCACCATCAATACCGCTGTTTTACAGTGATGGTTACAGCTCTCCAGCGCCGCTTTTGCCTCCGCCCGGGAGCATCCCCCCGCTTCCATTACAATGGCGATTTGACGTTCGGCCCATTTGGTGTTGCTTGCCTCAAGATCCACCCGCAGGTTGCTGTATACGCGCCCGGTTCTAACGGCCAGCCCGGTAGCGATCATCGAGAGGATCATTTTTTGCGCGATCCCCGCTTTGGTGTTGAGATAGCCGGCCACCACATCGGCACCCAGTTCGGGGGCTATAACCATACTCGCCAGCTGCGCGGCTTCACTTTGCGCATCACCGGTAATCACGGCGACCGGCGAACCCAGCGACCATGCATGCCGCATCGCTCCCCAGACCCACGGCGTTTTTCCGCTGACGGTCACGGCCAGCATCATATCGTGTTCACCAAATTTAATGGCCTGCAGGTCGGAAACGCCGCGCTCGTAGCTCCCTTCCCCCTCTTGTGCCGTTACGGCCATCACAGGGGTTTTGCCCGGCGCATAGTCATCGGCAACCTGTTGCGCGACGCGGCCAGACGGCCCCGCCCCGACAATGACCAGGCGACCACCGTGATTGAGGGTCGCGGCAGCGTTATCCACCGCACGGGCAATCGTCTGTAAGCAAGGGGTGATAGCAGCAGAAATGAGTGCATCATCCTGGTGAATGACTTTCAGCATGTCCAGCGTGGACAATCTATCGATATTCATCGTGCTGGCGTGCCGTCTTTCCTTGACCGAACCGGTAAGCATAATGCTCATAAACAGCCTCCTTATTATGAGTACCCACACACTATAAAGTGTTTTATATAGATGACCTGCGAGGAGGGTCACGAAAAGAGGACCAAATCCACGCTTTTACATGGCTTTAAGAAAAGTGCGTCATCGGCGATAATTACCCTCTTACTTAATCATCGCGGAGTATTGATGAGCGATTTGCAGCCTTTCCTTCCGACGCGCAAGCGCCCCATGAAACTCAATACGCTGGTCACGCTGATGGTGTGCGCGATTATCGGTTCAGTTCTGCTGGTGGTTTTTGCGCTCTATTCGGTGCAGATCACCCGCGCAACGCGCGATGATGTCAAAGACACCGCGCTCGGCATTGCCCGCACCCTCGCCGACAGCCCCGAGATCCAGCGCGGCCTGATGCAGGCACCGCAGGAGAACATTATTCAGCCCATCGCCCAGGCGGTGACGAAGCGAAACGATCTGCTGTTCACCGTGGTCACTGATATGCGCGGGATCCGCTACTCTCATCCGAATGAGGCGCTGCTCGGGCTGCATTTTATCGGTGACGATTTAACCCCCGCGCTAGAAGGCAAAGAGAACGTTTCGGTTAACCGGGGCGCGCTCGCCGAAGCGCTGCGCGTTTTTACGCCCGTCTACGACGCGCAGCACGAGCAGATTGGCGTGGTGGTCGTCGGAATCTCCCTGAATAAGGTTGAAGAGCAGATCGCTCGCGGGCGGCTAAACGCCGTCTGGACCATTTTGTTCAGTATTTTTATGAGTTCTATGGCGATTTGGGGTCTGGTGCGGGTTCTGAAGCGCATTCTGTTCGGGCTCGAACCCTACGAAATCTCCGCCCTGTTCGAACAGCGCCAGGCGATGCTGCAGTCGCTTCGCGAGGGTGTTCTGGCCGTTGATATACACGGGCGCGTGACGATGATTAATCAGACCGCCAGAGAAATATTGCTTCTCCCCGCCGGCAAGCAGACCGAAAACACCAGCGCGCCCCTGCTGGCCAGCCTTCGTGACGTCTCGAAGACGGGCGTCGCACGCCAGGATCAGGAGATCAGCTGCAACGGTCGGCTATTGCTGTGCAACATGGTCCCCGTGAAAAGTCAGGATCGGGTGATCGGCGCCATCACCACCTTCCGTGATAAAACGGAAGTCAGCCAGCTGATGCAGCGTCTGGACGGCATGGTTAACTACGTCGATGCCCTGCGCGCCCACACCCACGAGTTTATGAATAAACTGCATGTGATACTCGGCCTGCTGAATATTAAGCGCTACGACAAGCTGGAAGAGTACATTCTCCAGACGGCACATCATTACCAGACGGATATCGGTACGATACAGAGCAAGGTAAAATCCCCGGTGGTTGCCGGGTTCCTGCTGGGTAAAATCAACCGGGCGAAAGAAGCGGGCGTCACCCTGACGCTGGCGGATGAAAGCCAGATACCGGATACCGCAAGTGAAGAGCAGGTCGCGGTGCTGATCACCGCGCTGGGCAACCTCATTGAAAACGCGCTCGACGCGATGGAAGGACAGCAGGAGGGCGAGATCGGCCTGCTGCTGCATTATCAGAATGGCTGGCTCAGCTGTGAAGTCAGCGACGATGGCCCCGGCATTGATCCCACTCAGCTGGAGTCTATTTTTACAAAGGGCTTCTCAACAAAAGGTGAAAACCGCGGCGTTGGGCTGTTCCTTGCTCGCCAGCAGATTCAGAACCTTGGCGGCGATATCTCCGTCGAGTCTGAGCCCGGCGTATTTACCCAATTTTTTGTTCACATCCCCTGGGATAGCGAGAGGAAAATCGCGTGATAAATGTGTTAATTGTCGATGATGACGCCATGGTAGCCGACCTCAACCGTCTGTATGTCAACCGTGTTGAAGGCTTTAGCTGCTGCGGCGTCGCCTCCACGCTAAGCCAGGCCGAGGCCATCATTAATAACCCCAGCCAGCCCGTCGATCTGGTGCTGCTGGATGTCTATATGCAGCAGGATAACGGGCTGGATCTGCTGCCCGTGATTCGCGCATCCGGCCGCCCAATCGACGTGATCATGATCTCCTCGGCCGCCGACGCCGCAACGATCCAGACCTCCATCCATTACGGCGTGGTGGATTATCTGATAAAGCCGTTCCAGTTCCCGCGCTTTGAAGAGGCGCTGAACGGCTGGAAGGCCAAGCACAGCCTGATGGGGTCGCACCAGTATTACGAGCAGGCGGACGTCGACCGGCTGATCCACGGCGGGGCGCCGGAACTGGCGGACAGCAAAAAGCTGCCGAAAGGGTTAACGCCGCAAACGCTGCGCACGATTTGCCAGTGGATTGACGCTCACCCGGAGACGGAGTTTTCCACCGACGATCTGGCAAACGCGGTCAATATTTCCCGCGTGTCCTGCCGCAAATACCTGATCTGGCTGGCGCAAATCAATATTCTGTTCACCAGCATTCACTACGGCGCCACCGGGCGTCCGGTGTATCGCTACCGTCTCCAGCCGGAGCAAACGGGCCTGCTCAAGCAGTACTGTCAGTAACGCGGTAGGTATCATCCAGCAGGGTAAAGCGGAAGTGGTGTGCTGAAGAGAACACCACTTCTTTTGTTTTGGTCACAAAGATGGCCTCAATGTCGGGGCGCGCACGCAGCGCGGCACAGCCCTTCTCCACGCCCATGCCGTACATCAGCGTGGTCCAGATATCGCCGTCGATGGAATCTTTGGAAATGATGGTCACGCTGTCCAGTTCGTTATCGAGCGGGTAACCGGTGCGCGGATCAAGAATGTGGTGATAGCGTTTGCCGTCTTGTTCAAAATAGCGCTCGTACGTTCCCGACGTGACGACGGACACGTTCTCAACGATCATCGTGCCGATCAGCGCATCTCCGGCGAACGGTTTTTTCAGCCCGACGCTCCAGCCCCCTTCCGGCGAGCCTAACGTCTGAATGTTGCCGCCGAGGTTAATCAGCCCCAGCTCCGCGCCCTCTTTATGCAGGTAATCCCGCACCCAGTCGGCGATATAGCCTTTGGCAATCGCCCCCAGATCGATCTCCATCCCCGCTCTGGTCAGAAACACGCTGCTGCTGGCCTCATCAAGGAGAACATCCTCGGGCCGGGTTATCGCCAGCAGCGACACGATTTCATCGGCAGGCGGAACGCTGTCCCCCTGAAAGCCAATCTTCCAGCGCTTCACCAGCGGACCGATCGCCAGATTAAAGGCGCTGTCCTTGAGCAAGCTTGCCGCTTTTGCACAGCGGATCAGATCAAACACCGGCCGACTGACGGTGACCGGATGCTGCCCCGCCGCATGGTTAATGTCCATCACCTGCGAGTGCGCGCGGTTAACGGTGAGCAGATCTTCGTACTGTTTGATCAGACGAAACACGCGGGACGCGAGGGCTTCGTCATGGGAGAAGAGTTTCAGGAGGATGGGCGAGCCCATCAGAACGGCGGAGTAGCTGTAAACGCGATGGCTATCAGGCATGGCAGGAGTCCTCAGAAGTAGCCCCGGCAAGCTCCGCGCCGCCGGGGAAAATGCCGGATATCGCTGCGCGTATCCGGCCTGGGAAGCAGGTGCCTTACATCTTTTTCGAACGCAGAGCCGCCTGATGTCCTGCAAGGGTACCAAAAATGATGATATCTGCCACTGCGTTACCGCCGATACGGTTGCCGCCGTGGATCCCGCCGACCACTTCACCGGCCGCAAACGCACCTGGCAGCACGTTGTGGTTGCTGTCCAGCACGCAGGTTTCGGTGTTGATGGTCACGCCGCCCATGGTGTGGTGCACGCCTGGTGCAATCTGAATGGCGTAGAATGGCCCTTCATTGATTGGCGCACGCAGCGCGGTGGTACGTCCAAAGTCGTCATCGTGCTGTTTTTCAACGAAACCGTTGTAACGTTCCAGGGTCGCCAGGAAAGCGTGGTAATCCATGCCGAGCGCTTCCGCCAGCGCTTTTGGCGAGCTGGCGCTGGTCACGAAGCCTTTAGCGATGTACTCATCCGCGGCTTTGTTTTTGGCGCGAACATGCTCGTCAAAGACGATGTACGCGTATTTCTCCGGCAGCGCGATGATTGACGCCGAAACTTTATCGCGGGTCGACATTTCGTTGTAGAAGCGTTCCCCTTTCTGATTGACCAGAATCGCCCCGCCGCCGCGGATGGATTCGGAAATCAGGTACGAGGTTTTCTGCTCAACGGTTGGGTGGATCTGGATCTCGCCCATATCAACCGTACCTGCCCCGATACGCTCCAGCAGCGCGATGCCGCCACCGGTCGCCCCTTTATGGTTGGTGGTAACGAACCCTTCCAGGTCAGGGCGGTATTTCACCACCATCTGGCTGTTAGCGCTGAAGCCGCCGGTAGCGACAATCACGCTTTTCGCTGCCACGGTGAGGGTTTCGTTCTCTTCGGTGGTCAGGCGCACGCCGGTCACTTCGCCGTTTTCGAAGATGATGTCGCTGACGGAGGTATCCAGCATCACCTCGATGTTGCGTTTGTTGACGTTACGCACCAGGCCGCTGATCAGGTAGCCGCCGACCGCTGAGCCGTCTTTTGGACGGTGGGTACGGTCAATGCTCATCCCGCCGGTGGTGGTGATGTCGTTCAGCATGATGCCGCGGGTTGCCAGCCATTCAATGGCCTTCGGCGCGTTCTCAACGAAGCGGTGCAGCAGTTCCGGGTTGTTCTTGTTGCCGCCACCTTTCAGGCTTTCCTGGTAGAACAGCTCTTTGCTGTCCTGAATGCCCTTCACGCGCTGGAAGCGGGTTTCTGCGGCGTTCATCCCGGCAGAGGCTTTAATGGTGTTGCCACCGATGGTTGGCATTTTCTCAACAATCAGCACGCTCGCGCCTTCGTCGTGCGCCTGAATCGCCGCCGCCAGACCGGCGCCGCCGCTGCCGACAACCACCACGTCCACGCTGCGGGTTTCGTTCGGGTCAACGCCCTCTTCCGCTGCCAGCGCTTTGCTGGATTTCAGCATCGCTTTAGAGACCGCTTTCTTCACCGCCTCGCTCTGGCTGGTTGCGCCGGTGATGGCATCCACGTGCGGGGTGTTGGCATCCAGAATGCGGGTGCGGATCTCTTCAAAGCTGGTGACAAACTCAACGTCTTCGCTCGGGCCAGAGGCCAGCTCGATGTCTGCAATGCGGTCCGTTTCCAGACTGACGTTAATCACCAGCTCGTTCGCGTCGTCCTGCACCTTCTCAGTAAACATGCCCGGTTTGAATTTCGATTCGCCCATGCTCATGTCGCGGATCATCGCTTCCACCAGCGAGAAGCGCCACAGCGGCTCAGGAATGTTCAGCGCCTCGCGCTGGGTGCTGTCCATAAACAGCTCCAGGTTTTCCCCGGCCGCGATGCGGTCGGTCCAGTCCGGGTAAGCGATGGTGGCACGGCCAACGGCAATCAGGTCGTAACCGTGGTCCAGCGCTTCATTGGCATCGGCGGCATTCACCACGCCGCCCACGCCCATCACCGGTACCTGAGCCAGCGTTTCAGAACGCATCGCGCAGTATTTTTCGATCAGCGGCGTCGGGTCCTGGGTGTCAACAATGGAAGGACGCAGGGTCGCGCCGACGGAGAAGTGGAGGTAGTCCACGCCGCGAGCCGCCAGTTTTTCCAGCAGGTACATGGTGTCTTCAAAGCGGATGCCCGGCACTTCAAGCTCTTCAGGAGAGAAGCGGTAGCCAATAATAAAGGCGTCGTCCGCGTACTGGCGCACCATTTTGTGGGTGATATCCAGTACTGCCAGCGGGAACTTCGCGCGGTTGTCGCGGCTGCCGCCCCACTCGTCATCGCGCTGGTTAGAGTTTGGCGAATAGAACTGCTGAATCAGATAGGTGTTTGCCCCGTGGATTTCCACGCCGTCGAACCCGGCCTGGATGGCGCGGCGCACCGCTTCACCAAACTTGCCGATCATGCCTTCCACTTCTTCGCCAGTCAGTGCCACTGGCGTTGTTGCGCCCTCACGCGGCGCGGCAACAGCGCTTGGACCAACCGGCGTACGGCCACCGATCAGTTTCGGGTCGACCATGCGGCCGCCGTGGTAGATCTGCAGCAGGGCTTTAGATCCTTTGGATTTGATCGCCTCCGCGATTTTCGCCAGCCCGGCAATTTTCTCGTCATTATCAATCCCGATCGCGCCCGGGAAGGCGAGACCGAGATCGTCGACGAAGCAGCACTCCACAATAATGGTGGCGATGCTTCCGGAACGGGCACGATAGTACTCCACCAGTTCGCTGGTGACGGTGCCGTCGTAATAGCCGGTGCAGGTGGTCATAGGGGCCATTAACAAACGGTTTTTCAGTTCAGTGCCATTCGGTAATGTGAAGGGGCTAAGAATACGTTCGTTAGTGCTCATAATTGAAACTCCAAACTTTTTAAAATTAAGAATTCGTTATCGGATTAATTTTTTAGTTCGTCGTTATTTGCCGATGTCATGATATTAATATAATGATTTTTTTACTTTCTAAAGTCATTACGTTAGTTAAAAAACTATTTAATCCCTGCAATAACACAATTAACACATTGGTGTTAGCAAATGTCATTTAGCCATTCACAATAATTTAAAATTCGTTAAATAATGATTGGTAAAACCACTTTTCCAAATAACTAAAAATACCCAACAAAACAAACATATATAAAATCAAAGATAATAAAAATGTTACAAAAATGATAAAATAAACCAATAAAAAAGGGAATACCCACATACGCCAGAGTGGTTATTAATAAAAGCATAAAAATAACGCTGCAATTCTATTTTTTTGATCGCGATCAATAGTTATGGCATCCGAAAGCGCAATATAAAAACATCATCAATTTTTAATTTAGCGCCTCCATAAAAGCGTTAAATTGCTATTACTGAAAATACAAAATCGCACCTTTAATAACTAAAAAAAGCAAAGAAACTTAAGAAAGTGATTTTGTTTTTCAGTACGACCGAATCTTTGACAACTTAAGACGTGAAACTATGAATACAAAAACTGCTGTAACGCCCCCTGTGGCGAACCAGGCATCAAATGGAAACGCAAAACGTCTGCTGATGATGGCACTGCCCGTCATCGTCGCCGTACTGCTGCTGTTTGTTCCGGTACCGGAAGGCCTGCCTCCTTACGCGTGGCACTATTTCGCTATCTTCGTTGGCGTGATCGTCGGTTTGATCTTCGAACCGCTGCCGGGCGCGGTGATCGGTCTCACCGGCGTGGTCGCCATTGCGCTGTGCAGCCAGTGGGTGCTGTTTAGCCCTGAACAGCTGGCTGATCCGAAATTCAAGCTGGCGGGCGCCTCCTTTAAATGGGCGGTGAGCGGGTTTGGTAACTCTACCGTCTGGCTAATTTTCGGTGCCTTTATGTTCGCCGCAGGCTATGACAAAACCCGCTTCGGCCGCCGTCTGGCGCTGATTCTGGTGAAATACCTCGGCCGTCGCAGCCTGACGCTCGGTTACGCGATTACGTTTGCTGACCTGCTGCTGGCACCGTTCACCCCGTCCAACACCGCGCGCAGCGGCGGGACCATCTACCCGATCATCGCTAACCTGCCGCCGCTGTACGGTTCAAAACCGAACGACCCAAGCGCGCGTAAGATTGGTTCGTATCTGATGTGGGTGGCGATCACCGCGGCCTGTATCACCAGCTCAATGTTCCTCTCCGCACTTGCGCCGAACCTGCTGGCCCTGGCGCTGGTGAAAAGTACGGTTGGAATCGATATCTCCTGGGGGACCTGGTTCCTCGCCTTCCTGCCGCTGGGTATCCTGCTGATTCTGACCATGCCGCTGCTGGCCTACTGGTTCTACCCACCAGAAGTGAAGGTAAACAACGAAGTGCCGCTGTGGGCGACCCGTGAGCTGGAAAAACTGGGCAAACTGTCCCGCAATGAAATCCTGCTGCTGGTGTTCGTGTGCTGTGCGCTGCTGATGTGGATCTTTGCCGCCGCGTGGATTGAACCGGCTATGGCTGCCATGCTCATCGTCGGCCTGATGCTGTGGACCGGCGTGCTGGAGTGGAACGACATCACCGGTAATAAAGCCGCGTGGAACACCTTCGTCTGGTTCGCCACCCTGGTGGCGCTGGCGGATGGCCTCTCCTCTACCGGCTTTATCAGCTGGTTAGGTAAAGAAGGCGGTTTGCTGATGAGCGGTATCTCTCCGGGCGTAGCGACCATCGTCCTGCTGCTGGCGTTCTACCTGCTGCACTACCTGTTTGCCAGCACCACCGCGCACACCACGGCGCTGCTGCCAGCGATGCTGACCATCGCCTCCACCATCCCGGGCATGAATATGGAAGTGTTCGTTCTGCTGATGGTGACCTCGCTGGGCGTGATGGGGATCATCACCCCGTACGGCACTGGCCCAAGCCCGATCTACTACGGTAGCGGCTACCTGCCAACCAAAGACTACTGGCGCCTCGGCACCATCTTCGGTGCCATCTTCCTGGCGGCCCTGCTGCTGATTGGCTATCCGTGGATGTCCATGATGTTCTGATTCCTGACCGCCGGACTTCTCCTCCGGCGGTTTTATTTTTTTGGAGCAAGCTATGTCAAACAAACCGTTTTTTTATCAAAACCCCTTCCCACTGGCGCACGACGACACCGAATACTATCTGCTGACCAAAGAGCACGTTTCCGTTGCCGAGTTCGACGGTCAGGAAGTCCTGAAAGTCGAGCCAGAGGCGCTGACGCTGCTGGCGCAGCAGGCGTTCCACGACGCCGCATTTATGCTGCGTCCTTCCCATCAGAAGCAGGTCGCCGCCATTCTTAACGATCCGGAAGCCAGCCAGAACGATAAGTACGTTGCCCTGCAGTTCCTGCGCAACTCCGAAATCGCCGCTAAAGGCGTGCTGCCAACCTGCCAGGATACCGGCACGGCGATCATCATGGGTAAAAAAGGCCAGCGCGTCTGGACCGGCGGTGGCGATGAAGCGGCCCTGAGTCAGGGGGTGTACAACACCTACATTGAAGACAACCTGCGCTACTCCCAGAACGCGGCGCTGGATATGTATAAAGAGGTGAACACCGGCACCAACCTGCCGGCGCAGATTGACCTCTACAGCGTTGACGGCGATGAGTACAAATTCCTGTGCATGGCAAAAGGCGGCGGCTCTGCCAACAAAACCTATCTCTACCAGGAAACCAAAGCGCTGATCACCCCGGCGAAGCTGAAAAACTATCTGGTTGAGAAGATGCGCACTCTCGGTACCGCGGCCTGCCCGCCGTACCATATCGCGTTCGTGATCGGCGGTACCTCGGCGGAAGCCACGTTGAAAACCGTGAAGCTGGCCTCCACGCGCTACTACGACGCGCTGCCAACGGAAGGCAACGAACACGGCCAGGCGTTCCGCGACGTTCAGCTCGAACAGGAGCTGCTCCAGGAAGCCCAGAACCTCGGCCTGGGCGCGCAGTTTGGCGGTAAATACTTCGCCCACGACATCCGCGTGATCCGCCTGCCGCGCCACGGCGCCTCCTGCCCTATCGGCATGGGGGTCTCCTGCTCCGCGGACCGCAACATCAAAGCGAAAATCAACCGCGACGGGATCTGGATTGAGAAGCTGGAGCATAACCCGGGCCAGTACATTCCTGAATCGCTGCGCCAGCGGGGTGAAGGCGACGTGGTTAGCATCGATCTGAACAAGCCGATGAATGAGATCCTGGCGCAGCTTTCCGCACACCCGGTCTCTACCCGCCTGTCGCTGAACGGGACCATCATCGTGGCGCGCGACATCGCCCACGCGAAGCTGAAAGAGCTAATCGACAACGGTGAGGAACTGCCGCAGTACGTCAAAGATCACCCGATCTACTACGCGGGCCCGGCCAAAACGCCGGAAGGCTACGCGTCTGGCTCACTCGGCCCAACCACGGCAGGGCGCATGGATTCGTATGTGGACTTACTGCAGTCCCACGGCGCGAGCATGATCATGCTGGCGAAAGGCAACCGCAGCCAGCAGGTGACGGACGCCTGCCATAAACATGGCGGCTTCTACCTGGGCAGCATCGGCGGCCCGGCGGCGGTGCTGGCGCAAAACAGCATCAAGAGCCTGGAGTGCGTGGCGTATCCTGAGCTGGGCATGGAAGCTATCTGGAAGATCGAGGTCGAGAACTTCCCGGCGTTTATCCTGGTGGATGACAAAGGCAACGATTTCTTCCAGCAGATCCAGAACCCGCAGTGTAAAGGCTGTTCACAGCGCTGATTGCTTCCATACGTCCGGCAAGAGCGACAGCGTTTCAGCGATTGTGCTGCGCTTGTCGCTCCCCGGCTTCCAGATGGTGACCATCGTCTGACCAATCCCCTGGCTGCCCACTTCGGTGTGCAGCCTGTTTACGTTTTGCCACTGCCCAGCGTGAAAATGCGTCGGTAAGAATCCCCAGCCGCAGCCGCGCTCCAGCAGACCGCGCAGCATCTCCGGCTCATTGGTAAAGAGGGTATGCCCGGAAATCTGCAGGCGGCGCGCCACCGGCTCGTCCGAGGCGGGGTGCATGACGACCTGAGGTACCAGGGAGAGATCGAGCAGCGACAGAGGGGAAGCACTGTCCGCAAACAGCCCGCTGGCGGCATAAAAATCCATCTCGATGGCACCCAGGGCCCGCCACTCCATGTCGTTGCCCACGCTGCGGTTGCGCGCCTGGCAGATGGCCAGATCCGCGTCGTTATTCGCCAGCAGCCGTTCCGATTCATCCCGCGAGGCGCAGATAAGGCTCAGGCGGATTTTTCGCACCGCCATGTCAGCAATCACCCCGTGCAGAAAGGCTCTGGGCGTAAAAGGATCGTAGACCAGCGTCAGGTCCTGCGTGGCACCGTGCGGCACCTCTCTGGCAAACGCCTCAAAGGCTTTTACCTGCCGCATCAGGAGGTGCGCCTGGCGCTGAAGCTGTTCCCCTTCGGGCGTGAGCCGCAGGGTGCGGCCGTCGCGAATAAACAGCGCGTAGCCCAACCCATCCTCAAGAAAATCAACCAGATCGCGAAGCGTCGTGCGGTCCTTCTTCAGCTCCACCGCGGCTTTACTCAGGCTCCCATTCTCGGCCACGGCGGTAAATGCCTCGAGCTGTGCAAAAGAGTAAATCAGTCCCGCCACGCTACGCTCCTTCTGTTTTTTGGGGGGATTTTCCCCCATTACGCGTTTTTTATTATAGCCCCGGGGTTTTTAAACTGAAGCCGTTCTTGACCTGTAAGAGACGGATATGAAAAACAGTAAAGTAAACCATGCCCTGCTGGCGGGCCTTGTCTTCAGCACCCTGATCTCCCCTGCGGCAGTGGCGGCCTGTAAAGGCACCGACCTCAGCGCCTGCCCTGCCCCCTTCGACACCACGCTGCCTGACACCCATAAGATGCTCACCTGGAGTCAGGCCGATCGCGTGGTGGGCTTTCGCAATGACTACCGCAACTACACCGGGGATGTTTTCCGCCACGGTAACGCTGTGCCGCTGGAAATGTCGGACAAGCCGCTCACGGACGCACACTATCAGGTCAACGGCAGGCGCTACGACCTTAAGGACTACCTCCAGCGGCAGAACGTCAGCGGCATGCTGGTGCTGAAGGACGGCAAAATCGCCTGGAAGTATCTTGGAGAGGGCAATACCGACTCGACGCTCTGGACCTCGCGCTCGGTTGGGAAGTCGGTGGTATCGGCGCTGGTGGGCGTGGCCCTCAAAGAGGGAAAAATTCACTCGCTCGACGACCTGGTCACGCGGTATGAACCCGACCTGAAAGGCACCGCGTGGGACGGCGTGACGCTTAAGCAGCTGATCACCCATACCTCCGGCGTGGCCTGGAACGAGGATTACACCAACCCTAAATCCGACTTTGCGCAGCTCACCGAGTGCGAGGCGAAGCCGGGTACCTATGACTGCGTGCGCAAGCTGGTGAAGGGGCTGCGCAGGGCGCACCCGGCCGGAGAGAACTGGTCTTACTCTTCGGGCGGCGCCTGGCTGCTGGGTGACGTGCTGGAGCGGGCCACCAGCATGACGCTCGCAGCCTATCTGGAGAAAAGCATCTGGCAGCCTTACGGCATGGCGAGCGACGGCGTGTGGCATGCCTACAGCAAAGGCCAGCACGACGTCGGCGCGCACGGCTTTAACGCCACGCTGGAGGACTGGGGACGCTTCGGGCAATTTATCCTGAACAACGGTACGTTACCGAACGGTAAGACCATCCTGCCGGAAAACTGGATCCGGCAGTCGTCAGGCTGGACGAAGGCCAAAGGCTCGGTCTCTGACGCCCATCCCGAGGGGCTGTACGGCTATCAGTGGTGGAACAATGAAGTGCCCGCCAACGCCGCGGGCGTAGAGCCGACGGCAAAGGATTCGCTGAAAGGTTCGCTCTGGGCGCTGGGCATTTTCGGACAGATGATCGTGGTGAACCCGAAGGAAAATCTGGTCATCGTCCAGTGGTCTACCTGGCCGCAGGCGGAACCGTCCTTCAGCGCCCAGCCGCTGGAAGCCTCTCTGATGTTTAGCGCGATTGCCAGGGCGCTGCGCTAAATGGCCTCCGCCGGGTAATGACGCGGTTACCCGGCTCATTCTGAAACGCGCCTCTGCGCCACATCACAAAATCACAATATCAGAGACTTACAGAATATTGGTGAATAAAAAGCCAACACTTTGTTAAGTTATTGTTGCCATTAATTGTATTTATTCGCCGGATTATATTCATGCAAGAAATGCATCAGTCGATGCGGCATTTGCGCTTATCTAATTCCTCATCCTGATCCAGTTTTCAGAAACAGACGCGTAAAACGTCAACAATAAACTGGAGATAACCATGTTTTCCTCAACCTCACCTGCAACCGTACGGTCGAAGGCGGGCGCGATACTTCGCGTCACGTCCGGCAACTTTCTTGAGCAATTCGATTTCTTTCTGTTCGGCTTCTATGCCACCTACATCGCCCACACGTTCTTCCCGGCGAGCAGTGAATTTGCGTCGCTGATGATGACCTTCGCCGTCTTCGGCGCGGGCTTTTTGATGCGTCCAATCGGCGCCATTGTGCTGGGGGCTTATATTGACAAGGTTGGCCGCCGCAAAGGGCTAATAGTGACGCTTTCCATTATGGCGGCAGGCACCTTCCTGATCGTGCTGATCCCGTCTTATCAAAGTATTGGGCTTTGGGCGCCGCTGCTGGTGCTGACGGGCCGTCTGCTGCAGGGGTTTTCCGCCGGCGCGGAGCTTGGGGGCGTGTCGGTCTATCTCGCGGAAATCGCCACGCCGGGCCGCAAGGGCTTTTACACCAGCTGGCAGTCCGGTAGCCAGCAGGTCGCCATTATGGTCGCCGCCGCAATGGGCTTTGCGCTGAACGCGGTGCTGGAAGAGAGCGCCATCCGCGAATGGGGCTGGCGCATCCCGTTCCTGTTCGGCTGTTTAATCGTGCCGTTTATCTTTTTCCTGCGCCGCAAGCTGGAGGAGACGGAAGAGTTCAGCGCGCGCCGCCATCATCTGGAGATGCGCCAGGTCTTTAAAACGCTGCTCGCGAACTGGCAGGTGGTGGTCGCGGGCATGCTGATGGTGGCGATGACCACCACGGCCTTTTATCTGATCACCGTTTATGCGCCCACCTTTGGTAAAAAGGTGCTGATGCTGAGCGCGTCAGACAGCCTGCTGGTCACGCTGCTGGTGGCGATCTCTAACTTCGTCTGGCTGCCGGTGGGCGGTGCCCTGTCGGACCGTTTTGGCCGCAAGCCGGTGCTGATTGCCATGACCCTGCTGGCGCTGGCGACCAGCTACCCGGCCCTGACGCTGCTGGCGAACGCGCCCAGCTTCTCGATGATGCTGAGCGTGCTGCTGTGGCTCTCCTTCCTCTACGGCCTCTATAACGGCGCGATGATCCCGGCGCTGACGGAAATTATGCCTGCTGAAGTCCGCGTAGCGGGGTTCTCTCTGGCCTACAGCCTGGCAACGGCGGTGTTCGGTGGCTTTACCCCGGTGATGTCCACCGCGCTGATTGAATACACCGGTGACAAAGCCTCGCCGGGCTACTGGATGAGCTTCGCTGCGGTATGTGCCCTGCTGGCAACGCTCTACCTCTACCGCCGTCGTGCGATGTCGCTGCAAAATACCGTCAAGTCACAGGGGGCCGCATGAAACGCACGTCTCGCTATACCGCCAGCGCGCTGGTGCTGATGTTACTGAGCGTCAATGCCTTTGCCCAGGACGTGAAGGTCATGATTTCCGGCGGCTTCAAAGCCGCCCTTGAAAAGCTGGCCCCGGAATATGAACGCCAGACCGGGGATAAAATTGTGGTCATCCCCGGCCCCTCAATGGGCAATACGCCGCAGGCGATCCCAAACCGGCTCGCGCGCGGCGAGAAGGCCGACGTGGTGATTATGGTGGGCGATGCGCTGGAGAAGCTCGAAAAGGCCAGCCAGACCCGGCCGGGGTCGCGAACGGAACTCGCGGATTCTCCCGTTGGCATGGTGGTAAAAAAAGGAGCGAAAGTACCGGATATCAGCAGCGACGCGAAACTGCGTGAAACGCTGCTGCAGGCCAGCTCCATCGCCTACTCTGACAGCGCCAGCGGCAGGTACGTCAGCCAGGGGCTTTTCAAAAAGCTGGGCATTGAAAAGGAGGTCGCCGATAAAGCGACAATGGTCGAGCGCATTCCTGTTGCCTCGGAAGTGGCAAAAGGAAAATACGCCGTCGGTTTCCAGCAGGTTAGCGAGCTGTTGCCGGTTCAGGGCGTCACCTTTGTCGGGAAAATCCCTGACAATGTGCAATACATCACGCGCTTCGCGGGTGCGGTCACTCGTCACGCTGAACATCCTGACGAGGGGAAAGCGCTGTTGACCTATCTCGCCTCACCGCCCTCACGCGCCGTCATCGAGAAGACGGGGATGATCCCCGTTACGTCCGGCGATACTGCTCGGTGATCTGCTTTTCCAGTTCAGCCGCAATGTAAGACTGGATGCGCCCCCGGCGCCGGATAAGCCCAACGGTGCGTTTCACTTCCGGCGCCACCAGCGGCAGATGCGTCAACAGCGTGTGCTCAGAGGTCGGCATTGACATGGCGGGAACGGCAGCGATGCCAATCCCCGCCTCAACCATACCGAGCATCGTGGTGACGTGACGCGTTTCGCAGACGCTGGGGCGCCCGGGAATAATATCCCCCAGCATCCGATCGAGCAGGTTACGGTTACCTGACGTTTTATCGAGGGAGATATAATCCTGCTGATAAAACGCCTGCCACGTCAGGTGACTCTTCTGCGCCACGGGGTGATCCTTTCGGCACGCCGCGACGTAGACATCCTCCACCAGCGGGAAAAACTCGATTTCAGACGGCAGGTTTCCTGCGAAGCAGATGCCGAAATCCGCCTGGCTGCGGGCCACGGCGTCAATCACATTCCCCGCGCTGCTGTCGATGAGCTTGATGCGAACGCGCGGATACCGAGACTGAAAACGCCGGATCACGTCGGGCATAAAGTAACAGGCTGCGGAAGGGACCGCGGCAACCGCGATCAGCCCCGTCCGCTCTTCGCTAGCCTTATCTACATCCGCCAGCATTGACTCCACGCTGTCGAGCAGCTGCGCAGAGCGCTCGGCAAAGTTTTGCCCGTAGAGCGTCAGCGCCACGCGGCGGGTGGTGCGTTCGAACAGCCTGTTTCCCAGCGCGGCTTCCAGCTTTTCAATCCTGCGGCTCAGCGCCGACTGGGATAAGCAGATAGATTCAGCGGCGACACGGAAGTTACCGTATTCCACTAACGCTCTGAAAGCATAAAGATCGTTAAGGTCAAAATTCACGGGCATGGCGTCTGGATGTCCTGTCATGGAATACGCAACAAAGTCAAAAATAATAGCGTCTTATTGACCTGCCGCAACCGCCCAGGCGTTGAAATACCGATCAGAGGTCGTTGAGATGCAGGCGGACGTACCCGGCGCGGTCGGTAATGGCCTGCCGATCCTCTTCCGTCATGTCCGCAAGCTGTTTAAAGACAATGCCCAGGCGGGGATTGTTGCCGAGACGCGCCTGATTGCGCGCAAAGAAGTCCCAGTAAAGGGCATTGAAGGGGCAGGCCTGCTCTCCGGTACGCTGGTTGTGCTGATACCGGCACCCCTGACAGTAATTACTCATCTTATGAATGTATGACGCGCTTGAGACGTAGGGCTTACTGGCCAGCAACCCGCCATCGCCAAACTGGCTCATGCCGAGGGTATTGGGCAGTTCCACCCACTCAAAGGCGTCAATATAGACGCCCAGATACCATTCATGAACCGCCTGCGGCGACAGGCCGCTGAGCAGGCTAAAGTTTCCAATGACCATCAGGCGCTGGATATGGTGGGCGTAAGCCTCGGTGAGCGACTGCCCAACGGCATGCGCCAGGCAGCGCATCTGCGTTTTGCCCGTCCAGAACCAGTCCGGCAGCGGGGCGTGCTGGTCTAAGGCATTCAGTTCCCGATAGCCGGGCATCTGCGACCAGTAGATCCCGCGCACATACTCCCGCCAGCCGAGAATTTGCCGGATAAACCCTTCGACGGCAGGCAGCGGCGCGTGGCCCAAACGCCACGCCTGCTGGGCGGCAGCAACCACTTCCCGCGGATTAAGCATCTTTGTGTTCAGCGCAAATGAAATTAACGAATGGAAAAGAAAAGGTTCCTCCGTGTGCATCGCGTCCTGCCAGTTTCCAAACTGCGGGAGCACGTGCGTGATAAATTCATCCAGCCTGGCTTTGGCTTCAGAACGGTTGAGCGGCCAGCGAAAATTGTCGGCCTGCGGTTCGCCGAAGGTCTTTACGCCGCAGCGTTGGATCTCCGCCCATAAGGCGGAACGATCGTGGCAAGGACGCGCGTCCCCCGGCGCGGGAGGCTCGCCGGACCAGCGCTTGCGGTTTTCAGCATCGAAATTCCATTTCCCCCCTTCCGGCTCGCCTGCTGACGTCAACAGTACGCCGTGCCGACGACGCATTTCCCGGTAAAAGTACTCCATTCGCCAGCTTTTGCGTGACGCAAAGAACGCGCTGACCTGCTCCCGAGTGGTGAAGAAATGCTCGCTGCTGACGCAGGCCGTGTCAACGGAGACCGTCTTCGCCCACGCCTGTAGTTGCGTATCAAGTCGCCATTCGTCGGGCTCCTGCCATATCACCCTGCCCGCGCCGTAATGCGCGACAAGCGCGTTGAGATTGTCTTCCAGCGCGCCGCGGTTTGAGTCATCAGAGAGCCGGACATACCTCACCCGATGCCCCTTCTCCTTTAACGCAGAGGCAAACGCCCGCATGGCGGCGAAGATAGCGATAACTTTCTGGGCGTGATGAAGCACATAGTCGGTTTCTGCCCGGAGTTCCAGCATCACGTAAATGATGTTCGGACTGCAGGTATCAAACCAGCTGTGATGCGGATTAAGCTGATCGCCCAGGATCAGACGTAGCTCGGTCAACGGTGGCTCCTGCGACAGCGCTCAGAACAGTATTTAACCTCATTCCAGCATTTCGCCCATTTCTTGCGCCACGTCATGGGCCGCTGGCAGTGCACACACAGTCGACTGGGCAGGTCCTGCTTGTTACCTTTGAAATCGCTCATCTTTTCAATACCGTACTGATTTATTCACCCCACCTGCGGATAAAGGCTACGACAGACTTCACAAAATGAAGGTGATGCCCGCAAACCGCTACCCACCGCTACGTACGAAATGATAGTTTATTCAGGCTGGATTTGTCGCAGCAGGCGATATTCTGGCATCTTAACCGAATCTGACTTTCCCATTTTTGTTCAAGTGACGAGTTTGCGAGCAAAGCGATGATAAAGTGGCCCTGGAAAACGAATGAGGCTGGCCGGGATGTGGCGCTGCCATGGGATGACGCCCTGACGATCCCTGTTCTGGCTAATCTAAATCCGGATGAACAATCGAAACTGGTTCAGCTGGCGGATCGTTTTTTACAGCAAAAGCGCCTGGTGCCGCTGCAGGGGTTTGAACTCGATCCCCTGAAAAACGCCCGCATCGCGCTGCTTTTCTGTCTGCCGGTGCTTGAACTCGGCATTGAGTGGCTGGACGGTTTCCACGAAGTGCTTATCTATCCCGCGCCGTTCGTGGTGGATGATGAATGGCAGGACGATATTGGGCTGGTGCATAACCAACGCGTGGTGCAGTCCGGACAAAGCTGGCAGCAGGGGCCGATAATCCTCAACTGGCTCGATATTCAGGACTCGTTCGACGCCTCCGGTTTTAATCTGGTTATCCATGAGGTGGCGCACAAGCTGGATACCCGCAACGGCGATCGCGCCAGCGGCGTCCCGCGGATCCCGCTTCGCGAGGTCGCGGGCTGGGAGCACGACCTGCACGCGGCGATGGATAACATCCAGGATGAAATAGACCTGGTGGGCGAAAGCGCGGCCAGCATTGACGCCTATGCGGCAACCGACCCGGCTGAGTGCTTTGCGGTGCTCTCCGAGTACTTCTTCAGCGCGCCCGAGCTCTTCGCGCCCCGTTTCCCGGCCCTCTGGCAACGTTTCTGCCAGTTTTATCAGCAGGATCCGCTACAGCGCCTGCGGCAGAATGAGGCGACCGGCGGGCATTCGTCCCGCCAGGTCCATTAAGCTTTTTCAGCAGGGGTACGCTCGGTTGACCATACCCCTATGCTCAGGGCTAAAAACAGCAATGCCATTCCCCACGCGGCCACCGTTAAAGACTGCTCCCCGTAAAAGCGCGTCACGACCGGCACCATCAGCGCGCTGACGCCGTAGCCTAACGTGTGGCTGGTGGCGATGACGCCCGCCCCTTTCCCCGTGGTCAGCCGATCGTTCAGCAGCAGCTGGTAGCCCGGCGTGGCCATCGCCGCCCCGAGTGACGTGATAACAATCCCCACGTAGAACAGCGCTAAACCGGCGACAGCCATCAGCCCAAGCCCGGCCACCATCAGCACCGCCGCGATGCAGAGCAATGTCACCGGGCTGAAATGCTGAGGGCGGACCACCAGAAACTGTGCCGCGAGCGTGGCCAGCGCGGCCAGGCTCAGCAGAAGTGCGACATGATGGCCGATCTCCCGGGCGTTACCGTCCAGCAACGGGCTAAGATGCGGTGACAGGCCAATCTGCATCAGGCTCACCAGCGCCGCCAGCAGCAACGCCAGCAGCAGGAACGGCAGCATGGAGGCCTGCAGGCGGGTTGCCTGATGGGCTACCGGCGGCAGCGGCGGGTCAGCGACTTCGCGAAGCACCAGCAGCAGAGCGAGAAGCGGCGCAACCGCCATCAGCCAGAGCGGCGCCACCGGATTAACGCTGAGCATCAGCGCCGCCAGCGGCGGGCCGAGCAAACGCCCGCAGCTGAGGCCGGAGCTTATCGTCGCCAGCGCCGCCATTCTTTTCTCCAGTCCCGCACGCTGAATCGCCCACGTCTGGGCCGCAGGCACCAGCCCCGAGACCGTCAGTCCGTAGAGCAGGCGCGAGAAAATAAGCCCCGCCAGCCCCCAGACCGCATCCAGCCTTCCGGCCGCCATCCCCCAGACCACCAGGGCCATCACGACGAAACTCGCCAGATAGCCGCTTAGCGAGGCCAGCATGACGGACTTACACCCCTTTCGCTCGCTCTGACGCCCCCACCAGGGCGAGGCCGGTAAAAAGAGCATCGATCCGAACATCAACAGCCCGGCCCAGACCGAGAGCGACAGCCCGGTCAGGGTGACCAGCTGCGGGAGCATCACCAGCAAACCGTTTTGCCCGATGCCGAGTAACCCCGCAGATAGCGCCAGGGGCCAGTTAGCTTTTGAAGTGACGTTTTCCGTCAAGGTTTCAGAGTCAGCGCGCATGAGAATGTGAACATAGTGTCAATAAATGTGTGGAAATTATGAAGTTTATGAAAACAAATATTGCAAAAATGGTTGCGAGTGTAAACAGAATGAATATCATAACGAGAATTATTATCAATCATGGAATGAGGTACATCTATGCGTGCTCTGCTCCGCGCCGCCGGTACAGACGTTGCAGCCCAGTGCTTTTTAAACGCCCTGTTGCGTGAAACGAAGGACTGGCGCTATCTCCCCGCTACCGATGCGGATGCGCTATCTGAGATCCATATCCCGCTTTCCCAAACCCAGGCGCTTCGGGTGCCAGTACGCTATTTCTCACCCACCCAGCATCATCAGTACCGTTTCCCGGCAACGCTGATTCAGAGCAACAGCGACAGGGGTGACGCCGTCACTTTCCCTCAACTGGTTGATTTAATTCTTGAAAAACCGTCCGTAAAAGGCTCGCTGGATGCCGATACGCTGGCGCGTTTTAAGCAGCGCGTTCTCGAAAGCCATGCCCACACCTGGCAGGCGATTGATTTACGCCACCGCTGGGCAACCCTGCGCGATAAGCCGCTGACGTTTGCCGAAGCGGAACAGGCGCTGCTGGTCGGCCATGCGTTTCACCCGGCACCGAAGTCCCACGAGCCGTTCAACGAAGCCGAGGCGCGCCGCTATTTGCCCGATTTCGCCTCCCGCTTCCCGCTGCGCTGGTTTGCCGTTGAGAGCACGCTCGTTGCCGGCGACAGCCTGAACGTTTCCCTGCGTGAGCGTCTGCTGCGCTTTGCGGCCCAGAGCGCGCCCGAGCTGCTCGGCCACTTTACCGACACCCGCTGGCTGCTGCCGATGCACCCGTGGCAGGCCGACTATCTGCTGGAGCAGGACTGGTGCCAGCGTCTGGCGGAAAACGGTTCGTTGCAGGACCTGGGTGAAGCGGGCGCACAGTGGCTGCCCACCAGCTCCTCCCGCTCGCTGTACAGCGAGACCAACAGCGACATGATTAAGTTCTCCCTCAGCGTGCGCCTGACCAACTCCGTGCGCACGCTGTCGGTGAAAGAGGTGAAGCGCGGCATGCGCCTGGCGCGTCTGGCAAAAACGGAACGCTGGCAGGATTTACAGGCGCGCTACCCGACCATGCGCGTGATGCAGGAAGACGGCTGGGCGGGGCTGCGTGACGAAAGCGGCACTATTCAGGAAGAGAGCCTGATGGCCCTGCGCGTCAATCTGCTGTTCGATACGCCAGACACCCAGACCAACGTGCTGGTGAGCCTGACGCAGGCCGCGCCGGACGGCGGTGACAGCCTGCTCGCCGCGGCGGTGCGCCGTCTGAGCCAGCGTCTTGATTTACCGCTCGCCCAGGCCGCCCGCTGCTGGCTGGACGCCTACTGCGACCGCGTGTTACTTCCGCTGTTCAGCGCCGAGGCGGACTACGGTCTGGTCCTGCTGGCGCACCAGCAAAATATCCTCGTTGAGATGCAGCAGGATTTCCCGGTCGGGCTGATCTACCGCGACTGCCAGGGCAGCGCGTGGACCGAAGGCGCCGACGCGTGGCTGAAAGAGGCGGGCGAAACTGAGGTGGAAAACCGCTTTGGCGAGAGCCAGCTGCTGCGCTACTTCCCTTACTACCTGCTGCTGAACTCTACCCTTGCCGTCACCGCCGCCCTTGCCGCCGCCGGTTTTGACAGCGAAGAGAGCCTGATGTCCCGGGTGCGCGACGCGCTGGCAGAACTGCGCCGCACGGCGAAGCAGACCCGCTGCCTCGACTACGTGCTCGACAGCCCGACCTGGAACTGCAAAGGCAACTTCTTCTGCTACCTGCACGATCGCAATGAAAACACCATCGCCGATCCGGCGGTGATCTATTTCGACTTTAGCAACCCGTTCTACAAGGAGAAGGCGTGATGGCTATCGCGAATATCGTCCATTCCGGCTACGGCTTTCACTGCACCGCAACGGATCGCGCCCTGCCGCTGGCGTTGGGTCTCGACGGCAGCGCGGTGCTGGAGCGTCTGAAGGGGATCCCGGACGGCTGGCTGGTGGAAGCCCTGGATCAGCTGTTTGTGGCCGCCCCCGCGCTGACCGGCATTACGTTGCCGTGGGCGGACTGGCAGGATGAACCCCAGGCGCAGGCGCTGTTTGGCCTGGCCCACGGTGATTATCTGGCGCGCGACGCCTTCTGGCAATTGCCGCTGTGGCTGAAGGGCGAACGCCCGCAGGCGAGCGGCGGAATGCAGTTTGACGAGAGCCGTCAACTGTACTTCCCGCTGCGCCCTCGCCGCCCGCAGGGTGAGGTGTATCGCCGTTACGATCCGCAAATTAAGCGTACCCTCAGCTTCCGCGTGGCCGACGTGGCGCTGGACGGCGAGCGTTTTACCCGCTGGATGAATAACCCGCGCGTGAACGCCTTCTGGGAGATGGCGGGCCCGCAGGCCGAGCAGGAAAACTACCTGCGCCGTCAGCTCGACTCGACCTACTGTTACCCGGTTATCGGCTGCTTCGACGATCAACCGTTTGGCTATTTTGAACTCTACTGGGCACCGGAAGACCGCATTGGCCGCCACTACCGCTGGCAGCCGTTTGACCGCGGGCTGCACATGCTGGTGGGGGAAGAGAACTGGCGCGGCGCGCAGTACATCCGCAGCTGGCTGCGCGGTCTGAGCCACTACCTGTATCTCGATGAACCGCGCACCACGCGCATCGTGGCCGAGCCGCGCTTCGACAACCAGCGCCTGTTCCGTCACCTTTCCTCTGCCGGTTTTGACACGGTGAAAGAGTTCGACTTCCCGCATAAACGCTCGCGCCTCATTATGAGCCAGCGTCACCGCTTCTTCAGCGAGGTGGGCCTGTGAACGCGCTCTGGGAAAAAGTGAACCGCGAGATGGTGGCGAAGATCCTCGCCGAGCTGGAATACGAGCGCACCCTGCGCGCCGAGCCGCTTTCGTCGGACGGCTGGCGCATCGCCATGGGCAACGAGTCCTGGCAGTTTTGCGCCACGCGCGGGATCTGGGGCTGGCTGCATATCGACCCGGACAGCCTGACCACCGCCAGCGGCGATGCCGTCGAAGCGGAAAGCGCACTGCTGCAGCTGGCGACGGTGCTGGAGATGAGCGACGCGCAAACGGCAGAGCACATGGAGGACCTCTACGCCACGCTGCGCGGCGACATGCAGCTGCTGCAGGCGCGTGACGCGCTGGATGCGGACGCGCTGATCCACCTCGATCCGGACGAATTACAGTGTCTGATGCGCGGTCACCCGAAGTTTATTTTCAACAAAGGTCGTCGCGGCTGGGGGCTGGACGCGCTGCGCCAGTACGCGCCTGAGTACCGTGGACGTTTTCGTCTGCACTGGATTGCCGTTCAGCGGGAGCATCTGGTCTGGAGCAGCGACGTCGATTGCGATATCAGCGCCCTGCTGGCGAGCGCCATGGATAACGCCGAGCGCGCCCGCTTTGACGCCCGCTGGCAGGCGCTGGGCCTCGACGAGAGCTGGCTGCCGGTGCCGCTGCACCCGTGGCAGTGGCAGCAGAAGATCGCCATTCATTTCCTGCCTCACCTTGCACGCGGTGAGATGGTTGAGCTGGGCGAGTTTGGCGATGAGTACCTGGCGCAGCAGTCCCTGCGCACGCTCACCAACGCCAGCCGTCGCGCGCCGTTTGACATCAAGCTTCCGCTGACGATCTACAACACCTCCTGCTATCGCGGTATTCCGGGCAAATACATTGCCGCCGGGCCGCTGGCCTCGCGCTGGCTGCAGCAGCAGTTTGCCACCGACGCTACGCTTGCCCGCTCTGGCGCACAGGTGCTTGGCGAACCCGCCGCCGGATATCTGTCGCATCCGGGCTATGCGGCGCTGCCGAAAGCGCCGTACCGCTATCAGGAGATGCTGGGGGTGATCTGGCGCGAGAACCCGTCCTGCTATCTGCAGGAGGGCGAACAGGCGGTGCTGCTGGCGGCGCTGATGGAAACCGATAACGCCGGGCGCCCGCTCATCGACGCGTGGATCAACCGTTCCGGGCTAAGCGCCGACGCGTGGCTGGAAAAGCTGTTTGAGGCAACGGTGATCCCGTTCTATCACCTGCTCTGCCGCTACGGCGTGGCGCTGATCGCCCACGGCCAGAACGTGACGCTGGTGATGAAAAATTACGTTCCACAGCGCATCCTGCTGAAGGATTTCCAGGGCGATATGCGCCTGGTGGATGAAGATTTCCCGCAGGCGGAAAGCCTGCCGAAACAGGTTAAGGCCGTCACGGCGCGCCTGAGCGCGGATTACATCATCCACGATCTGCAAACCGGCAACTTCGTGACGGTGCTGCGTTTTATCTCGCGCCTCACGCTGCAAAGCGGCGTCAGCGAAACGCGTTTCTATCAGATCCTCGCCGGCGTTCTGCACCGCTATATGGCCGCGCACCCCGAGCTTGCCGAGCGCTTCGCGACGTTCGACCTGTTTAAGCCGCAAATTATTCGCGTGATCCTCAACCCGGTCAAACTGACCTTCTCCGAACACGACGGCGGCAGCCGCATGCTGCCGAACTACGTCACCGACCTTGATAACCCTCTTTTTCTGGCCTCCCGGGAGTCCGCGCAATGAAAACCTATGATTTCATCGGCATTGGTATCGGCCCGTTTAACCTTAGCATCGCCGCCCTCGCAGAAGGGCTGGACGGCTTTAGCTCGCTGTTTCTTGAGCGCAAACCGCACTTTTCCTGGCACCCGGGGATGATGGTGCCGGACTGCCACATGCAAACCAGCTTCCTGAAGGATCTGGTCAGCGCCGTGGAGCCGACCAACCGCCACAGCTTCCTGAACTACCTGGTGCAGCGTAAAAAGTTCTACCGCTTCCTGACCACCGAGCAGCGCACCGTTTCACGGGAAGAGTTTGCCGACTACCTGTGCTGGGCGGCGGACAACCTCACCAACCTCGCCTTCAGCCAGCAGGTACAACAGGTGAGCTTTGATGAGAAAAGCGGCCTGTTTGAGGTAGTGACCCAACGCGATCGCTTACTGGCGCGCCACGTCTGCGTGGGGATCGGTAAGCAGATCAACCTGCCGGACTGCGTCACGACGCAGGACGATAGCTGCTTCCACGCCAGCGAGATGATGCTGCGCGCGCCGGATCTCGCGGGCAAGCGCGTTACCGTCGTCGGCGGCGGCCAGAGCGGTGCCGACCTGTTCCTGAATATTTTCCGTGGCGAATGGGGCCAGCCGCTGAGCCTGAACTGGGTCTCGCGCCGCAACAACTACAACGCGCTGGATGAAGCCGCCTTTGCTAACGAGTATTTCACGCCGGAGTACGTGGACAGCTTCTCCACGCTCGGTGAAGAGGCGCGTCGTCAGATGCTGCACGAGCAGAAGATGACCTCCGACGGGATCACCACCGAGTCCCTGCTGGCGATTTACCGCGCCATGTACCACCGCTTTGAAGTGCTGCGTGAAAAACCCTGGGCGCACCTGATGCCGTCCCGCTCGGTGACGGCCCTGACGCGCCTGGAAAACGGACAGCGTCTGAGCATACAGCATCACCTCGACGGCGGCCGTGAGCAGATGGAGAGTGACATTGTGATTTTCGCCACCGGCTATCGCGCCGTGCAGCCTGCGTTCCTGGCGCAGCTGTCTCACCGCCTGCATCTGGATACGGACGAAGCCTTCTGCATCAACAACGATTTCACCCTCGAATGGGACGGCCCGCAGAGTAACCGCCTGTTTGCCGTGAATGCCGGGATGCACCGTCTCGGCATTGCCGAACCCCAGCTCAGCCTGATGGCCTGGCGCGCGGCGCGAATTCTGAACCGCGCACACGCCGACGAGCCGTTTGAGCTGGCTACCACCCCTGGCGTTATCCACTGGCGAAGCACCACCAGCCCGGAGAACAGTCAGGTTTTTAAATCATTAGCAAAAACCACCGAGTACTGACACACACAATCAGGGTCAACATAACAATGAAACGTTCTCATCTTTGGGTTTTAAATCCTTGCTTGCTTGCAATGCTTTCTACCTCTGCGTGGGCGGAAGAACAAAAGGAAGAAAATATCGTTGTCTCCGCCAGCCGCGCGCACCGCAGCGTGGCGGAGATGGCGCAGACCACCTGGGTCATTGAGCGGGCTGAAATTGAGCAGCAGGTTCAGGGCGGGAAAGAGATTAAAGAAGTGCTGGCGCAGCTGATTCCGGGCATGGACGTCAGCAGCCAGGGGCGTACCAACTACGGCATGAACCTGCGCGGCCGCTCCATGATGGTAATGGTGGACGGCGTGCGCCTGAACTCGTCCCGCAGCGACAGCCGCCAGCTCGACTCTATCGATCCGTTCAACATTGACCGTATCGAAGTCATCTCCGGCGCCACGTCACTCTACGGCGGCGGCAGCACCGGCGGTCTGGTGAACATCGTTACCAAAAAGGGCCAGCCTGAGACCGAAGTCGAATTCCAGACCGGGGCTAAAAGCGGGTTCAACAGCCACAACGACCACGATGAGAACGTGTCGGCAGCGGTCAGCGGCGGCAATGACAACGCCTCCGGTCGTCTGTCGGTGTCGTATCAGCGCTACGGCGGCTGGTATGACGGTAACGGCGACGAGGTCATCATTGATAACACCCAGACCGGCTTACAGTATTCCGACCGTATCGACGTGATGGGCACAGGCACCCTCAATATTGACGATCACCAGCAGCTGCAGCTGACCACTCAGTACTACAAGAGCGAGTCCGACGGCAAGCATGGTCTCTATCTCGGGAAGAACTTCTCGGCGGTCACGGGGGATGCGACCGCGTACAACAAAGGTAACCTCGATTCTGACCGCGTGCCGGGTACCGAGCGCCATCTGATTAACCTGCAGTACTCCAATACCGACTTCTGGGGCCAGGATCTGGTCGCGCAGATTTACTATCGCGACGAGAGCCTGACCTACTATCCGTTCCCGACCCTGACCAAAGGCGTGGTCACCAGCATCGGCGCGTCGCAGCAGAAAACCGATTTCTACGGCGGCAAGCTGACGCTGAACAGCAAACCGGTGGACGATTTGACGCTGACCTGGGGTATGGATGCCGATCACGAAACCTTCGACGCCAACCAGCAGTTCTTCAACCTGAAAAAAGCTGCGGCGAGCGGGGGCATGGAGCTGGATAACGCCTACAACGTGGGCCGCTACCCGGGTTATAGCATCACCAACCTCGCCCCGTTCCTGCAGGCCAGCTATGACATTGACGCCATCACCCTTAGCGGCGGCGTGCGCTACCAGTACACCGAGAACAAGGTGGACGACTTTGTCGGTTATACCCAGCAGCAGGCCATCGCTACCGGGAAAGCCACCTCCGCCGACGCGGTGCCGGGCGGGAAAACCGATTACAACAACTTCCTGTTTAACGCCGGGATCCTCGGTCGCCTGACCGAACAGCAGCAGGTGTGGTTTAACTTCTCCCAGGGCTTCGAAATCCCGGACCTGGCGAAGTACTACGGCTCCGGTACCTATCAGCTCAGCAACGGTCACTATCGCCTGCTGAACAGCGTCAACGTCAACGACTCGAAGCTGGACGGTATCAAGGTCAACGCTTATGAGCTGGGCTGGCGCTACACCGGGGATAACCTGCGCCCCCAGGTTGCGGCGTATTACTCGCTCTCGGATAAAACCATCACCATCAACAAGACGGACATGACCATCAACCTGGAAGACGACAAGCGTCGTATCTACGGGGTAGAAGGTCAGGTGGACTATTTCTTCACCGACAGCGACTGGAGCACGGGCGCGAACTTTAACGCCATTAAGTCGGAAACTCGCGAAAACGGGAAATGGGAGAAGCTGACGGTAGACAGCGCCAGCCCGTCGAAAGCCAGCGCGTGGGTCAACTGGGCGCCGGGCGACTGGACCCTGCGCGTGCAGAGCACGCAGACCTTTGACGTCTCTGACGCCGACGGCAAGAAGATCGATGGCTACAACACGGTCGACTTCCTAGGCAGCTACGCCCTGCCGGTGGGTAAAGTCAGCTTCAGCGTGGAGAACCTCCTGGACAAAGACTACACCACCGCCTGGGGCCAGCGCGCGCCGGGGCTGTATAGCCCAACCTACGGTGCACCGGGCCTGTACACCTATAAAGGCCGCGGACGGACGTTTGGTCTGAACTACTCCGTTCTGTTCTAATCCTGAGCGCCGCCTGCGGGCGGCGCATTTTGCTGTGTAATTTCGAAGCAAATTTACTATAAAATCAGCGATTTGCTGAAATTGTCGGCAAACGAACAAAAAGCGCGATTTCACCCTTTGACAAGGCGAACTGAGGTCGCTACTATGCGCCTCGTTCACACGATTCCTCTGTAGTTCAGTCGGTAGAACGGCGGACTGTTAATCCGTATGTCACTGGTTCGAGTCCAGTCAGAGGAGCCAAATTTGA